>CAVUYS010000067.1:0-102149 GCA_963745745.1 uncultured Spirochaetota bacterium | reverse complement strand
GAGGCGGTGGGGGCCACCGCATGAAAACCGTCGCCGTCACCATCGAGATGCCCGCCGCCTTCGAGCGCGTTCTGCGCAAGGCGGCGGAGGTCGCCGGCCGGCCCGTGCGGGAGTACGTGCTGGATGCCGTGGTCTCCTATGTCGACGCCGACCTACAGTGCGAGGAGGCTCTGCGCGCCAAGACAGGGCTCCTCATGGAACAATCGAGGGGTGGGCACTTCGAGGACCGGCTCCGGGAGCTGGCGGGGGTGAGCGCATGAACGCGCAGACCGCTGTGAAAACCGGCAAGGTGGAGACCGTCGCGGAACTGACTGCGTACCTGGAGGGCGTCTACGAAACGATGGAGCACCTGCCGATCGCCGACCGACTCGCGGGAGCGGACGCTGGAGGAGCTTGCGAAGCTGGCCCAGGTCTGTCTAATGGTCGCGCCGGAAATGACCGGGAAGGCCTACAGCATCCTGAACGACATCCGCGAGCGCGCATCGCCCCATGGCCCCCGGGCCGTGCCGCTCGGGGGCCCTTGCTTCAAGGAGGTACACATGAACGAGGTTCGCAGAATGACCCTTCACCTGAGTTCAGATGCCTGGAGCGCGCTGGAGGCGATCGCCGCCGCTGATGCCCGCCAGCCCGCCGAGGAGCTGGAGATGCTCCTGGAGGTCATGGCCGGCACGCTGCCCGCAGCGAGCATCGGCGTAGGCGCCCTGCCCGATGCGCCCATCGGCGTAGGTGCCCTGGGGAGGAGGCTGGAGGGGGCGTTCCTGAACCGCGGGGCGGGGCTGCCCCGGGGAAGGTGCGTCTCCCGATCGCCGATTTCCTGTACGACTTCATAAGCGCCCGGGCAAAGCTGAGAGCACTGCAGGCCCAGGGCGCCTGACCACGAGGCCCTTGGCCGCCTACATCGCCCGCAAACGCGGCCTGCCCACGCCGGGGCCGCAGGGCACGGGGTGGACGGGGTGAGGCCGCAGGCCCCTGGGGCGCGCCGGGGGCCGTTACCCAAATTCTATGCCGTAGATGTCTGGTGCCGCTTCAACCCGGTCAATAGATACGATGTATTGAGCAGGGAGGTCGCGATCAAGCCTCAGGTTAGGTGGAAAATTGAGAGTCTCCTCGAGCGTTGCGCCCACGAGGTCATAGAGCTGAGACTGTTCGTACTTTGAAAACCAATCCAAGGGAATGTCACAGGTCACGATTGCCGGAAACCCGGTCTTCAGCATGATGGTTTTATAGTCCAATCTGCCGATCTTCTGCCTTTAGTCATCCCGCAAGCGCAGCAAAGACTGCTCCGAACGTAAGATAATGGCAGCACCGCGTCTTGCAGGACTCGCCAGTCAAGGAAGAAGAAGATGCTTCCTGGTTCCTCCACTTCATATGCGTTAATCACTTCCTCTGCGCGAGCACAGGCATCAGGGTTTGAAAGAAGCTGAGGAAGAAAAACTTGGGCAGCAAGTGATTGAACTATCTTGCTCGATGAGCCTCGTAATCCGCTTTCAAGTTCTTTGCCGGTATAAAGTCTAGTTCCGTGGTAACATCGCACCGTATCGAAATGACTGCGGAGCCGGAGAAGGAAATCCTCCTCCGAGCAATCCAGGGCCGATAATAGCTTGAAACACTCCCGCCTCACCATGTCGACAGTCCGGGAGCTGGCACGCGGTCTCCTCCCTATCTTCATTTGCGCATCCTACACCCCGCCGCGGCCGGGCGCCAGGAGCCGAGCTGGCAGCAACCTGTTCGGCGATGCTATGCTTTGGCCGGAGGAACCTATGTTTAAGAGCGATCAGGAATGCATGGACTTCTTGAAGGGCCTGATAGCGGAATCCGAGGAGTTGCTGCAGGCGCTCGGCGACGCACCCGGGCGGCTGGCCCCGGATAAAGTCACGAAAGCGCGGGAGCTATTGCGCGTTTTCAAGGGCGAGCTGAAGGCCTACTACACGGCACACCAGACCCAGCGCGCAAAGGCGGCCATGTCCCCGATGGAGCGAGCGCGCTGCTTTCCTGCCGTGCACGAGGCCATGTGCGAGATAAGCGTTACGCCGAACCATCGACCGAGCACGAGATGGATCAACGAGGTGGTCAGCGCACAAGGCGAGCTGCGCTACTACTTGGACCAGGGTTAAGACTAGCCGCACCTGGCCGGCAGAAGGCGACCACCTGGGCGAATACCAGGGGGTCAGCTGCCGCGAGCCGGCCAGCCCCACCGTAGGCGCTAACGTAGATGAAATGATGCTCGCCCAGATTTTCTATGCGTTCTGTAGCGATAAACGGCCTTAAAGTGCGCCCAAACGCGCCATAATCATTTGGGGTTTGCTTTACACCCAGGGGGTCGTCAGTTCAAACCTGGCACCGCCCAAAACAGATTCGCCGCCAGCAGCCAACGGAAATATTGCAAATCGGTCTCATTTCCATCGTCCTTATCACCTCAGCAGCTTTGGCGGATGACGGGAAGCATTCCCTGATGGCGAACAAGAATCTATGGATTCTGAGCCTGAGCTGGTTAAGGACAGAGCCTTTGTGGGGACTCGCTGGCTTTCTCCTCACCGCAGTTCCCGGGGCAATCGGCCTTCGTTTCGGGGCTCAAGGGGCAACTGATATTTTACAGGATGCCGACGCCCTTGAATTATGCTGCTGGCGGAGCAGCGATAGGCGCCGGTGTCTCGCTAGTAGCAGCTCTGATACGAACCAGGGAATCCTGCGGTTTATTCGATGTATCCCGAAATCCTACAGTATTCTTTGGCCGTGGTTGCTTCGGTCCGCAGGAGTCCTGGGGTTGCAGTTCCTGGGGTTTCATTTCCCTAGGCACTCTTCATAACAGAGATGCGGTTTTTCTTCTTATTTCAATTCCGCTCCGGAAGTCATAGCGGCTGCTTCAAACGTGGCACCCGTTGCAGCCGGCCTTGCCCCAGCCAAGTCTAATAAATCCGTTCGCCAGCGAAAGGCGCTCCTATGGGACGGCTTTCGCCTATAATGTAAGGCAGTATGGCCGCCTGCGATCGAAAGATTCCGCTAATCATTGCTATATTGGTTTTTGGGCTATTCTTTACTCATCTATTTTTCAGCGTCATTTTTAGGACCGCCCTGAAAATACTGGAAGCGATAGCAGCAGAGATTCATTGCTCAAGTGGTTTTCTTGTGGCAATTGCTCTCCGCATTTATCCTTGACATCGGACTGCTTCCATTTTGATTTGATCGGCAGGCAGTCAGGCCAGCAGTGGCGGCGAGGGCTTATCCTTTTTCATCATCCCCAGAAGCGCGTTTACCGCGGCCAGGCGGCCGCTGGCCGATGGCCAGCTGGGCCAGGGCGGCCAGCTCCTGCTTGTCCTCGATGCGCTTCAGGCCGGGGTACAGGTTCTTCAGCTCCGCGAAGCCGTGAAGGGTGTCCAGCTTGAAGCCCGGCAGGCGCGTGCTTCCCGCGCGGCCGCTTTCCAGGCTGCGGCGGTAGCGGTACTCGCGGTCCAGGGCGGGGCACACCCGGCGACCGGCCAGCCGGCGCACCACCTCGGTGCGCACCAGGTCGCGGAGGCGGTCCAGGTCGGTGCCGGAGCGGAAGCGCACGGGAAGCGGGATGCTGACCATAAGCTCCCCGTCGGCGCTGAACTGGCTCCACCACTCGGTGTAGAAGCCCTTCTCGATGACGATCGGCGTGGAGCGGGGGGCGAAGCGCATGCCCCGATAGGCTTCCAGCCTGGCGAAGGTTTCGCGGGCTTGTGCCTGCAGCCCGGCATTGCCCGGGTCCGCAGCCAGCTCCCGTTCCAGGGCGGGCAGCGCCTCGTTCTCCAGGTAATGCACCGCCTGGGAAAGCGGCATCAGCATACTGCGCGCGGAATAGACCAGCTCCTGGCCTTCAGGGATGCCCTCCTCCTCGCGGCCGTACTTGCGCAGCGCGCCCACCACCGCGCCGGCCACCAGGCGGGCCTGGCGGCCTTCCGGCTCCTCCGGCTCCAGATATCCGCCGCCGCCGTGCAGGATGAAACTCTGGAACAGCTCGCGGACCCGGGCGTATCCAGGGGAGGCGGCGACCAGGCCGCGCTGCTCCTCGCTGAGGTTCTCCTCCTGCAGCTCCTCCAGGCGACGGGCGGCCCGCAGCGCCACTGCCCGGATGCGGGCGTGCTCCGGGCGGGCGGCCTTCATCAGTCGCAGGGCCAGGCGCAGCTGGGCTTCCACGATGGCCAGCTCGCCGTCCAGGTCCTTCAGCCCAGAGACCGCGAAGGCCTGCGACCTGCGCCCCCGTCTCCAGCCGCTCCACCTCGGCCAGCAGGCGCTCCAGCTCGGCATCCAACACAGGGCCAGGAAGCCCCTCGGGAACCGGGTCGTGTTTTGTAACTTTTTTCATTCTGAATTGTTTTTTGTATCGAGAGCTGAGAGCGCGAGGGTCCCTGGGGTTTCCACCTCCTTTACCCGGGGACCCGCTTTTTTTTGCCGACCCCGGGACCGAAGTCCGGACCCCAGCCCTCAGGCCAGGCCTTGCAGGCTGCGCTTGGCTTCCTCCAGGCAGCGGATGAACTCGCCCCGCTCCGCTTCGCTCAAAGGGGCGGTGCGGGGCTTGCCCGAGCGCTCGAAGCTGAAAAAGCGGCAGCGCTTGAACCTCTGCACCGGCTCGGAAGCCTTGCCGTAGGATTCCTCCAGCTGCTTCTCGACCTTCTCCTTCCAGTCCTTGAACTTGGACTCCTCCGGTTGCCGGGCTTTCAGGCCGTTGATTTCCGCGATGAGGGATTGGATTGTTGCCATGAGTATATGTTCCTGAATTTCCCCCGTCGCTGTCAAGCGCCGCGGCCGGGGCGCCCCAGGCAGGCGTTGACTCCGCGCCCGGCCGCTGCTACTTTAGCCGCAAGGAGGCCGCGCATGGTGAAGGTGTTCCAGGGCGAGGTGCAGAGCGTGCAGAACGACGTGAACAGCTGGATCGAGGTGTACCAGCCCTCGATCACCGACTTCAAGCAGTCCCTGATCGTGCTGGAGCACAACATCATCGTCGTGCTGACCTTCCTGTACGAAACCAGGTCCGAGACGACCCGGGTGGAGTACAAGTTCGACAAGTTCAAGAAATAAAACCGTGGTACAACCAGATTTCGAAAAATGCGGCGGGCTGGTGCCCGCCATCGTGCAGGACCACTCCAGCGGAGAGGTCCTGATGCTGGCCTATCTCAACCCGCAATCCTGGGCCCTGACCCTGTCCACGGGCGTGGCCCACTACTGGTCGCGCAGCCGCGGGAAGCTCTGGAAGAAAGGCGAGCAGAGCGGGAACCTGCAGGAGGTGCGGGAAATACGGGTGGACTGCGACCTGGACACCGTGCTGTTGAAGGTGCATCAGGTGGGGGAGGCGGCCTGCCACACGGGCTACCGCAGCTGCTTCCACCGGCGCCTGGAGGGCGATGGCCTGGTAACGGACGGGGTCCGGGTTTTCGACCCGGAGCGGATCTACGGGAGCGCGCGGGTGAACGAAAAAAAACTGAAGCTGGGGGTGCCCAAAGGCAGCCTGGAGCAGGCGACCATCGAGCTCTTTGCCAAGGCCGGTTGGCGCATCGGCAGCTCGTCCCGCAACTACTTTCCCTCCATCGACGACGCGGAGCTGTCCTGCGCGCTGGTGCGGGCCCAGGAAATGGCCCGCTACGTGGAGAGCGGTGTCCTGGACGTGGGCCTCACCGGCCTGGACTGGGTGCTGGAGACCCAGGCCAAGGTGGAGATCATTTCCGACCTGGTCTATTCCAAGGCCAGCACCCGGAAGGCCTGCTGGGTCCTGGCGGTGCCCTCCGAATCGCCGATCGCCCGGCTGGAGGACTGCGCCGGCAAGAGGATCTCCACCGAGCTGGTGGAGTTCACGCGGCGCTATTTCCAGGAGCGGGGCATCCCGGTCCAGATCGAGTTCTCCTGGGGGGCCACGGAGGCCAAGGTCGTGGAGGGGCTGGTGGACGCCATCGTGGAGGTCACCGAGACCGGCTCCACGATCCGGGCCCATGGCCTGAAGATCATCCACACCCTGCTGGAGAGCAACACCAAGCTCATCGCCAACCCGGCCAGCTACGCGGATCCCTGGAAGAGGACCAAGATCCGGCAGCTGGCGCTTCTGCTCCGGGGGGCGCTGAACGCGGACAGCATGGTCGGGCTGAAAATGAACGTGCCGGAGGAGAAGCTGGAGGAGGTGGTGGCGATCCTGCCCTGCATCACCGCGCCGACCATTGCCCAACTCTACAAGTCCCCCTGGTTTTCCGTGGAGGTCATGGTCAGCGAGGCGGTCGTGCGGGAGATCATCCCCCGGCTCATCGAGCGAGGCGCCGACGGCATCATCGAGTATTCCCTGAACAAGCTGGTGGGAGGAGCCGACAGGATCGAATAGCCCGCGGGCCGGGCTGGCCGCGCGCGGTCAGCCGCCCGGCCGCAGCGCCCGGGCCTCCCCGGCGAAGGCCAGCACGTTCTCCCAGGGGGTTTCCGGCTGCAGGCGGTTGGAAGGGCAGAGGATCCCCCGCCCGTCCTCCCGGAAAAGGGCGGCCAGGCGCCGGACCTCCTCCCGCACCTGGACCGGCGTGCCGAAGGGCAGCAGGCGCTGGGCGCTCAGGGTGGCGCACAGCACCAGGTCCCGTCCGAACTCGCGCTTGACCTCCGCCAGGTCCATGCACTCCGGCTGCACGGGGTGCAGGATGTGGAAGCCCAGCTCGGCGATGTCCGGCACGATGGCCCGTATGTCCCCGCAGCTGTGCAGGAAGAAGCGGCACTCGGGAAAGCGCGCGCGCACCGTATCCAGCACCTCCCGCCAGCGCGGCTTGACGAAGCGCCGCCACAACTTCGGGTCCAGCTGCAGCCCGGTCTGCATGCCGGCGTCGTCGTAGAAGCAGAGCACCTCGATGCCCGCCTGCGCGGTGGCCAGGGCCAGGGCCCGCGTGTGCGCCGCGACCTTGTGGGTGATCGCCTCCGCCACGCTGGGGGCCAGCAGGAGGTCCTCCAGGAAGCCCTGCATCCCGCGCAGCCACCAGGACCACTCGTAGATGCTCCCGGCGTATCCGAAAAGCGGGTAGCCGCGCTCCCGCAGCCTGCCGGGCAGGGAGGGGTCGGGCAGGCGTTGCACGATGGGCAGGGGCAGGGCCTCCACGTCCCGCACGCTGCGGGCCGCGGCCAGGGGCGCGTACATGCGCTCGTAGGTGGCCTGGGCCCCGCCGGCCCAATGCCCCACGCCCCACTCGTCGAAGGTGGTCTCCGGCTCCACCTCGCCGTGGAAAAGCCGGGGGTCCTCGCCCCCGAAGCGGGAACCCAGGGAAAGGCAGCGGAAGTCGTAGCCGAAATGATCCGCCGGATCGACGGCTCCGGTCTCGGCCTGGAAGCGCGCCAGCAGAGGGTCGGTGAATCCCTGGATGGCCCCTATGTCGAAGGTGAAGGGAAGCCATTGGGGGGTGCCCTTCCACAGCCGGCGGAAATTCTCCGCGGGAGTGATGTTGCCCATGATTCGTCCGTCGCAGTATATCCCGGCGCCGCGGGTCGAGGCAATAAAAGGCCCACCCGCCCGCAGCCAACGGCAGGGGCCGGTGGGCAAAACTAAGGAGGAAATTACCAGACGAATATACTAAGGATGCGCGGGAGCGGCAACCTTGACTTTTTTCAGGCAATCGTCGCATAAAGGAGGCGGGGGGACCGATGACCGGACAATGCCGCGATCGAAGTGCTGAAGATGGCCCTGCTTCTGGAGCGGCAGGGGATGGCCTTCTACGAACAGGTGGCCGGGCAGACCCGCAGCCCCGCCGTGCGGGAGCTGTTCCGCACCCTGGCCGAGGAGGAAAAGAAGCACGCCGAGATGCTGGCCGAGCGCGGCGGACCCGCGGCCGCGGCCCGCGGCGCGGTGCCCGACACGCTGGCCAAACTCGTGCTGAGCGGCGACATCCGCAAGCAGATCGGTGCCGCCAGCTACGAGGCGGCGGCCATTTCCGCGGCCATCGACATGGAGAACAAGGCCGTGGCCCTGTACTCGCAGCGGGCCGGGCAGGCGGCCGATCCGGCGGAGCGCGACCTGTACCAGTGGCTGGCGGACTGGGAGCGCGGCCACCAGCGCTTCCTGGCCCGCATCAACCAGGAGCTGCTGGAGGAGATCTGGCAGGATAGCGGATTCTGGCCGTTTTGAAGAGCGCGCTCGAAGTCCGGGGCCTGAGCTTCCGTTTCCCTGACTACCCGAATCTGCCCGCGGCGCCCCTGTTCCGGGAGCTGGACCTCGAGCTTCCCGCGGGGCAGATCGCCCTGGTGCTCGGTGCGCCGGACTCCGGCAAGTCCACCCTCTGCCGCATCCTGGCCGGCCTGGTGCCCCGTTTTTCCGGCGGCGCGCTGGAGGGGAGCATCCGGATCGCCGGCCGCTCGATCCTGGAATCCAGGCCGTACGAGCGGATCCGGGACGTCGGGCTGGTCTTCCAGAATCCCGCGGAGCAGCTCTTCACCGCGCGCTGCGACGCCGAGGCCGCCTTCGCCCTGGAATCGCTGGGGCTGGCCCGCGCCGCGCATCCGGCGCAGCGTGGAAGCCGCATTGAGCTCGCTGGCGCTCCCGGCCGACCGCGACCCGCAGACCCTCTCGGGCGGCGAAAAGAAGAAGCTGGCCGTGGCCTGCCTGCTGGCCGTGCGCCCGGCGGTGTGGCTGCTGGATGAGACCTTCGAGGAGCTGGACTCCGGGACCAGGCTGCGCCTGCTGGAGAGCCTGCGGGCTTCCGGGCGGACGGTCCTGATCACCTCCGCCAAGTGGTACGAGCTGTTCGGCGGGCGCGTTGACCGCGTCTTTCTCCTGTCCGGGGGCCGCCTGCGGGAGGTGCGCCCGGGCACGGCCGCCTTCCACGCCCTGCTGCGGAAGGAGGGCTTCGAGCTCGGCGCGCGGAGGCCGCGCTCCCGAGCCAGCTGGCGGGGCCGGCGCGGCCATTCTGGAGGCGGAAGACCTGCGTTTCGCCTATCCCGGAGAAGGGGACTTCCGCCTGGAAATCCCCCGCCTGCGCATACCTCGCGGCGGCACCCTGGCGGTGGTGGGGGACAACGGCTCGGGCAAGAGCACCCTGGCCAGGATCCTCTGCGGGCTGCTGGCTCCCGCGGAAGGCACGGTTCGCTTCCGCCCGGACGGCGATTCGCGGGTCATGGACAGAGCGTCCCTGAGCCGCCGGGTGGCTTATATCTTCCAGGACCCGGACCTGCAGATCTTCCTGCCGACCGTCGAGGAGGAGCTGGCCTACGGGCTCAGGCTCCAGGGACTGGAGGAGGAGCGGATCGCCGCCAGGCTGCGGGGCGCCGTGGAGACCTTCCGCCTGCCGGGGCTCTCCGCCCCGCCGGCGTTGCTGAGCTACGGCGCGCGCAAACGCCTGCAGGCCGCCGTCTACCACCTGCTGGACAGGCCCGTGGTCATCTTCGACGAGGGGGATTCCGGGCTGGGCGCCCCGGAGTTCGCCCGCCTGCTGGATTTGTTCCGGGACCGGGCCCGCGGCCTGGTGGTGATCACCCACGACCTGGAGCTGGCCTCCCGGGTGGCCGATGCCACCGTGCGCCTGCAGAAGGGGAGGGTCGCCTGAACGGCTCGTTCTACCTGCCGGGTGACGGCCCGCTGCACCGTTTGGATCCCCGCTGCAAGCTGCCGCTGGCGGTCCTGTTCACCGTGCTTTTCTTCCTGCCCCTGCCCCTGGCCCTGCTGGGAGCGTATCTGGGAGCGCTGTCCCTGGCCATCTGGCTTGGCCTGGGCCTCCGCGAGCTCGTGCGTCCGCTGCGAACCATCGCCCCCCTGCTGCTGCTGGTCCTGCTGCTGACCCCCCCCTTCCACCGCGGCGGGCAGGCCTGGCTGCGAATCGGCGGGTTCACCCTGCTGTCCGCCGACGGGGCGCGGGAGGCGGCGCGCCTGGCCCTGCGCCTGAGCGGGGTCACCTTCGCCTTTTTCGCGCTGCTGCGCAGCACGGCTCCCTCGGACCTGATCCTGGCCCTGCGGGCTTTCGGTCTGCCTTTCGGGGCAGGGCTGGTGGTCAGCGTGGCCCTGCAGTACGTGCCGGGCCTGAAGGGGCTGTTCGACCAGGTCCAGGACGCGCACCGCCTGCGGCGGGCGGGGGACGGCGCGCCGCCCGCCCGGGGCCTGCGGGCCCTCGGGGCGCTGCTGCCGCTGCTGACCTCGGTGCTGATCCTCTCCATCCGCCGCATTCCCGCGCTGGCCATGGCCCTGGAGCTGCGCGGGGTGGGCCTGAAGACCCGCCGCACTTCGCTCAAGCGGCTGCCGGGCGGCCGGCGCCTGGCGGCCAGCGTTCTGGCAGCCGTCCTGCTGGGGGCGGCCGCGCTGGCCGCGGCGGTCCTGACGCCGGCCCTGGCGGCGGGCGCCGCCTACTGATATACTGGGTCCATGCCCAGAGCGAAAAACGACCGGCGCCGGCTGCCTGGCAGCCTGGCGCTGCGCATCGCCACGGTGGCCGTGCTCACAGCGGTGACCGCCGTGTTCACCTACCTCGTGCGCATCCCCATCGCCCCGACCCGCGGCTACCTGAACCTCGGGGACGTGGCCATCTACTTCAGCGCCTTCGCGCTAGGCCCGTTCACCGCTCTGTTGAGCGGAGGCCTGGGCACCGCGCTGGCGGACCTGCTGGCCGGTTACCCGCAGTGGATTCCCATCTCCCTTTTCGTGCACGGGCTGCAGGGCCTGCTGGCTGCGCTGGTGGCCGCGGTCCCGCTGCGCGGGCGAGGGCGCTGGCCCATGCCTCCCGCCTGGCTCGCCGCGGGCGCAGTCGGCACCCTGGTCATGTGCGGCGGCTATTTCGCCGCCGGAGCGGTGATGTACGGCGCCGGCGCGGCGCTGGTGGAGCTGCCCGGGAACCTGCTGCAGAACGTGGCCGGCCTGGCGGCCGGCATCCCCCTCGCGCTGGCCGTGCGCAAGGCCTACCCGCCCGTGGCGGAGCTGCGCTGGTAGGGGGACGGGTGGCCGGATCCGGGCAGATAGCGCGCAACCTGGAAAGGGCGCGCGAGGCGCTGGCCCGCGCCGCCGAGCGCTCCGGGCGCGACCCCTCCCGGGTGGCCGTCATGGCGGTGACCAAGACCGTGCCGCTGGCCGAGGTCGAGGCGGCCTGCGCCGCCGGCCTGCGGCTGTTCGGGGAGAACCGGGTGCAGGAGGCGGAGGCCAAGTACGGGGCCGGCGGGGCGGGAGCCCCCGCCCGGCCGGGATTGCCTCCCCTTTCCCTGCACCTGATCGGGCACCTGCAGCGCAACAAGGCCCGCAAGGCCGCCGAGCTTTTCGAGGCGGTGGACTCCATCGACAAGGTGGAAACCGCGCAGGCGCTGGAGGCGGCTTGCGCCGTCTCGGGCCGCACGCTGGATATCCTGCTGGAGATGAACACCTCGGGGGAGGCCACCAAGTTCGGCTTCGCCGGGGAGGAGGAGCTGCTGGCCGCCGTGGAGCCGATCCTCGGCCTGCCGCACCTGCGCCTGCGCGGGCTGATGACGGTCGGTCCGCTCACCGCGGAGCCGGAACCGGCGCGCGCCGCCTTCCGCCGCCTGGCCAGGCTGCTGGAGCGGCTGCGGGCCGGCTACGCGAGCCTGCCGCTGGAAGTGCTTTCCATGGGGATGTCCGGGGACTTCGAGATCGCCGTGGAGGAGGGCTCCACCCAGGTGCGCCTGGGCACGGCGCTGTTCGGTCCGAGGCTCACCCCGTGATCCGACGGGCGGCCCTGTGGCTGATGCTGGCGGCGGTGGGGTCGAGCGCCTTCGCCCAAACTGAAACCCCGCCCAGCCCGCCTGCCGCTCCAGCGTCGACCCCTTTGCCCTCTCCACCGGCCGCTTCGCAGCCGGAGGAGTACGAGGAAGAGGAGTTCAGCCCGGGCTTGCGGGCCCTGCGACGGGGAGAGATCGTGCTCTTCGGCTCCTTTCCCCTGACCCTGTTTTTTTCCTACGAGGTCTACGACATCTACCGGTATTTCGCCAACGACATGCTGCCCGTGTACGCCCCCTGGCCGGCCCGCCGCCCGGATGCCGTGCCCTATGAGAAATGGGAAACCTACGGCGTGCTGTTGACCGCCGTCTCGCTGTCCCTGACCCTGGCCCTGACGGACTACCTGATCGGGAAGGCCCTTGAGCGCCGAGCCGCGAAGCGTCGAAGTCCGGATCGCTGAGCAGGTCCCGCCGGGCACCCGGGCGGACAGCTATATCGCCGACACCCTCCGCCTGTTCAGCCGCAGCCAGGCCCGCAAGCGCGTCACGCGGCTGCTGCTGAACGGAAAGCCGGCCAAGCTGAGCCGGCGCCTCGCCCCGGGAGACCTTCTTTTCGTCGAGTACCGGGACGCCCCCGTGGTGGAGCTCCTGCCGGAAGCCATTCCCCTGAGCATCCTGTACGAGGACCGCAATGTCGTGGTGGTGGACAAGCCGGCGGGCCTGGTGGTGCATCCGGCGGCGGGCAATCCCTCCGGCACCCTGGTGAACGCCCTGCTGTACCACTGTTCCCGCCTGGGCGGGGAGTTTCCCGAGGGGGAGGTCAGGCCGGGGGTGGTCCACCGCCTGGACAAGGGCACTTCCGGGGTGATCATCACCGCCAAGAACCTGGCCAGCCGGGAGTTCCTGGCCCGCCAGTTCCGGCTGCGCCGGGTGGGCAAGCTGTACGTGGCCATTGTGCAGGGCCAGCCGCCGGCGGAGGCCGGCCGGATCGAATCCCGCCTGGCCCGCGACCGGCGCAACCGCAAGCGCTTCCGCAGCCTGGCGGCGGGAACCCATGGCAAGCGGGCGGTCACCCTGTACCGGGTGCTGCGGCGCAAGGCCGGGCACTGCCTGCTCAGCCTGAGGCCGCACACGGGCCGGACCCACCAGCTGCGGGTGCATCTTTCCTCGCTGGGCTGCCCGATCGTCGGGGATTCCCTGTACGGCAGCAAGGTCAGGGCGGAGATGATGCTGCACGCCTGCCGCCTGCGGCTGCGGCTGCCGGGCTGCCCGCAGCCGACCAGCTTCCGCAGCCCGCTGCCGGCGCGCTTCGCCGCCTACTGGCGCGGGCTGGTGTCCGCCAGATAGGGATTGAAGCGCCTCTCCACCTCCAGGGTGCTGGGGGGGCCGTGCCCGGGGAAGACGAACACCCCTCCGGGCAGATCCAGCAGTTTGCTGTTGATCGAGGAAAGCAGCAGGGCCCGCTCGTAGCCGCTGGAGGTTTCGCCGATCCCCCCGGCCGAAAGAGTGTCGCCGGTGAACAGCATGCGGCCGATGTGGAAGCAGGCCGAATCGTTGGAGTGCCCGGGGGTGGCCAGCACCCGGATGGGAAAGCCGCACAGCTCCAGCGGCGTCGGTCTCCTCCAGCGCCTCCGCCGGGAACTCCAGCGCCGCCGGGTCCAGGGCGTGGACCTGCAGGTCGTACACCTTGCGCAGGGTGCGCAGGCCGTTGACGTGGGCCAGGTGGGAGTGGGTGAGCAGCACGTGCCGGGCGTACCAGCCGTTGCCCTCGATCAGCTTCAGCAGGTTCTCGTCGAAGATCCCCGGATCGATCAGCAGCGCCTCCCGCCCGGCCTGCCCGCCCAGCAGGTAGCAGTTGGAGAAGTTGGTCACCGAGTAGTAGCTGTAGAACTTCATTCGAAAAAGGCCTCTTCCGTGTTCGAGGCCTGGAAGTCCACCTCGCTCAGGCTGGCCCCCTCGAAGCGCACCCGCTTCAGGTTGCAGTCGCGGAAGCTGGCCCGTTCCAGCACGGCCGAGGTGAAGCGGCTGGCGTACAGGTCCGAGCCGTCGAAGACGCAGTCGCGGCCGCGGACCCCCACGAAGTTGCAGCGCAGCAGGTCCGTGCCGCGGAAGCTGCAGCGCTCCACCGTCGCTCCCCCCAGCACCAGGCAATGCGCCTTGCAGCCGTCGAAGCTGCAGTCCGTCAGGGAGGCGAAGTCCAGGAACAACAGGCGGATGCGGGCGTCGTCGAAATGCGCGCCGACGCAGGCGGGCCCGGGAGAGCAGCAGGCAGCGGATGCGCCGCCCGCGGAAGTCCAGACCCTCCGCCTCCAGGCCCTCCAGGTTCAGGTCGGCCAGGCGGCTGGAGCCGGCCAGGTGTTCCCGCACCAACCCGGCGTAGCCTCCGGGATCGGCTGCGTGCTGGAGGCAGGTATCCAGCAGAAAAGCGCGGGGGCGGCCGCAGCCCGCCGTCGCGCAGCCGGTTTGCAGGAACATGCTGCAGAGCGTAGCGGAATAGACGAGAGGCGGTCAATGCCTGTAAAGTAGGATTCGATGAAGGCGTGCCATTTCTGCGGCCGGGAGCAGCCCGCAGGCGAGCGGGTATATCGCAACTCGACCTGCGCCGGGTGCGGCAAGGACCTGAAGATCTGCCGCAACTGCAGGTTCTACAGCGCCGGAGCCCACTGGGACTGCCTGGAGACCATCCACGATCCGGTGGCGGACAAGGAGCGGGCCAATTTCTGCGAGTTCTTCCAGTTCCGGGATTCGAAGCCCGGGGCGCAGGGGCAGGGCCTGGGCGGCCAGCCGAAGCCCGCCAAGGCCCGGGACGACTTCCGCAAGCTGTTCGGTGGGGACTGAAGCCGCAGCGATGGACGCGCGCGCGGCCGAGCTGCTGGACTTCCCCGCGGTGCTGCGGGAGCTGCAGGACCTGGCCTTGAGCGCCCAGGGCCGCGAGCGCCTCGCCGGGGAGGCCATCAGCGACGACGCCGCGGAAGTGGAGCGCCGCAAGGAGCTGGCGTCGGTCTTCCGCCGCCTGCTGGAGTCCGGCCAGAGCTTCCCGGCCCTGGATTTCCCGGACGTCGGGCCGCTGCTGGCCCGCTGCTCCAAGCAGGGCGCCCTGTTCGAGGCCGCCGAGCTGGCCGCCCTGGGCAGGTTCCTGGTTTCCGCCCTGCGCCTGAAGCGCCACGTCGACGGCCAGCCCGGCCTGGAGGCGATCGCCGTGGGGATCGCCGACCTGCGCGGCCTGACCCGCGAGATCTTCTCCCACGTCGATCGGGAAGGGGCGGTCCGCGAGGACCGCATCCCCAGCCTGCGGGCCATCCGGGACCGCATCCGCGCCCTGCGCCGGGAGGCCGAGCGCCTGGCCCAGGGCTACCTGAGCCACCCGGACTACCGCACCTTCTGGCAGAGCGACCTGCCGGGCCAGAAAAACGGCCGGCTGGTGCTGCCCCTGCGCTCCAACTTCAAGGGCCGCATCCCGGGAATCGTGCACGACGTTTCCGCCACGGGCTCCACCCTGTTCCTGGAGCCGCTGGACATCGTGGAGAGGAACAACGAGGTCACCGAGCGGGAAAACGAGTACCGCCGGGAGCTCACCCGCCTGCTGCGGGTCCTGTCCGCCGCCGTGGTCCGGGCCGGCGGACAGGTCGCTTCGAGCGTGGCGGCGGTGGCCGAGCTGGACGGCTACTACGCCCGCGCCGCCTACGCGGCGGCGCACCGCTGCGCGCGGGCGCTGCCGCTGGCCCAGGGGCTGAACCTGCGGGAGGCCCGCCATCCGCTTCTGGGCCGGACGGCCGTGCCCATCAGCCTGGCCCTCGAGGGCGGCACCCGGGTGCTGGTGGTGACCGGCCCCAACACGGGGGGCAAGACGGTGAGCCTGAAGACCGTCGGCCTGCTGGCCCTGATGAACCAGTTCGGCCTGGAAATCCCCGCCGCGGAGGGCAGCGGCCTGGCCGTCTTCGACCAGGTGCTGGCGGACATAGGCGACGAGCAGTCCATCGAGCAGAACCTGTCCACCTTCTCCGCCCACGTGATCAACGCCGCGCGCATCCTGCGCGAGTCCGGCCCGCGCTCGCTGGTGCTGTTCGACGAGCTGGGCGCGGGCACCGACCCGGAGGAGGGGGTGGCGATCGCCATGGCCCTGCTGGACCATTTCATCCAGAAGGGCTGCCTTTGCCTGGCCACCACCCACCACGGCGTGCTGAAGAACTACGGCTACACGCGCGCCGGGGTGGGCAACGCCTCCATGGAGTTCGACCTGGCCAGCCTGCAGCCCACCTACCGCATCCTGATGGGGGTGCCGGGGGAGAGCCACGCCCTGGAAATCGCCCGGCGCAGCGGCATCCCGGAGGAGCTGATCCAGCGCGCGGCCGCCTACCTGCAGCAGGAGCGCGGCGAGGCCGCGGACCTGCTCAACCGCCTCGGCCGCAAGCAGCGCGAGCTGGCGGAGGCCGAGCGGGAGCAGGGCGAGAAGGAGAGGCAGCTGGCGGAGCGCCGGCGCCAGACCGACCTGCTCAACCTGCGCCTCCGGCAGCGGGAGCGGGAGCTGGACCGGCAGGGCCTGGCCGAGCTGGAGAGCTTCCTGCGCGACAGCCGCCGGGAATACGAGCAGCTGGTGCGCCGGCTGAGGCAGGAGGGGGAGTCCGCGGGGCGCCGCGAGACCCTGGACTTCCTGCACGGCCTGGAGGAGCGGGCCCGCAGCCAGGAGGAGCGCATCCGGGCCGAGGTGCCGGAGCCGGGGTCCCCGGAGGAGCCCCTGGAGGAGGGCATGGAGGTGGTGATCCGCTCCACGGGCAAGGCGGGTCGGATCCTGCGCCGCGGCAAGGGGCGGCGCTGGGTCGTGGCCACGGGAAGCCTGCGGGCGGAGCTGGAGCCCTCCGAGCTCACCGCGGCCCCCAGGCGGCCGCAGGAGGTCCCGGCCTCGCCCAGCGTGAGCGAGGAGCTGGCCGAGCGCGAGCTGCCCCACCAGCTGGACCTGCGCGGCCTGCGGCTGGAGGAGGCGCTGCGCCGTCTGGAGCAGCACCTGGACCACGCCGTGGTGCGCGGTTTGAGCGAGTTCAGCGTGGTGCACGGCCTGGGGGAGGGGATCCTGCAGAGGGGCATCCATCGCTATTTAAAGGACAGCCCCCTGGTCAAGGACTACTACTTCGCCACCCCGGAGGAGGGGGGGTTCGGCAAGACCGTGGTGCGCCTGGCCTGAGATGACCCGGCCTTGCCAGGGGCGGCGGCGGCCGCTATGATGAAATCCAGGACCGGTAGGACGCCCCATGAGCCCGCTGATCGTGATCCGGCTTTTCTCCTTCTGGCAGCTGCAGCTGGTGGCGCTGGCGGTGATCCTGCTCCTGCCGCTGGTCTCCTACCTGGCGGCCGTGAAGACCCGCGGCAGACGCCCACGCCAGTTCGTGCCGCCGGCGGAGAAGACCGGCCAATAGCCTCCGCCCAAAGCAGTGGATAAGATCGTCATCCGGGGGGCCCGGGAGCACAATCTCAAGAACATCGACCTGGAGCTGCCGCGCGACCGGCTCATCGTGGTCTCCGGCATCAGCGGCTCGGGCAAGTCCTCGCTGGCCTTCGACACCATCTTCGCCGAGGGCCAGCGGCGCTACGTGGAGTCCCTGTCCTCCTACGCCCGCCAGTTCCTGGGCCGCCTGGACAAGCCGGACGTGGACCACATCGACGGGCTGTCCCCGGCCATCGCCATCGAGCAGAAGAGCACCCACTCCAATCCCCGCTCCACGGTCGGCACGGTGACCGAGATCTACGACTACCTGCGCCTGCTGTACGCCCGCGTCGGGGTGCCGCACTGCCCGCGCTGCGGGCGGGAGATCAGGGAGCAGTCCGTGGACCAGATCATCGACGCCCTGATGGGCCTGCCCGCCGGCGCGCGGCTGTGGCTGCTGGCCCCCGTGGTGCGCGGGCGCAAGGGCGAGCACCAGAAGGTCATCGAGGACGCCCGGCGGGCGGGCTTCGTGCGCCTGCGGGTGGACGGGGAAATGCGCACCCTGGACGAGCCCATCCGCCTGGAAAAGACGCGCAAGCACAGCCTGGAAATCGTGGTGGACCGGCTGGTGCATGGGCCCGGGGGTGGCCAGCGCCTGGCGGACTCCATCGAAACGGCCCTGGACGTGGGCGGCGGGGAGCTGGTGGCCCTGTGCCGGGACGGCAAGGAGGAGCGGGAGGAGCTGTTTTCGCCAGTCCGGCGCCTGCCCCGACTGCGGCATCAGCGTGCCGGACCTGGAGCCCCGGCTGTTCTCGTTCAACAACCCCTTCGGCGCCTGCCCCGAGTGCTCCGGCCTGGGGGTCACCCTGGAGTTCGACCCGCAGCTGGTCATCCCCGACCGTTCCCTTTCGATCAACGAGGGGGCCATTCTCACGCACAACCCCAAGGCCAACTGGCATCGCAGCATCCTGGAGGCCGTGGCCCGCCGCTTCCGCTTCAGCCTGGACACTCCGCTGGCCGAGCTGCCGGAAGCGACCTGACGGGTCCTGCTGTCGGGCTCCAAGGAGCCGCATCCACGTCAAGTACGTGAACCGCGAGCAGACGGGGCGCTTCGAGTACACCTCGCCGTTCAAGGGCATCCTGAACGACCTGCGCCGCCGCTACCTGGAAACCACTCCGACGGGGTGAAGCAGTGGCTGGAGGGCTTCATGCGCCAGCGGGAGTGCCCGGCCTGCGGCGGCCGGCGCCTGAAGCCCGAAAGCCTGGCGGTGACCGTGGCCGGCCGGAACATCCACGACCTCTCCAGCCTCTCGGTGCGGGCCGGCCTGGCGTTCTTCGCCGGCCTCGAGCTGCCTCGCCACCCAGGCGGCGATCGCGCGCCCAGATCCTCAAGGAGATCCGCGCGCGCCTGGAGTTCCTGGGCAACGTCGGCCTGGAGTACCTGACCCTGGAGCGCAGGGCCTCCACCCTCTCGGGCGGCGAGGCCCAGCGCATCCGCCTGGCCACCCAGATCGGCTCCTCCCTGGTCGGCGTGCTGTACATCCTGGACGAGCCGACCATCGGGCTGCACCAGCGCGACAACCAGCGCCTGATCGAGCACGCTGCTCGCGCCTGCGCGACCTGGGCAACACCCTCATCGTGGTGGAGCACGACGAGCAGACCCTGCGCACCGCCGACTACATCGTGGACCTGGGCCCGGGGGCCGGGCGCCACGGCGGGGAGGTGATCTTCGCCGGCACCTAGCCGGAGATCCTGCAGCTCCGAGCGCTCCCTCACCGGGCAGTTCCTCTCCGGCCGCCTGGCCATCGAGGGCCGCCCCGAACGCCGGCGCGGGACGGGGCGGAGCCTGCGCCTGCGCGGCGCGGCGGAGCACAACCTGAAGAGCATCGACGTGCGACTTTCCCCTGGGCCTGCTCACCGTGATCACGGGGGTCTCGGGCTCCGGCAAGTCCACGCCTGCTCACCGACCTGCTCTTCCCCGTGCTCTCCAACCGGGTCAACCGCAGCCGCCTGCCGGAGGGCGCGCTACGAACGCGTGGAAGGGGTGGAGGAGATCGACAAGGTCATCAACATCGACCAGTGCCCCGATCGGCCGCACCCCGCGCTCCAACCCCGCCACCTACGTCGGCCTGTTCACGCCCCATCCGCCTGCTGTTCGCCTCGCCTGCCGGAGGCCAAGGCCAAGGGCTATCGGCCCGGGCGCTTCTCCTTCAACGTGAAGAGCGGCCGCTGCGAGAACTGCCAGGGGGCGGGAACCATCAAGCATCGAGATGCACTTCCTGCCGGACGTCTACGTCACCTGCGACGTGTGCCAGGGCCGGCGCTTCAACCGGGAAACCCTGGAGGTGCGCTACAAGGGCAGGAACATCCACGAGGTGCTGGAGATGACGGTGGACGAGGCCTACGAGTTCTTCCGCCGCCTGCCCGCCCTGGCCCACAAGCTGAAGATCCTGCAGGAGGTGGGCCTGGGCTACGTGCAGCTCGGACAGTCGGCGCTGACCCTCTCGGGAGGAGAGGCCCAGCGGGTCAAGCTTTCCCTGGAGCTGGCCCGGCGCAGCACGGGCCGGACCTTCTACATCCTGGACGAGCCCACCACGGGCCTGCACTTCGCCGACGTGAAAAAGCTGCTGGAGGTGCTGCACCGCCTGGTGGACCAGGGCAACACCGTGGTCCTGATCGAGCACAACCTGGACGTGATCAGGCAGGCGGACTGACTCATCGACCTGGGGCCCGAAGGAGGGGAGGCCGGCGGGGAACTGGTCGCCCAGGGAAGCCCCGAGGAGGTGGCCCGCTCGCCGCACTCGCACACCGCCGCCTACCTGCGCCAGGCGGGCGGGAGCCCGTAATTGCGCGCCCTGGCTGCCGTGCTTCTGCTGCTGGCCCTGCTGGGAGCCGGCTCGCCGCAGCGCTGCCCCGCGCAGGAAGCGGGCGCGCCGCCGGCGGACTCACCACTAACCGCTGCGGCAGAGCCCGGAGCGTTCCCGAAGACCTGGTGCAGGCCACGCTCGGCGAGGACATCGACACGGCCGGCTACTACGAGCTGGTCGCCTGGTGCCGGGAGCTGGGGCTGGCCGACACCGGCTCCAGCCAGGACCTGCGCTCCCGGCTGTACTCCCACTACGGGCTGAAGCCGGCTCCCGCCGAAGAGAAGGCCGGCAAGCGGGTGCTGGAGATCATGTCGGCGCGCTCCACGGAGTATTTCACCATCGAAGAGGTGGACGAGAACAACGTGCTGCTGCAGGGGGACGTGCTGGTGGAGCTGCGGGAGAAGGACGTCGTGCACCGCATCAGGGCCCAGAAGGTGCTCCTGAACCAATCGGCGAACCTGCTCACCGCGGAGGGCGGCCTGGAGTACATTTTCAAGAGCGGCGAAAAGGAGGACGTGTTCCGCGGCGACCGGCTGACCTTCGACGTGGATTCCTGGGAAGGGGTGTTTTTCAGCGGTGGGCATGGAGGGGGACCGCCAGGTGGCGGGCAAGCAGGTCCGTTTCCGCTTCGAGGCCGATTCGATCAGCAAGCTGCGCGGCAGCACGGTGGTGCTGGATCGCGGCACCATCACCAGCTGCGACCTGCCCGCGAACCCCCACTACCACATCAAGGCCCGCAAGATCTGGGTCCTGGCCCCCGGGGAATGGGCCATTGCCAGCGCGGTCCTGCACATCGGGCGGGTGCCGGTGATGTACCTGCCCTTCTTTTTCCGGCCGGGCGACGAGTTCTTCTTCCACCCGGCCATCGGCTTCCGCGATCGGGAAGGAAATTTCCTGCAGACCACGACCTACCTGATCGGCCAGAAGGCGCGCACGCCCAGCGCCCTTTCCGTCCTGGCGGCCACCGAGGAGCAGGGCCAGCAGTACCGCCGGGAGATCCAGGGCCTGTTCCTGCGCCAGCCGGAAGGAGAGCAGGTGCCGGTCACGGGCAACCGCTTCCTGAAGGTGTTCCTGGACTACTATACCCGCCTGGGAGTCTTCGCCGGGGTCAGCGGCGACTTCCCGCCAAAAATTTCCTTCCGCTCCGGGTTGGGCGTGACCCGCAACATCTACTTCACCAGCCAGACGGCTACTCGCCCTGGGATCTGGAGCCTCCTGCTTCGTACGAATCGGTCTGGAACCGGAGCTGGTTTCTGGGCACGGAGATCCCCTTTCGCTACGGCCTGGACGCCAAATGGAGCCTGGGCGGAGCGCTGGGCAAGCTCTCCGGGAAATTCGAATACTATTCCGATCCCTTTTTCACCAAGGATTTCTACAACCGCTCGGAGGAAACGGGGCTGACCCGCCTGCTGGGCATGGACCCTGCCCAGGCCCAGGCGCAGACCCTGACGGAAGGGGAAAAGCGGGCCTTGAGCTGGGAGGTCAACAGCCAGGCCGAGCTGAAAACCGGAAAGCTCGGGCCCTACCTGAAGAGGCTGTCCGTGCCCTACCTGAACGCCAATCTCTACTGGCAAAGCTATTTGCCGGCGGTCCTGCCGGAGGACGAGGAGCGGGAGGATCCGACCGCCTACTTCTACTACCCGGTCAACCTGAAGCTGCCGAATGCGGCCCTGCAGCTTTCCGGGGACCTGCTGTCCCTGCCGATGACTGGGACCACCACGGCGGCGGCGCCCGCGAGTCGGCAGGCCCCCGAAGCGGCCCGGGAGCTGCGCCTGCCGGAGTCCGTTGCCAGGATCCTGCCCGCCGGGCCCGCGCAGCCTGCCAAACCCGACGGAGAAACCGCCGCGCAGCCGGCGGCCGGACAGCTGCGCCGGCCGTCGCCCAGGGAAAAGCTGGCGGAATTGCCGGCGCTGGTGCCGCTCTCCTTCAACCTCTCCTACCAGGCCCGCCCGGCAGTGGCCGTGGAGCATAGCTTCCACTTTGAGGACGGCTGGAACGAGCCTGCCGACGTGTCCTACGACCTGGACTACACCAGCCTGGAGTCCTCGGGAGCCGGCAGCCTGGATTGGGCAATGAAGGTCTACGAGAGCCTCTTCACCCTGAACGGCAGCCTGGGCCTGTCGGGAAGCTATCGCACCAAGTACCGCCTGTCGGCCGCGGAGGACACCTCCTGGCAGAACCTGGTCATCGGCGATTACCGCTATTCCCAAATGCAGGTGAAGAACCTGCTGGCGCTGAGCCTCTCTCCTTTCTATCGGGATCCGCGGCTGCGGGCCACCAAGCTGTCCTACGCGGTGAACTGGCTGCCGTACCGCTACCGGCTCGTTGAGCCGACCGTCTACGGCTCGCCGGTATACGCCGGGCAGGAGCCGGGCTGGAACCCGGAGACCTTCAGCCAGCACCAGGCGGAAGCGGTTTTCGGCTGGCAGGCGGGGCCGCAGGGCAGCAGCCTGAGCGTGAGCGCCCAGCTCCCGCCCCTGGCTCCCACCATCACCGCCAAGGTGGATGCCTCCGTCTGGCTTCTGCGCACCACCGTCACCTCGGTGTTCCGCGAGACCGACGGCCTTTGGAACCTGACCCTGCTGCAGAGCTTCCAGCCATCGGATAGATTCCGGTTGAGCCAGGAGATGCAGGCCGACTTGATGGCCAGGCAGTGGACGCGCAGCGTCAGTTCCCTGACCTGGGGAGGGTTTACCTCGTCCTACACGGCGCAGTTGCTGCCCCTCGGAGAAATCCTTGAGCCGGCGAACTTCAGCGCCGGGCTCAAACTCGCCCAGGCCAGCTTCTACTTCTGGAAGAACCGCTCCAGGCTGGAAAGCTCGATCAATAGTTCCTGGAGCCTGAACCTGTACCCGAATTCGCTCGGACTATATGAAAATAGCTTCATATTTTCCTTTACATTGAAGTATTTTTTATACAAATTTCTGGAGTTTTCCATTACCACCAACTCCTATAACAATCGCACGTATCAATACGTTCCAGGTCTGGTGCCATCCTGGGTCAATCCCATAACAGATTTGTTGAAGTCGTTCAATTTTTTCAACACCCAGGATCGAATCGAGTCTGCTTTCAAGATCAAAAGCGTCGTAGTGGACATGGTCCATCATCTGCACGACTGGGATCTCACCTTACGCTACGAAGGAAAACCCCTGCTGGAAACCCAGGCCTCAAAACCGGTATATACCTGGAGCGACAGCTTCTCCATCCTGCTGCAATGGATACCGATTCCGGAGCTGCGCAGCAATCTGAAGGCGGACAAGGACGGCTTCTTCATCCGGGATTGACGCGCAACCCGGCGGGGAGTAGATTTTTGCGATAAACGTATGCGGAAGCACCTTGCCGTCGCCCTGAAGAACCCGGAGAGCATACAGGAGCTGTTCGGGGCCAACGACGACAACCTGGCGGTTTTCGAGGAGCTGCTGGGCATCCGCATCTACCTGCAGGGAAACCAGATCTACATCGACGCGGCCAACGCCTCGCTCCGCGGCATGCTGGAGGAGCTGTTGGCCCAGCTGCAGGAGCACCTGCGCCTGGGCAACGCGCCGAACCCGGATCTGATCCGGGCGGTGCACAGCTCGCTGTCCAGCGGGCGCAGCGAAGGGGTCGATCTGCTGAAGGAAACCGTGGTCGTGGTGCCCAACGGCCTGGCCAAGACCTTCCCGCGCAGCCACAACCAGGCTCTTTACCTCCAGGCCATCGAGCGGCACGACCTGGTGTTCGGCATCGGTCCGGCGGGGACCGGCAAGACCTACCTGGCCGTGGCCGTGGCCCTGAAGGCCGTGCTGGGGCGCAGCCGGCGCAAGCTCATCCTGACCCGGCCCGTGGTGGAGGCCGGCGAAAACCTGGGCTTCCTGCCGGGGGACCTGGAGCAGAAAATCAGCCCGTACCTGCGCCCCCTGTACGACGCCATGGAATCCCTGGTGCCCATGGAGACCATACGGCGGATGGAGGAGAACCGCATCCTGGAGATCGCGCCGCTGGCCTACATGCGCGGGCGCACCCTCAGCGACTGCTTCATCATCCTGGACGAGGCCCAAAACACCACCCGGGAGCAGATGAAGATGTTCCTGACCCGCATCGGCGAGGGCTCCAAGGCCGTGGTGACCGGCGACATCACCCAGATCGACCTGCCCCGCCGGCAGAACTCCGGGCTGCTCAATGTCATCCCCGTACTGGAGCGGATCCACGAGATCGCCTTCCTCTTCCTGGGGGAGGAGGACGTGGTCCGCCATCCCCTGGTCCGCAAGATCGTGCGCGCCTACCAGGACCATGAACAGGGCTGAACCACGCGGCTGGCTGGCCGCCTTCCTGCGCCGGCAGGGCAAATTGCCGGCTCGGGCCACCGGTATCCTGCTCTTGAGCCTGGCCGGCACCCAGGCCATCGTGCTGATTTCCGGGCAGTACAAATCCCTGTTCAAGCACGTTTCCCCCGCCAGCTATGAAGTGGGCAGCGTGGCCCCCCGGGAGCTCACCGTGGAGCGGGACGTGCTGTACACGGACGTGGAGGCCACGCGCCTGCGCCAGGAGGCGGTGGAGAAGCTGGTCCCTCCCGTTTTCCGCATCAACGAGGAGATCGGGGAGAGCAAGCTGCGGCAGTTCGAGGAGTTCGGCCGCACCCTGGTCCGGCTGGCCGCCCAGGGGGAGCCCGCCGACACCCTGTTCCTGAAGCTGCAGCTCTCCTTTCCCGGGGTGCTCCAGCGGCAGGACCTGGCCAGGGTGCGCCCCCAGGCCGCGCTGCTGCTGCAAAGGGCCCGCGAGCGCCTGGAGCAGGCCTACGACATCGGGCTGCTGCGCCTGCCCGATCCGGGCTCCGAGCTGTTCTCCGCCGGCTCCATCGAGCTGTGGCGCTGGCGGGAAGGGCGCCTGGAAAAGCAGCCCGCCCTGCTCGAGGACCTGCTCACCCGTCCGCGCCTGCCTGCCTGGGCCCTGGCCGGCCTGAAGGACCTGACCGCCGAGCAGGCCCGGCTGACCGTCCGGCTGACGGAGGCCTTCACGGTGGAGAACGGCTTCCTGGACCTGGGCGAGACCCTCAAGGCCAAGGCTCGCGCGGTGCAGCAGGTGGAACCCGTGCTGGCCAAGCTCTCCCGCGACCAGGTCATCATCCGCAAGGGCGACCTGGTCAGCGAGGAGGAAGCCCTGCAGATCCGGGCCCTCAGCGAATACTCGGCCAACGTCAGCATCAGCAGCGTCGCCGGCAACGCCCTGTACGTGCTGATCGTCCTGGGCCTCTGCCCGTTCCTGGTCAGCGCGATCGCCCCCGGCTTCAGGCGCAGCCAGCTCGCCTTCCTGGCGGTGCTCATCATGAGCTACCTGGCCCTGGCGGCGGTGATCTTCAACCTGCTGGAAGCCCCCGGCGGGCTGCCGCTGGCCGTCCTGCTGCCGACCTCCGCGCTGTCCATGCTGGTGAGCCTGCTGATCTCGACCCAGGCCGCCTACGTGTTCTCCCTCGTGGCTTCCCTGCTGCTCCTGCCCGTGTTCGGCCTGGACCTGTTTTCGTTCTTCTTCGCCCTGAGCACCGGGCTGGCCGCCGCGGCGGTGGTGACCCGGGTCGAGCGCCGCATCGATCTGCTGCAGGCCGGCCTGGTCCTGTCCCTGGGCGGCTTCCTGGTCCTGGTGGCCTGCGGCCTGCTGAAAGGCGACTTTCCGAAAGGGATCCTGGCGGACCTGGCCTGGGGCCTGGCCAACTCCTTCCTCGGCAGCCTGCTCACCCTGGGACTGCTGCCCGCATTCGAGCACCTGCTGAACTCGGCCAGCCGCTTCCGCCTGATCGAGCTCTCCGACCTGAACGCCCCGTTGATGAAGAGCCTGCTGGCCCAGGCCCCGGGCACCTACAGCCATTCCATCAGCGTGGCCAACCTGGCCGAATCGGCCTGCAGCGCCATGGGGGCCAATCCGCTGCTGGCCCGGGTAGGGGCCTACTACCACGACATCGGCAAGATCGGGCAGTCGGAGTATTTCATCGAGAACCAGAACTCCTACAACAAGCACGACGACATGAAACCCAGCCTCTCCGCCGCGGTGATCCGGGCGCACGTGAAGCTGGGCATCGAGAAGGCCCGGGAGCTGGACCTGCCCGCCGAGGTGCGGGACATCATCGCCCAGCACCACGGGCGCGGGCTCATCAAGTACTTCTACCACCGGGCCCAGGAGAGCGGGGAGGCGGGCGAGATCGCTCCCGAGGAATACTCCTACCCGGGGGAGCGGCCCCGCAGCCGGGAGGCCGCCGTGGTGATGCTGGCCGACGCCGCGGAGGCCGCCTCCCGCACCCTGCGCAAGCCCACCATGGCCAAGCTGGACAGGGTGGTCTGGAGCCTCATCATGGAAAAGTTCAACTCCGGCGAGCTGGGCGAATGCCCCCTCACCCTCGGGGACCTGGAGACCGTGCGCCGCAGCTTCGTGCAGGTGCTGGCGGGCTACTTCCACTCCCGGATCGAGTACCCGAAAAGCAGGGAGGCCGTCCGGTGAGCGAAATCGACATCCGCTTCGAGGGGCCGGCCGGCAATCCGCCCTGGCTGGAGGGCTGCCGGGAGTTCATCGCCTCGGCGCTGCTGGAGCTGGGGGCCGGGGATTGGGAGCTGTCGGTCCTGTTCTGCGACGATCCGTTCATCCGCGAGTTGAACCGCCGCTACCGCGGCCTGGAGGAGCCCACGGACGTGCTCTCCTTTTCCCAGGAGCCGGACCTGGCTCACCGCGCGCCGGCGCAAGGCCCGGTAGCCGGGGACATCGTCATCTCGCTGGACACCCTGGCCCGCAATGCCCGGCGGGAAGGGCAGTCGCTGGAAACGGAGTTGAAGCGACTGCTTATCCATGGGATGCTGCACCTGCAGGGCCTGGACCACCCCGAGGAGGGAGATTCGGAAATGCTGCGGGTCCAGGAGCGGCTGCTGGAACGCCTCCGCGAAAAAAGGATCGAGCTATGAGCAGAGCCTGGCCGGCGATCGCCGCCTTGCTGTGGAGCTTGAGCGCCGCGGCCCCCTGGGCCCAGGGCAGCCAGGCGCGCAGCCTGCTGGACCTCGGCAGGCAGGCGCAGCTGGGCGGCGACACCCTGGGGGCCATCGAGCAGTACCGGGCCGCCCTGGCGGTCAATCCGGATTACGGCCCGGCGCTGGCCGGCCTGGCCGAATGCTTCTTCCGCCTGGAGGAATACGAGGAGGCGCTGCCGCACGCGCTGCGGGCCCGGCGCTACGACCAGTCCAACCTGGCGCTGGCCGTGCTGGAGGGCCGGATCCGCATCGGCCTGGGCGAGCTGGAACAGGCCCGTGCCCTGTTCGACGGCGTGCTGGCCCGGGAGAAGAACAACCTGGAGGCCCAGTTCGCGCTGGCCGAGCTGGACATCGCCTCCGGCCGGAAGCGGAACGCGGCGCTGAAGTACCTGGAGACCCTGCGCATCCGGCCCGACAGCCAGCAGGCCCTGCTGGCCCTGGCGGTGCTGGGCGATTCGGAGGGCGACCGCGGGGCGGCCGAGCGCTACCTGGAGCTGGCCCTGCGCTACCACGCCGACGATCCGGGCGTGCGCTACGCGGCGGCGCGTTTCGCGCTCCAGCGGGGCGACCCGGCGCGGGCGGAGAGCCACCTGCGGGCGGCCCTGGCCGTGCGCCCCGTTTTCGTGGACGCCAGCCTGCTGATGGGCCAGGTGCTCCTGGTGCAGAAGCGGCCCGCCGACGCCGTCGCCGCCATGCGCGAGCTGCTGGCCGCGCGGCGCGACCTGCCCCTGGCCTGGTACCTGCTGGGCCTGGCCTACGAGAGCTCCGGGGACCTGCCCCAGGCGCTGGCCTCGCTGTCCTCCGCTTCGCGCCTGGCGCCGGAGGACGAGCTGGCCCGGCTGGCGCTGGAGAACCTGGCGCTGGAAAAGCTGGAAATCAAGGACGAGTCCCGCCGCAGGCTGGCCCTGCCGCACCTGGAGCGCGGCCGGCGCTTCGAGGAGCGCAACCTGCTGGAGAAGGCGCTGGCCGAGTACCGGCGCTGCCTGCGGCTGGACCCGGAGTCCCGCGACGGCCGGCTGGCCTACGCCGGGGTCTACCGCCTGCTGGGCTACCCGGCCAAGTACCGCCAGGAGCTGGAGGTGCTGCGCCGCCTGGGCTTTCAGGACACCGCCGTCACGGACGGGATCGAGATCGTGGACAGCCAGCTTCAGGACACGGTGGCCGCCGCTTGGGGACTGGACCAGTACGCCCTGGAGCGCAGGAAATACAGCCTGGCGGCCTTCTGCGATCCCCGAGCAGGTGCGGGAGCTGCACCCCTTCGCCGGCGCGGCAGCTGGCGGAATATCTCAAGGACCAGCTGCGTCGTTTCGACACGGTGCTCGTGCCGGAAGCCGAGCCTCTGGCCCAGAGCTTCGAGGAGGCCTTCCGCCAGGGCGCGCGGCCTGGACGCGGACTATTTCCTGATCCTGCGCTTCGAGGAGTCGGAGCGCAGCTTCTCCGCCGAGCTGGAGCAGTACCTGGGCCGAACCGGCACGCGGGTGGCCTCCTACCGCGCCTTCCGGACCGGCAACGACCGGATCCAGGAATGCCTGGGCCTGCTCACCACCCAGCTGGAGGCGGCGCTGCCGGCCTGGGGCCGGCTGGTCACCCGGGAGTTCGACACGGGGCGTGATCGACCTGGGCAGGCTGGACGGAATCAAGGCCGAGGACAAGCTGGTCGTGGTCAAACGGGGCAGGCTCCGCCTGCGCAACGACGGGGTGGGCCTGGCCATGGAGGAAAAGGACATCGTGGCGGACTACCAGGTGGGGCGCCCGGACGAACGGGTCAGCGAGGGCATCCTGTCCCGCAGGAGCTTCTTCGATCTGAGCAATCCGGGGGACGAGGTGGTGTTCCAGCCGGCGCCGGACAGCGGAGCGCCTGCGCAGGAGGCACCCGCGGAAGCGTCCGCCGGGCTGCTGCGACGGCTCTACCGGCTGTTGGGGCTGCCCCGCAGCGGGCAGGCCGCCGGATTGACAGAGCGCGGGGCTTTCCCGTATATTCACGGCTATCCTGGCTAATTCACGGCGAAAAGAGGTGCTCCCGATGGCGAAGAAGACCGTGCGCGATGTGGACTTGAAGGGAAAGAGAGTCCTTTGCCGCGTGGATTTCAACGTCCCGATCAAGGGCGGCAAGATCGGCGACGAAACCAGGATCCGCGAGTCCCTGCCCACTTTGCGCTACATCCTGGAGCAGCCCGGGACCCGGCTCATCCTGATGAGCCACCTGGGCCGGCCCAAGGACAAGCCGGAACCGGAGTACAGCCTCAAGCCCGTGGCCCAGAAGCTGGCGGAGCTGCTGGGCAGGCCCGTGGCCATGGCCCCCGACTGCGTCGGGGAGGCGGTGGAGGCCCAGGCCAAGGCCCTGGCCGCGGGCGAAGTCCTGCTCCTGGAGAACGTGCGCTTCCACAAGGCGGAGACCGAGAACTCCGCGGAGTTCGCAGCCTCGCTGGCCCGCCTGGGGGACATCTACGTCAACGACGCCTTCGGCTCGGCGCACCGGGCGCACGCCTCCACGGAAGGGGTGGCCCATCAACTGCCGGCCGTGGCCGGGTTCCTGATGGAAAAGGAAATCAAGTTCCTCGGCGGGGTTTTTGAGAATCCCAAGAAGCCGTTCGTGGCCATCATCGGCGGAGCCAAGGTGTCCACCAAGATCGCGGTGCTCGAGTCGCTGCTGCCGCGCGTGGACAGCCTGATCATCGGCGGCGGCATGGCCTACACCTTTCTAAAGGTCCAGGGGATCGAGGTGGGCAAGTCCCTGGTGGAGGAGGAGCACCTCGACACCGCCAGGTCGCTGCTGGCCGAGGCCAAGAAGCAGAAGGTGAAAATCCTGCTGCCCCTGGACCACCAGGTCGGCGCGGAGTTCAAGGAGACGGCCAAGGCCGAGTACGTGGCCGGCACGGCCATCCCCGCGGAGCGCATCGGCATGGACGTCGGCGAGAAGACGCTGGCCGCCTGCCGGGAGCTGATCGCCGCCGCCGGGACGGTGGTCTGGAACGGGCCCCTGGGGGTTTTCGAGTTCCCGGAGTTCGCCAAGGGCACCCTGGAGGTGGCCAAGATGGTCGCCGCCTGCAAGGGAACCACCGTGGTGGGCGGCGGGGACAGCGTCGCCGCGGTGCAGAAATTCGGGCTGGCCTCCAAGATCAGCCACGTTTCCACGGGCGGCGGCGCCTCGCTGGAGCTGCTGGAGGGCAAGGCCCTGCCGGGCATCGTGGCGCTGGCCGACAAATGAGAAAGAAGTACATCGCCGGCAACTGGAAGATGCACAAGACGGTGAGCGAATCCGTCGCGCTGGCGGACGCCCTGGCCGTCTCCCTGGCGGGGATGAAGGATCGCAGGATCATGATCGCTCCCGCCTTCACCGCCTTGGGCGCGGTGGGTTTGCGGATCGCCGGCAGCGGCATCCTGCTGGGGGCCCAGAACATGGGACCCGAGGAGCAGGGCGCCCACACCGGGGAGGTTTCCGTGCTCATGCTCAAGGACCTGGGCGTGCAGGCGGTGATCCTGGGGCATTCCGAGCGGCGGCACACCTACCTGGAAGGGGACGGGCTGATCAACCGCAAGCTCCGCCTGGCGCTGAAGCACGGCCTGGAGGTGATCCTCTGCGTCGGCGAGACCCAGGAGGAGCGCGACGGCGGGGTCACCCGTGCGGTGGTGGAGAGGCAGCTGGGCGCGGGGCTGGAGGGCGTGGTCGAGGCCGACCTGGCCCGCATCACGGTGGCCTACGAGCCGGTCTGGGCCATCGGCACCGGCAAGACCGCCACGCCGGCGGACGCCGACGAGGTGCACCGCCACATCCGCTCCCTGATCGCGGCGCGCTTCGGGAAGCGGGCGGCCGAGGAGCTCGTCATCCAGTACGGCGGTTCGGTCAAGCCGGCCAACGCCGCGGAGTTGATGGGCCGGGAGAACATCGACGGCTTCCTGGTGGGCGGAGCCGCGCTTGCCGCGGACAGCTTCGTACCGATCGTGCGCTATGACAGGGGGAAATAAGCCATGGGCTTGGTAAGCGTCATTCTGCTGGTGCTTTTCGTGATCGTTTCGCTGCTGATGATGCTGGTGGTCCTGATCCAGGACGACCAGGGGGAAGGCATCGCCGGCATGTTCGGCGGCGCGGGCACCACCCCGATGGGGTCGCGCTCGGGCAACGTGCTCACCCGTTTCACTTCGGTATTGGGGGCCTTGTTCCTGTTCGGGGCCTTCGCCCTGGCCTGGCTGAACAGGACCCCCGAAAGCTCGAACCTGGAGGCCCGGGCCAGGGCCGAGCGGCTGCGCCAGACCCAGTCCACGGAATGGTGGGTCGAGTCGGTGGAACCGCCGGCGCCGGTCGAGGCGATCGAGGGAGAGCCGGACCCCGAAGCCCCCAGCTCCCTGCAGCGATAAGCTATCGCAGGGCGCCGTACTCCACCCGCAGCACCCGCAGGTCCCCCTGCAGCAGGGCCACGTACAGGGCCTGGCCGGCAGGCGCCGCCCGCAGGGCGGTCACCGGCTGCTCGGAGCGGTAGAGCACGGTCTTCTGGTATCCTTCCGCCGGCAGGAAGTGCAGCAGGGAAACCTGATAGCGCGGGTGCTGCCGGGCGGAGATCTCGTTGAAAAGAAACCCCTGACCCCCGGGAAGCCGGACCAGCGCCACCGAGCTGGTGCCGCGGGCCAGGGTCACCGGCTGGACCTGGAATCCGGAAGCGGGATCCTCCGTGCGGTACAGGAGGATGCGGAAGCTGCGCGGGTCATAGGTCAGGATCTGCAGGCGTCCCTGCTCGTCCACCGCGCTGTCCTGCGCCTGGCCGAAACGGGCCACCTCCAGGCTTTCCACCTCCTGTCCGCGCAGGTGGAACAGCAGCAGACGGTGCGTTTGCCCGTCATACACCGTAAAGCCCCGCAACCCCTCCGTGGCGAATGCTCTGGCCTGGCCTTCCGAGCGGAAGGGGGTGCGCACCAGCTGGGGCCGGGGGCCTTCCCGGAACAGCGTCTGGTCCCTTTCCAGGAAAACCTCCAGGCCCGCGGCCGAGGGAAAGGCCGCCAGCGGCCGGCCGCTGCCGGGCAGCAGGTCCAGCCAGGTGGTCCCCGTGCTCAGGCTCTTCCGGACGTATTTCAACAGCAGGCTTTCCTCCGACTGCCGGTCCAGGTACAGCAGGTGCAGCTCATCCCCCGCGGCGAAAAGCAGGTGGGCGCCCGCCAGGGGATCCTGCTCCGGAAGATCGGTGATGCGGTCCAGGAAGGCCGGGGGGGAGGAGCCGTCGACGGCGGCCAGGACCAGGGACCGGGAATCCCGGTCGACGTAGGACAGGAAAGGGGCGGCCGGGTCCAGGCAGAAGTAGCCCGGCAGCGGGGCCACCGGGGTCTCCAGCACCACGGGGCAGTCCAGCTCCCGCACGCCCGCGGAACGGCAGGCGGCCAGCGCGAGCAGCAGGGCCGCCGGCAGAAGGTATTGGGCTTTCATTGTTCTATTGACTCGGCGCAATGCGCGCCCGTATACTCATTCATCGCCAAACGCGGGGGCAGTGATGAGAGCAGCGGTGGTTTTTTTCTCCAGCGCCTCACGGGAGCGCATTCTGGCCCTGGCCAAGTCGCTTTCCCAGGGCATCGGCGGGCAGGGCCACCACGTCGACCTGATCGACGGAGACCGGGACGTGAATGCCAAGCTCACCAGCTACCAGTACCTGGCCGTCGGCGCCGAGCCGCTGTCGGGGTTCGGCGGAAAGCTGCCTGACAAGGTGGCCCAGTTCCTGGGCTCGGCGGGATTGGTCTCCGGCAAGCACAGCTTCGCCTTCGTGGCCAAGACCCCCTTCGGCTCCCAGAAAGCGCTCTCCAGGCTCATGAAGAACATGGAGAAAGAAGGGATGCTGATCAAGAACTCCTCGATTCTGGGCAGCCCCCTGGAAGCCCAGGAAGTCGGCAAGCGCCTGCACGTCAAGTAGCGCCGCTCACTCCTTCCAGGGAAAGATCATGCCCTTCAGCGTGCGCTTTCCCACCCGTTCCCGGTCCTCCACCAGCAGCGCGTCCCAGGGGATGCGGCGGCGGTCCTCCGGATGCTTTTCCAGATGGTCGTACTTGTACAGCCGCAGCTTCAGCCCTGAGTTCAGCCACAACAGGAGGGTGGCCATTCCCGGAATCAGGAGGGCGGTGAACACGGACAAGGCGAAGATCAGCAGGCTGCCCAGAAAAAGCCCGAAGGTGAACAGCGGGTTGTCCAGGAACAGCAGGAAGCTCTTCTTCAGCATCTTGAGGAAATTGCGGTCCAGCCTGGATTGGATGGGAAAGTAGTACTGCGAAGCCAGCACCCAGAAGATCAGCACCCAGAACAGGAACGAGGAGGCCAGGGGGCCGACAAAGGACTTGAGCTGGCCGTAGACGTTGAAAGCCACGACCAGCAGGAAAGCCAGCAGCAGGTTTACCGCGACGAATAGAAGGCTGGTCGGCCAGGTGGCCTTCAGAAAGCCCGGCAGCTCGCCGATTTCCGGTTTGCGGTAGTCGGCGAGCTGGCTCATGATCCAGTTCACGACCCCGGTGTACAGGAAAAGCAGCACCAGACCCAGGCCAAGGAGAATGAAGTAGAGGAAGGACTGGGTAAGGTGGATGAGGGAGAAACCCACGAGCGCCAGCAGCAGGATGAAGCCCAGATTCAAGATGACAATCCTCAATAAATTGTCCCACATGTCGAAAAAGGCCTTCTTTATCAGAAATCCGAACATACCGGAGCCTAACACACAAGCGCGTCGCCGGACAACCGCCGGGCGAAGGGCATTTTTCCTTGACAAATAGTATCAACGTAAGGTATTATTGCTCAAACGCCTTCGCGGGTGGGCTGAATTGATAAACTACTACGAGATTCTAGGTGTCGAACCAACCTGCAGTCCAGTCGAAATCAAGAGTTCCTTCCGAAAAAAGGCCAAAGAGCTCCATCCCGACGTAAGAAACAACAACCACAAGAGCTCCGAGGACCTGATGCGGGTCCTGCTGGACGCCTACGAAACCCTCAGTAATCCGCTGCGGCGCAGCGACTACGACCGGGAGTTCATCCGCTATGCCAGCAGGGTGCGCTTCAACTACCGCGAGTTCCTGAAAAACAAGAAGGACGACCTGGTCAGCCAATCCAAGCTGATCTTCTACGATTTGCTGAACTCGGAGGCCGATTCCGCCCTGCAGCTGCACGAGGAGCTTTCCAGCCGGTACGAGGATTTTTCCCTCGAGCACTACCTCGGGCACGAGGACTACATGGACTGCCTGTTCCTCATGGCCGAAGCGCTGGAAAAGAAGTCGGAGTTCATCAGGGCCTGCGAGCTGTACAAGACCCTCTGCCTGCTGGAGTTCAAGAAGCCCTATTTCCACCACTTCATGGAGGAGGTGGTGGATCGCCTGCGCTCGATCACCTGCTTCAAGATGACCACCTGCCTGGCTCCCCAGGTGTCCATCAAGCACATCAAGGACCTGATCCGCTTCAATTTCTCGCGCAAGGACAACGCCTTTTTCTACAAGAAGATCGCCGAGATCTACTGCACCCTGGGTCAGAAAGAGCTGGCCCTGCAGTACCTGGCGCAAGGGGCTGCGCCTGGACCAGAAGCTGCCCGGGGTGAAGAAACTGAAGGAAAAGATCGGCTATTCGGAATTCTCCGCCGTCTGATGCTATACTTGACAGTGAATTCCTCGACCGGTATGGTGAAATAGTGACGAAACGCAATGCGCTTCTGGCGGTGTTCGCCCTGATCTTGGGCGGCCTCGCTTTCGCCGATGTCATCGACAAACCCGTGGCCACCGTGAAGCTCACCCGGGTGGAGGCCATCACCGCCAAGCAGTTCCGCCAGAAGGTGGAGATGCTGGAGGAGCGCTCGCGGGCCACCCTCTCCCTGGAAGACCGCAAGAAGCTGCTGGACCTGCTGATCGGAGAAATCCTGATCAAGCAGGCCGCGGCGCAGGAGAACATCGCGGTCACCCAGGCGGAACTCAGCGCCAGGATGGAGCAGGCCAAGAAGAGCGGAGGCCTGCAGCTCAATCTCAACCGCGACCTCACCGACGCGGAGTTCAAGTCCCTGCTGCAGCAGTCCGGAGTGAGCTGGGAGGAGTACAACGACCAGCTGCAGAAGGCCCTGCTGCAGCAGAAGTACGTGATGCAGAAAAAGCGGGCCGTGCTGGAGGCCGTGGGCCAGCCTACCGACGCCGACATCCTGGACTTCTACGAGACCAACAAGCAGGCCTTCGTCGCCCCGGACATGGTGCGCTTCAAGCACATCTTCATCGACACCCGCAACCTGGCCGACAAGCAGGAAAAGGACAAGGCCCTGCAGCGCGCGGAGGAGATCAGCCGCGAGCTGAAGAACGGGACCGCCTTCGACGAGCTGGTCGTGAAATACTCCGACGACAAGGCCTCCCGGTACAAGGGCGGGGACTTCGGCTACCTGCGGCGCGACGACCAGGCCCGCCGGCAGCTGCTGGGCAAGGATTTCTTCGAAGCCCCCTTCAAGATGAAGGTGAACGAGTCCAGCGGCGTGCTGCAGTCCAGCATCGGCTACCACGTCATCCGCATCACCGAGAAGATCCCCTTCCGGCTGCTGGGCCTGGACGACCCGATCCCCCCGCAGAACGCCGGCACGGTGCGCCAGGAAATCAGCGTCCAACTCACCCTGAAGAAGCAAGCCGACGTCTACCAGCAGATCCTGCAGGACCTGCTGGCGGAGCTGAAGAAAAAAGCCGAGATCAAGAAGTTCGAAGACAACCTGACCTGGTGACATGGGAATCCGCAGGAAAGGTCGCATCCTGGCCTTTCAGGCCCTCTTCGCCCATGAGCTGTCCGGCATGGGCCTCGCCGACCTGCAGGCCTTCTCCTGGTTGGATCCGGAGGAGCGGGAGCGGATCCAGGAGGAAAGCCGGGATTTCGCGCGCCTGTTGATCGCCGGCACCCTGGAAAAGCTCGCCGACGTGGACGGCACGATCGTCCGGCAGCTGGAGCACTGGGATTTCAAGCCGCCTCAACAAGGTGGACCTGGCCATCCTCCGCCTCAGCGCCTACTGCCTGCTGTTCCAGCAGGACATTCCCTCCTCGGTGACCATCGACGAGGCGGTCGACATCGCCAAGGAGTTCGGCACCGACGATTCCTACCGCTTCATCAACGGCGTGCTGGACGGAATCCGCAAGCAGCGGGAGAGCTGAGCATGAGGGCCGGGCGCCGGATCGCGAGGCGTATGGCCATCCTGGCCGTCACCGCTGTCGTCGTGCTGGCGGTCGGCCTGCTGGGCGGCCGGCTGCTGGCAACCCGCCGGGCCGGGCGCGGCTTTCAGGAGCGCATCGAAGAAATCGACCAGCTGGCCGGACGCGGCTTCCTCTCCAAGGCTGAATCCAGCCTGCGGGCCGCCGCCGGCGCGGCCCGCAGCGAACAGGATTGGCTGCGCCTTCTGAAGCGGGCCAGGGGGCTGGCCGCGGCCACCGGCCAGTACGGCGGGCTGTCCGCCTTGGCGCGGCGCGCGTCAGACGCCATTCCCGGAAGCCGGCCTCTGGCCCGACTCGCGCTGTACGCGCGCTGCGCGCCGGCCAGGCGCCCGCCGAGCCGCCGGCCCGCGGCCTTTCCTCCGATCCCGACATTCAATATCTGCAGGCGGAGGCCGCGGCTGCCAGGCAGGGTCCTCCGCCCGCGGACCTGCACCCCGAGCTGGAAAGCCTGCTCTCCGCCGGCCTCCGGCCGGCGGCCGGCAACCTCCAGGCCCTGGCCGAGCGCTGGAAGGATGAGGCTCTGCTGCGGGACGCCGGCCTGGCCTGGATGGCGGAGGGAGAAATCGGGCGGGCGGCGGCGGTGTTCCGCGCGCTGCCGGACGGGCCCGTCGCCAGGGAGCTGCGCCTGGGCGCGGCCTATGACGCAGGCTCCTGGGAAGAGGCCCTCGCCCTGCTGGAGCAGGAGGTCCAGGCCTCCCCCGAAATGCTCCTGATGCGGGCCGACGTGTTGCTGCTTCTGGCCCGGGAACGGGAAGCCGCTGGATTGTACCAGGAGAGCATTGCCCGCGATCCGAAGCTCTTCTGGTCGCCGTATCTGAACCTTGGCGGCATCCTGGAGGATGACGGACAGCAGGAGGCGGCCGCCGAGCTGTACCGCCGGGCTTACGGGCTGTTCCCGGAAAGCGAGGCGGCGGCCGTTGCGCTGCTCTCCAACCTGCTGCGGGCCGGACAGCGGGAAGCGGCGTTCCAGGTGCTGGAGCGCAGCCTGGCCGTCCTTCCCGAAAGCCTGCCATTGCGCTGGCTGCTCCTGGAGCTGGAGCGGGGGGAGGACGGTGCCCAGCGCTACCAGGCGGCCTTGAGGAAGCTGTACGCCGAGCATCCTCAGAATGCCGCGTTGGGGCAGGCCCTGGCGGTGCACCTGCTGGGGCTGGCCGACCCGGCCGGGGCCTGGGCGGTGCTGGAGGAGTACCAGGGTCCGGCGGAGCAGCCCTGGCTGCTGGAAGCCCGCGGTCTGGTCAAGTCACTCGACGGGGACCTGGCCGCCGGCGCGGATTTCCTGCGGCGCTGCCTGGCCGCCGGCGGGGACGGCCGGGCGCGCTGCAACCTGGCCGTGATCCTGGCCGCCGCCGGGGATACGGAGGCCGCCGCGCGCGAGTTCAGCCAGGCTTCCGGCCAGCTTTCCGACCGGCCGCGGCTGGCCGCCCAGGCCCGGGCCCGGCTGGCCGAGCTTCATCTGCGCATGGGCAACCGCGCCGCGGCGCGCCGCGAGAGCGCCTACGCCCTGGAGCTGGACCCGGGCAACGGCCGCGCGCTGCTGCTTTTGCGAATGCTTGAAGGCGAATGAAAAAAGTGTTACCTTGCTGGGACAATGGCCATCAAGAATGAAGCCAATGCCTGCGTGATTGGCGAAAACTCGGTATTCGAAGGCAGATTCTACGTCAGCGGCTCGATCCTGATCGAGGGCAAGTTCCAGGGCGACATCAAGACCGAGGACCAGGTCACCGTCGGCCCGACCGGCAAGGTGCGCACCGACATCATCGCCCGCAAGGTCACCGTGGCCGGCACCCTGATCGGCAACATCACCGCCTCGGAGGAAGTCAACCTGATCCAGAACGGCAAGGTGCTCGGCAACATCAGCACCCCGCGCCTGAACGTCGAAAACGGCGTGATCACCGAGGGGAAGGTGACCATCACCAACGGGCGCCCCGATTCCGTCGGCAAGCTCATCCAGGAAGCCTTCGGAGAGGACGCCGAGCAGCTGTTTTCGGCGCAGGAGAAGACCGTCCGCAAGGAAAGGGCCAAGGACAAGGAATCCAAAGCCGAATAAATGATCAGGCTCAAGAACTCAGGCGAGATCTCCAGGATCCGGGAGGCCAGCGCCATCCTGGCGCGGACCCTCCAGGAGCTGGCCGGGCTGGTGAGGGAAGGGATCAGCACCGCCGAGCTGGACGACTTCGCCCGCGAGGCGCTCCGCCAGCGGGGAGGGGAGCCGGCCTTCCTGGGCTACAACAACTTCCCGGCCTCCCTCTGCGTCTCGATCAACGAACAGGTCATCCACGGCATCCCCGGCAGGAAGAAGCTGCGCGCCGGGGACATCGTCGGCCTGGACATCGGCATCAACCTGGGCGGCTACTTCAGCGACACCGCGGTCAGCCTGCCGGTGGGCGCGGTCTCCCCCGAGCGGGCGCGCCTGCTGGCCGTCACGCGTGAGTGCCTGGCCCGCGGGGTGCAGGCCGCGGTGGCCGGCAACCGGATCAGCCAGATTTCCGCGGCGGTCTACGAGCACGCCCGCGCCAACGGTTTCGAGGTGGTGCGCCAGTTCTGCGGCCACGGCGTCGGTTTCGCGCTGCACGAGGAGCCGCAGGTCCCCAACTACGTATCCTCCGGGCCCAACCCGCGCCTGAAGCCGGGCATGGTCCTGGCCCTGGAGCCGATGCTGAACGCCGGCACCTGGGAGGTGGAGGTGCTGGAGGACGACTGGACGGTGGTCACCGCCGACCGGCAGCGACTCGGCCCACTTCGAACACACCATCGTCATTCACAAGGACCGCACCGAAGTGCTCACCGGATCGGAGCTGCTGCCGTGAGGAGGCTCGCCGCTGCTGGCCAGCGCGGCCTTCCTGCTGTGTCTGGCCGCGGTGCCGGCGGCGCGCGGACTGAACCCGGGGGCGTCCGGGACCGGGCCGGCTTCCGGCGGCGAAGGCCTGCAGGGGGCCATCCACCGGGCGGCGGCGGCGGCGGTGCCGGCCATCGTCCAGGTGGAGGTGGTCGAGCTGGTCCAGGGCTACCGCAAAGCGGGCCTGGGTTCGGGGGTCATCTTCCGGCTGGAGGACGGCAGCGCCTACGTGGTGACCAACAACCACGTGCTCGGGCAGGCCGACCAGATCAGGGTGCGCCTGTCCGCCGGGCAGGACTACCCGGCCACGCTGCAGGGCCGGGACCCGCGCCGCGACCTGGCGGTGATCCGCTTCCAGGCCCCGGGGCCGCTGGCCGCGCTGGATTTCGGGGACTCCGGCCAGGTGCGCCCGGGGGACTGGGTGCTGGCCGTGGGCAGCCCGCTGGGTCTGGACTCCAGCGTCACCCTGGGGGTGGTCAGCGCGGTGGGCCGGCGCGGCGGGCCCGGGGGGAACATCAGCGACTTCATCCAGACCGACGCGGTCATCAACCCGGGCAACTCCGGCGGCGCGCTGCTCAACCTGGCCGGCAAGGTGATCGGCATCAACACCTGGATCGCCTCCGACAGCGGCAGCTACGAGGGCTACGGCTTCGCCCTGCCCTCCGGCAGCGTCCAGCGCAGCGTCCGGGACATCCTGGAGGTCAGCCGCGCCCGCTACGGCTGGCTGGGGGTCGGCGGCATCGATCCTCCGGCGGCGCTCAAGCAGGAGCTGTACCTGCCGGCCGCCAAGGGGGCCCTGCTGGCCAACCTGTACCTGGACGGGCCGGCCGCGCAGGCAGGTCTGGAGCTCGGCGACTATCTCACCCAGGTGGCCGGGCTGCGGATCGAGGACACTCCCGGCCTCATCCAGGCGGTGGCGGACGCGCCCCCGGGGACCTCCGCCCTGGTGCGCTTTTCACGCGCGGGGCTGCCCATGAGCCTGCCGGTCCTGCTCGGGGAAAGGCCGGAGGAGCCGCAGCTGGCCCGGCGCAATCACCTGCTCTGGCCCGGGCTGGTCGCGGTCGGCGGGCCGGAGGGGCGGGGAGTGGAAGTGGTGCTGGTATTCCGCGGCACGCCGGCCGAGCGGGCGGGGCTGCGGGTCGGGGACCTGGTCATCGCCGTGGACGGTGAAGGGCTGGCCGGCCTGCCCGGCTTCTTCGCGGTGCTCAACCGCCTGGAGGCGGATTGCCGGTTGGATGTCCGGCGGGGAGAGGAGCAGCTGGCCGTCGAACTGGGCCGGGGGGAGAGTCAACGATGAAGGTATTTCTGCCGTATCAGACCGTGCGCAACAACGCCATCAAGCTCGCCTATCGGATCAATCGCTCGGGCTTCATTCCCGACGTGATCTACGTCAGCTTGCGCGGCGGCGCCTACCTGGGCAACGTGATCAGCGAGTACTTCAAGCTGGTCAAGAAGCAGGAACGCCCCGTCTACTACGCGGCCGTGGTGGCCCGCTCCTACGCGGACGTGCGCGTGCAGGAGCAGATCAAGGTGGAGGGCTGGACCTACAACCCGGAGCACCTGCGCCAGGGCGACCGGGTGCTGATCGTGGACGACATCTTCGACACCGGCCGGACGGTCAACCACCTGGTGAACGTGGTGCTCTCCAAGGGAATCCCGCGCCAGGACATCCGCATCGCGGTGCACGACTACAAGATCCGCCGGTACCTGGGCGAGGAACTGCCGGTGCGGCCGGACTACTTCTGCGTGCGCCACGATATCCTCCGCCCGGAGGACGATTTCTGGATCCACTACTTCAGCCACGAGCTGGTGGGCCTCACCGCCGAAGAGCGGGAAGCCCACTACTACGCCCACGACGGGAGCCTGCGCGAGGCGCTGGAGTTCCTCTACGAGTAGGCCTATTCCTGCTTCCAGGTCCAGGTGCTGCCGCTGGCATAATCGCCGCGCCAAATCCCCGCGCTGTTGGTGCCGATGAAAAGCCTGAGGTTCGCGGCGTCGTAGAACAGGAAGTTCAGGGACCCGCTGTACAGCGCGGTGATGTTGAAGGCTGGTTCGCGGGTGAGGGTTCCGAGCCCTCCGGTCACATCCCCGCCCGGGATGCGGCGGTATCCCTGGGCCTGGGTGCCTACATACACGGCGCCGACATCGGCTCCGGGAGCGGCGAAGGCCGTGAAGCGGGTGGTGTGGTCTTCGCTGTCATCCAGGAAGGCAGTCGCCGTCCTGTTCCAGGCGGTGCCGTCGGTTGTGTTGTACAGATGGCCATTGGCGGCCGAAAGGTACAGGACTCCGCCAGTGACGAACAGACCGCCGGATACGGGGGGACCTGAAAGCGGGGAGATAGGCCTTTCCGGGTCGGCCCCGGTATACACTGCGAAGGGGCCTGGAAGGGCAGCATTGTATAGCGAGCTTCCGGCTGAGAATCCAGAAGCTGCCGCCGAAGCTCTCCACGTCGATGACGCTTGAGGTAGCCGGAACCCCGGTTACCGGGTCAAAATTCGCGCCGTTATCGAAATATAGAGCATTTACGTTGGGGCTCGCATACGTGGCTACGAACAGCCGGGCTCCGGCGCTCCTGATCAGGCTGATTTGTACATTCTGGACATCCGCGTCGGCAGCCAGAGTCCAGGTGATTGGCAAGGTCGGGAGAGCCGTATAGAGACCATACCCGGCTCCACTGGAGGTGTTGTAAAAGCCCGCGTAGATCGTCCCGCCAAAAAGCTCCAAGGTATTGCACATGGCGTTGTCCACCGGCGGCGCCACCACCGTCCAGGTATCAGTGGCCAGGACACCCCGGATGTACAGGCGTCCGGCGGCGGCCAGATAGTAGTCGGTTCCCGCATCGTTGAACTTCACCATGCGGAACACGGAGGCCACGTCCGGGAACCCCTTGTCGTCGCCCAGAGGGACCTCCTGGGACAAGGCGTAGAAAACCGGTTCGAGCGCCAGGTCCCGGCAGGAGGTCAACGCCAGCAGGGCGGCCAGAAACGCGAAGCCGATGTAGCGGGTCTTGCCTGTCATTTCCTTTTCCTGCTTTTAGAAGCTGTACTGGGCGGTCACGGAGACCTCGAGGAAGTTGCCCATGAGTCCCAAAGAGGGCTCCTCCGGCCAGGGCTGGGGGACCCACCAGTAGACCACGTTCAGGCCGAAGCCCCAGTTGACGTTGTACTTCCATAGCGAAGCGAAGCCCGGCTTCAGGATGAAGTCCAGGTGGCTCTGAGCGGTGTACTTGACGATGTCCATGCCGACGCCCAGGAAAATCGGGAACTCGAAGGGGAAGGCGTGCAGGATGAACGAAGCCTTGGCGGTGAAGGCCAGCATGTACATGAAGTTGTCCTGCAGGCTCTTGGCGAAAATCCCCGCAACTTCCGCGCCGACCAGCCAGTGGTTGTCCAGGTGGATGCCCCACTGCAGCGAGCCCAAGCCACCGAGCGACAGGTTGGTGGAGTCCACGATGGCCCCGTCGAAATCCATGAAAAACAGCGGGATGAAGGGCCCGAGGCTGAGGGAGAAGGACTGCTGGCCCAGCGAATATACGCTGACCGGGGCGGGCTGCTCCTCTTCTTGAGCGGACGCCAGGGTGGGGCAAAATGCTACCAAAAACGCGAGCAGGATTGCTGCCCGACGCGGCTTGTTGAGGATCATACGTTCCAGAGTCTAACACCGCGATCCTGTTTTATCAAGAAGCGCCGGCCGATAGATAAATAGCGGTCCCTGAGGTATAATGGAGCACTCGAGGAGTCTGAGCTTGAAACGCCTGCTGCTCCCGGCTTTGTTCGCCGTGGCGTTGAGCTCCTGCATAGGAGTCCAATCCCAGCTCAGCCTCGGCAGGGACGGTTCCGGGACGCTGCGCATCAGCTACCGGGTCGCCCAGTTCCTGCGTGAAGGCCAGGGCCTGCCGCTGCCCGCTTCCCGGGAGGAATTCCAGCGGGCCGTGGAGGCCGGGCCGGGGCTGAGGTTGGAGGCGTTGAGCCAGCGCGAGGACGAGCAGGACCTGATCCTCGAGGTCCGCATCGGCTTCGACCGGGTGGAGAGCCTGAACGCCCTGGGCGACCGGCTCGGGCTGAGCTACGAAACCGGGGAGGACCGGCGTGTGTTCCGGCAGCGCCTGTACGGGGGGTCGACCGCCGGGGGCCTGTCCGCGGAATCCCTGCGGATGCTGGAAACCTTCTTCCCGGGCTACGAGGTATCGCTGGAGCTGAGCTCGGCCGCGCCGATCCGCTCGCACTCCCTGGGGCAGCTCTCGGAGGACCGGCGCGTCCTGCGCTACCAGACCACGCTCCTGGAGCTGCTGAGGCAGCAGGACGAGGTGACCCTGGAAGTCGCCTGGTGATGGAGGTATAGGATGAAGCTTTTCCTGCCCGCCGCCATGGCAGGGCTCCTGGCCCTGCTGCTGCTGTCCTGCGCCGCCGCGCCCGCCCCGGTCTCCTCCGCGCCCGAAAGGGGTGGGGAGGCCCAGGCCGCGCAGCGCATGAAGCAATATCTGGAAAACGGGCTGGACAAGCTGGACCGGGGGGCCATCTCCGAAGGCATTGCCCAGCTGGTGGCCGTGCTGGCCGAAGGGGCAAGCAGCGGGGACGCGGCGGCCGAGGAGCTGAAGCGCAGAGCGGAGACGGAGCTGGCCAAGGTCAAGGCCGGCCTGGCCATGGAGCCGGGCACCGAGTGGCTGGACGCCAACAAGAATCAGCTCACCGCTTCCACGGTCAGCGTGGGCGGGCAGAGCAGCCTCAACCCGAGCGTCATCCTGACCCTGAACTACGGGGGCGCGGGCAAGGCCCTGGTCACCGCCGCGCCCGTCCAGTTCGCGTTCGTACGGGGCGGCGGAGTGCTCACCGCCTTCGTGAACACCAACGACTACGGGCAGGCCAACTGCAGCCTGGCCAGCCTGGAGGACACCGAAGCGGAAAGCGTCATCCGCGCCTCGCTGGTCTACCGCACCCATGGCTTCGCCTACGCCTTCGAGGGGGTGAGCAGGGAGTTCGTCTACGCGCCGCCGGCGCGCAAGGCCGCCATCCTGGTCCTGGAACGCGCGGGGAACCGGCCCGCCGAGGACCCCGTGATCCTGGACTCCGTGTACAACCAGCTCAAGGAAGTGAGCTTCGATTTCTCCCAATACAACGGGCAGCTGCTCGGCGAGGAGTTCCTGGCCGTGTTCGGAGGCGATCCCCAGGCCATCCGCAGGCTCGGACTGCAGAAAGAAGTCTCCTATCTGGTCATGGTGCTGAACGACGGCTACGGCGTAAGCCAGGTGGAGCTGGCGGGCAAGAAATACAACATCTGGAAATCCCAAACCACGGCTACCACCCGCCTTATTCGCGTGGCCGACGGCAAGGTGATGTACTCCGGGACCGTGCAGGCGGTCGCCGGCCAGGGGGGCAGCGCCGAGAAGGCGTCGCTGGACGGGCTGCGCAATGCCGCCTCCGCCATGGCGGACAAGATCGCCCAGGACCTGCCGGAAATCCAGCGGGTCCTGTCCGGCAGGCAGTAGCGGGCACGGCCGTGAAGGACCTGCTGCACAAGCTGCTGGGCTTCCTCCGGGTGGAGCTGGAGGACCTGGAAGGCGACGTCACGGACCTTCTGGAGATCTGCCAGCGCAAGAAGGACAACCGGGAGATCACCAACTACGTCTATCTGGAAAACAAGGGCCTGCTGCTGCGGGAGATCGCCGGAATAAAAAACCTGGTGGAGGGCCTGGACGACCTGGACACCGGGAAGTTCTCCAACCGCCAGCAGATGTTTCGCGAGATCGACCGGCGGATCCTGGAAAAGACGCGGGAAGGGGACTATCCCGAGGCCGTGTACAGCCTGGTGAAGCGGCGCCTGGACAGAATCATGAAGTACTTTTCACTAGTTGAATAAGAAAGAGAATTTGCTTAGTATCTGATAACCCGATCGACCGGATCATATTTCGAACAGAGGGCCTTATGGAAGTCCAACTGCAAGAACTCCTGGATAAGATCAAGAACGAGGGCGTGAAGGCGGCGGAGGCCGAATCCGCCCGCATCCGGGAGGAGGCCGAGAAGCGCTCCCGGGAGACTCTGCAGCGGGCCGAGCAGCAAGCCGCCGCTATCGTGGCCAAGGCACGCGAAGAAGCCGCGCGCTTCGAGCAGACCTCCGAGGCGGCGGTGAAGCAGGCCGCCCGCAACGCGATCCTGGGCGTGCGGCAGGGCGTGGTGGGGATTTTCGACGCAATGCTCGCCCGGGAAACGCGGGAAGCCCTTTCCGGACCGAACCTGGCGGAAGTGATTGTCGCGCTGGTCAAGGCCTGGCCCGGGAAGGAGATTCCCTCCCTGCAGGCCCTGCTTCCTCCCGGTGATCTGGAAAAGCTGGAAAAAGGGCTGAAAAGCCGGCTGCAGGAGGAGATGAAGAAGGGCTTCGAGCTGAAGCCCCTGCCCGCCCTGGAGGCGGGATTCCGCATCGCCTTGAAGGACGGCTCGGCCTACTACAACTTCACCGATCAGGGCATCGCCCAGATCCTGGCCGAGTACCTGAATCCCAGGCTCGCCGGCCTGATGGGCCAGGCTGCGTCGGACTGACCCGCTTGAGCCAGTACTACTACCTGGTAGCCACCCTGCCGATGCTCTTCTATCAGTCGGAGCGCAGCCCGTCGCGCGAGGAATTCCTGGAGCTGTGCCGCACGCAGCTGAGCGGGGCGGATTTCCGGGTGCTGGCCGAAGCCGACCTCCAGGTCCGCAGCGAACGGGCCAGCGGCTGCGCCGTGCTGGACAAGTGGCGCAGCTGGGAGTGCGGCCTGCGCAACGAGCTGGCCAAGCTGCGGGCCCGACGCAAGTCCGTCGAGCCGGCCAGCCATCTGGTGGAGGCCCGGGAGCATCTTGGCCAGACCGAAATCGCCCGGCAGGCCCTCGGCGAAGCCTCGCCGCTGGCCGCCGAGGAGCTGTTGAACCGGGCCCGCTGGGAATACCTGGACGAGCTGGAGACGGGACACTATTTCGACCTGTCCAGGCTGGTCCTTTTCTCCCTGCGCGTTCAGCTGCTGGAGCGCCGGCGGCTGCTGTCCGACCGCGAGCGGGGCGGCGACAGCTTCCAGTCCCAGTATCAGTCCATCACCCATTCCATTCGTGAGGAACCGGCATGAAAGAAAAGCAGGGCCGAGTGGTCGGCGTAAACGGCAACATGGTCACCGTCGACGTGGACGGGGACGTGTTCATGAACGAGGTGGGCTACGTGGCCACCGGCGACCAGCGGCTGAAGGCCGAGGTCATCCGCATCCGCGGGCATCGAGCCGAGCTGCAGGTGTTCGAGGTCACCCGCGGAATCGGCATCGGCGACCCCGTGGATTTTTCCGGCGAGCTGCTGTCCGTGCAGCTCGGCCCCGGGCTGCTCGGACAGATTTTCGACGGCCTGCAGAACCCGCTGCCGCTGATCGCCGCCCAGCACGGATTCTTCCTGCCCCGCGGCGTGTACCTGACGGCCCTTCCCCAGGACCGGCAGTGGGAGTTCACTCCATTGGCAAAGGTTGGCGCGCGGGTCAGCCGCGGCATGAGCCTGGGCACCGTGCCCGAAGGCATTTTCCAGCACCGCATCATGGTGCCCTTCGACCTGTACGGCAACTACACCGTGAAGTCGATCGCCCCGGCGGGCAAATACACCCTCGACAGCCGCATCGCCGAGCTCACGGATCCCAAGGGCAACACCGTCCCCGTGAGCATGGTCTTCAACTGGCCGGTCAAGCGGCCGATCAACGCCTACGCCGAGCGGCTGAAGCCCACCGAGCCGCTGATCACCAAGGTGCGGATCATCGACACGCTTCTTCCCGGTGGCCAGGGGAGGCACCTACTGCATCCCGGGGCCCTTCGGCGCCGGCAAGACGGTCCTGCAGCAGATCACCAGCCGCCACGCCGAGGTGGACATCGTGATGATCGCCGCCTGCGGCGAGCGGGCCGGCGAGGTCGTGGAGACGCTGCGCGAGTTCCCCGAGCTGATCGACCCGCGCACCGGCCGGTCCCTCATGGAGCGGACCGTCATCATCTGCAACACCAGCTCCATGCCGGTGGCCGCCCGCGAGGCCTCGGTCTACACCGCGGTGACCATCGCCGAGTACTACCGCCAGATGGGCCTGAACGTGCTGCTGCTGGCCGACTCCACCTCCCGCTGGGCCCAGGCCATGCGCGAGATGTCCGGCCGCCTGGAGGAGATCCCGGGCGAGGAGGCCTTCCCGGCCTACCTGGAGTCGGTGATCGCCAGCTTCTACGAGCGGGCCGGCGTGGTGCGCCTCAAGGACGGCGGCACCGGCTCGGTGACCATCGGCGGCACGGTCAGCCCGGCGGGCGGCAACTTCGAGGAGCCCGTCACCCAGGCCACCCTGAAGGTGGTGGGCGCCTTCCACGGCCTGTCCCGCGAGCGGTCCGACGCCCGCCGATACCCGGCCATCCATCCCCTGGAGAGCTGGAGCAAGTACCCCGCCGCGGTGGACGAGAAGATGACCGAGTTCGCCCGCAGCCTGCTGTTCCGGGGCAACGAGGTGTCCCAGATGATGAAGGTGGTCGGCGAGGAAGGCACCAGCCTGGACGACTTCATCCTCTACCTCAAGGCCGAGTTCCTCGACGCCGTTTTCCTGCAGCAGAACTCCTTCGATCCGGTGGACGCGGCCGTGACCACGGAGCGCCAGCGGTACGTTTTCCAGCTGTTGACGCGGATCATCCACGCCCGAACTCGAGCTGGCGGACAAGGCGGCCGCCGGTCCTTCTTCTACCAGCTTCGCCAGCGCTTCCTGGACTGGAACGGCGCGGCCTGGGATTCTGACTCCTTCAAGAGCATCGACGCAGGACATCCGCTCCAGCTTGGGCGAGGAGGCAGGCGCATGCGTAAAATCTACAGCAGGATCGACGCGATCGCCGGCAACGTCATCACGGTGACCGCGGAGGGGGTGCGCTACGGCGAGCTGGCGGTGGTCAGCTCCAGCCACGGGGACTCGCTGGCCGAGGTCATCCGGCTGGACGAGGACCAGGTGTCCCTGCAGGTCTTCGCCGGCGCCCGCGGCAGTCTCCACCGGCGACGAGGTCCGTTTCCTGGGCCACCCCATGCAGGTGTCCTTCTCCGACGACCTGCTGGGCCGCATCTTCGACGGCAGCGGCGCGCCCCGCGACAAGGGGCCGCGCGCTGACCGAGAACCTGATCGAGATCGGCGGGCCGTCCGGTCAATCCGGCCAAGCGCATCATCCCGCGCAACATGATCCGCACCGGCATCCCGATGATCGACCTGTTCAACACCCTGGTCGAGTCCCAGAAGCTGCCGATCTTCTCCGTGTCCGGGCGAGCCCTACAACCCGCTGCTGGCCCGCATCGCCCTGCAGGCCGAGGTCGACATCATCATCCTCGGCGGCATGGGCCTGAAGTACGACGACTACCTGTTCTTCCGCGACGCCCTGGAGGAGGGCGGCGCGCTGTCCCGGACCGATCATGTTCGTCCACACCGCGGCCGACCCGGTCGTCGAGTGCCTGCTGGTGCCCGACATCTGCCCTGGCCGTCGCCGAGCAGTTCGCCCTGCAGGGCAAGCGCGTCCTGGTGCTGCTGACCGACATGACCAACTTCGCCGACGCCCTGAAGGAGATCGCCATCACCATGGAGCAGATCCCCTCCAACCGCGGCTACCCCGGCGACCTCTACAGCCAGCTGGCCGCGCGCTACGAGAAGGCCGTCGACTTCGAGGGCGCCGGCTCGATCACCATCCTGGCCGTCACGACCATGCCCGGCGACGACGTGACCCACCCGGTGCCCGACAACACCGGCTACATCACCGAGGGCCAGTTCTACCTGCGCGACGGCCGCATCGAGCCCTTCGGCTCGCTCTCGCCGGCTGAAGCAGCTGGTCAACGAGCGAGACGCGCGACGACCACCGGGCCATCATGGACGGCATGATCCAGCTCTACGCCGCCTATCAGCGAGACGCTGGAGAAGCGGGCCATGGGCTTCCGCATGTCGCGACTGGGACGAGAAGCTGCTGAAGTACGGCGAGCGCTTCGAGCGCGAGATGATGGACCTGTCGGTCAACATCCCCCTGGAGGAGGCGCTGGACCGCGGCTGGCGGATCCTGGCCGACTGCTTCGAGCCCGAGGAGACGGGCCTGCGCACCGAGCTGATCGAGAAGTTCTGGCCGCAGCCCAAGGGCTGAAGCGGACGAGCATGGCCAAGATCAAGCTGACCAAGAACGAGCTGAAGAAGCAGAAGGACGCGCTGAAGCGCTACCTGCGCTACCTGCCCACGCTCATGCTGAAGAAGCAGCAGCTGCAGGTGGAGATCCGGCGCGTGGAGAGCCAGCAGCAGGCCCGCCTGGCCGACCGTTCGGCCCTGACCCGGGAACTGGAGTCCTGGGTCTCCGTGTTCGGCGAGCAGTCCGAGCTGGCGCCCCTGCTGCGCCTGGGGGAGCTGCGCACGGAAACGGGCAACATCGCCGGAGTGGACATCCCCCTGTTCCAGGCCGTCGAGATGCAGGAGGAGCCGTACGACCTCTTCCTCACCCCCTTGTGGGTGGACGCGGCGCTGGAGATGATGCGCAAACTGGCCGCCCTGGATGCCGAGGTGGCGGTATTGTCGAAGCAGGCCCGTCTGCTGGGCGAGGAGCTGCGCATCACCAGCCAGCGGGTCAACCTGTTCGAAAAGGTGAAAATCCCCGAAGCGCGGGAGAACATCCGGAAAATCCAGATCTACCTGGGAGACCAGCAGACCGCGGCCGTGGTCCGCGGCAAGATCGCCAAGGGCAAGCTGCTCAGGGTGAACGCATGATCGTCAAGATGAAGAAGGTGTCGGTCCTCCTGTTGGACCGCTTCCGCGTCCCGTCCCTCCGGGAGCTGCGCGGCCTGGGCACGGTGCACATCCAGGAGCGCGCCGGCGGCGGGGAGGAGCTCTCCCGCCTGCGCGACCAGCAGGCCCAATTGGACAAGGCCCTGCTGCAGCTCCCTCAGGAGGAGGAGCAGGGGAAGAAAGCGCCGGCGCGGAAGCCCTCCGGCGCAGCCGACGCCCGCGGCGCCCTGGAACTGGCCGGCGAAATCGAGGCCTGCCAGGAAAAGCTCAAAACGGCCAGGGAACGGGTGGAACAGCTGCGCAAGGAAGAGGAGCGCCTGGCGGCCTGGGGCGACTACGAGCCGCGGGACATCCTCCGCCTGCGCGAGGCGGGCATCGACGTGCGCCTGTACGAGGCGGGAGAAAAAGAGTACGCCAGGCTTGCCGGGGCAGCCGGCGCCTATGTGGTCGGGCGAGGGCGCGGGCTGGTGCAGCTGGCAGTGGTGCGGGCCGGGCAGGCGGGAGCGCCGCCGCCCTTCAGCGAAGTCCCCGTTCCGGAGCGCGGTTTGGCCCAGGCGCGCCAGGCCGCGGCCCGGGCTGCAGAGGAGGCCCAGGCCCGGCAGGAGGAGCTGCGGCGGCTGGCCGGGCAGCGGGCCGTGCTGGAAGCCGGCCTGGCGGAGGTGGCCAGGCATGTGGAGTTCGAGTCCGTGCGCTCCGGGATGTCCCTGGAGGGACCGGTCGCCTACCTGACGGGCTTCATTCCCGTCACGAAAATCGAAGGACTGAAAAAGGCCGCCGCGGCCAGCGGCTGGGGCCTGGCCATCGAGGAGCCGCTGGCGGAGGACGCGGTGCCCACCCTGGTGGAGAATCCCCGCTGGATCCGCATCATCCAGCCGGTGTTCGACATCCTGGGTACGGTGCCCGGCTACCGCGAGGTGGACCTGAGCTTCTACTTCCTGGTCTTCTTCAGCCTGTTCTTCGCCATGCTGATCGGTGACGCAGCCTACGGCTTCCTGCTGCTGGGCCTGACCATCTATGCCCGCCGGAAGCTGAAGCGCAGCCCGCCCGAGCCTTTCATCCTCCTGTTCGTCTTGAGCGTGGGCACCATCGTGTGGGGGGCCATCACCGGGACCTGGTTCGGGGTGGAGGCCATCGCCAAGAGGACCTTCCTTTCCCGGATCGTCATCCCCCAGATCGCCACCTTCGGCGAGGACAACGCCGATTTCATCATGTACATCTGCTTCATCATCGGGGCCGTTCATCTGACCCTGGCCCACCTGATCGGCTTCATCCGCAACCTGCCGAAGCTCATCGCCTACAACGACCTGGGCTGGCTGGCGGTGCTGTGGGGCATGTTCTTCGTGATCAAGTGGATCCTGCTGCAGCAGCCCCTGAACCCCATCGGCCTGTGGCTGGTGATCGGCGGCCTGGTGGTGATCACCATCTTCGGGGAGCAGCAGGGGCGCTTTTTCAAGGGCTTCCTGATGGGCTTGGCCAAGCTGCCCTTGAAGATGCTGAACAGCATCAGCACCTTCTCGGACGTCGTGTCCTACGTGCGCCTTTTCGCCGTGGGCCTGGCCGGCATCGAAATCTCCAAGGCCTTCAATGCCCTGGCCGCGGGCATCGGCTTCGGCCTGCCCAATGGCATTTTCGCGGTCTTCATCCTGCTGTTCGGGCACAGCCTCAATCTCCTGCTGGGCGCCATGTCCGTGATCGTCCACGGGGTGCGCCTCAACATGCTGGAGTTCTCCGGCCACATCGGAATGGAATGGGCGGGCTTTTCCTACAAGCCCTTCAAGGATTCGGATTCGAAAGGAGACAGGGAATGAACATTGGGGATCTGGGCTTCGCGGCCTCTCTGGGTCTGGCCGCCTTCGGCTCCGCTCTGGGGGCCATGGCCGCGGGAGCGGCCGCCATCGGCGGGTGGAAGAAGTGCTTCGCCCAGAACCGGGCCGCGCCTTTCATGCTCATCGCTTTCGTCGGCGCCCCGCTGACGCAGACGATCTACGGCATGATTCTGATGAACGCCATCCGCGCCTCGGACGTGAGCTCCATCGCCAAACTGGGCGCGGGGCTGTTCGGCGGGCTGGCGCTGGGCGGTTCCGGCCTGGTTCCAGGGAGTGGCGGGGGCGCACGCCTCGGACGCCATGGCCGAGACGGGCAAGGGCTTCGGCAACTTCATCATGGTGCTGGGACTGGTGGAAACCACGGCCATCTTCACCATGGTGTTCATGATGGGGGCGATCGGCTGAGTCAGGAATACGCCGGAATCCTCCGAAGCTAGTGGTAACGGGTAGGGTGGTGGCCAGAGCGTTCGGACTGCTGCTGTGCATTCTCCTGTGCGGGGCGCCGGGGGCGCGGGCCCAGGCCCAAGCCCCGCGGGCGGACTGGGCCCTGCTGGAGGAAGCCAGGGCGCTGATCGCCGACCGCGCCAATCCGCGGCTGGGGGAAGCCCTGGACCTGCTGCGCCGCGCCATCGAGCAGGCCGGGACCTTCCCGGAGGCGGAAATGGCGGTGGCCGAGATCTACTCCCGCGAGGGGGCCCTGGGGCTGGCCGAAGAGCGCCTGCGCAAGGCCCTGGAAGCCGCCGAGCTGCTGCGGGTGCCCGAGGACCGCTTCGCCATCCTCTACCGACTGGCCGAGATCTACGAGACCCAGAACCGCTACTACGACATGGAGCAGGCCCTGCTCCGCATCGTCGGGGAGCAGGCCGAGTTCTCTTCCACGCCGGAGGCGCAGCGCTTCCAGAATGCCTTCCTGTCGGCTTATATCACCCGGGGCCTGGATCATCTACTGCGGCTGTACCGCCTGGATGGGGCCACCTTCGCCCTGCGAGCCCACGCCAAGCTGGGCTGGTTCTACTACCGCACCGGCCGGCACGATCCGGCCTCCATCCTGCATTCCCTGGCCGCCATGGACATCATGATCACGGAGAGCGTCCGGGAGATCCGGCTGGTGGACCCGAACTTCGAGTTCCGGACCCTGGGCCAATATCTGGAAGTGGCCTGGAAGCGCGATAACATCCGCAGCTTCCTCTCCGAAGGAGAGTTCTTCAGCGTCGCCTATCATTTGGGCGCCTCCGCTTATCCGGCGGGGCGCCGGGCCCGGGCCCGCGAAATCTGGAGGTTTGTCGCCGGGCTTCGCCTGGAAGACCGCCAGCTGGGCGGCTACGGGGAGCTTTCCAGGCGGCAACTACGGGCCCCCTGGGTGGATCCTCTGATCAATCCCTCCTCGCGCCGCATCGAATATCCCCAGAACTGACGCGCATGCACCTGCGCCGCATCCGGATCCTGCAGGAGAGTTTTCCCGCGACCGCCTCATACCCGTTCAACCTGGAGGTGCTGCGCTCCACCGCCGGCCTGGAGTTCCTTTCTCCGGTCGCCTTCTTCGTGGGCGAGAACGGGAGCGGCAAGAGCACCTTGCTGCGGGCGATCGCCAGGCGCTGCAATATCCACATCTGGGAGGGAATCGAGCGGGCCCGCCTGGTAAACAACCCTCACCAGGAAGGCCTGTCCGCCTGCCTGGCGGAGGAATGGGAGAGGGGAGAGCCGGTTCCCGGGTCGTTCTTCTCGGCGGAGCTGTTCCGCAGCCTGGCCCAGTCCATCGATGAATGGGCCATCAACGATCCGGAAGTGCTCTCGTCGTACGGCGGCAAGTCCCTGCTGGTCCAATCGCATGGGCAGAGCTACATGTCCTTTTTCGTCAATCGCTTCCGCCTGCGCGGGCTGTACCTGCTGGACGAACCGGAGAACGCCCTGTCGGCCACCAGCCTGTTCGAGTTCCTGCAGCTGCTGGAGGAGACGTCGCGTGGGGGAGCGGCCCAGTTCATTGTGGTCACGCACTCGCCGGTGCTGATGTCTCTGCAGGGGGCGGAGATATTCTCTTTCGATCAGTCTCCGCTGGTTAAAATACCGTACAGGGAAACAAAGCACTTCAAGCTGTACAAGGATTTCTTCACTACACGCTGAGGCGGTGCCTGGTTGGCGCCTTTGCGGTCGTGGCTATAAGTAGACAGAATATGTATTATACGAAGTGAAGGGGGTGCCTGCCTGGCGGGCTTGCCTCCTGCCGGCATCTATTTCGGGGAGCTGACCCGGGAGAAGATCGTGATCAGGACCAGGGCCGTGAACAGCGAGGCGAAGATGTTCACGGAGTTGAAATCCGCCAGCGCGGCGATCACGTGGGCGAACAGCTGGTCGATCAGGCCGCCCAGAAAGGAGCCCACCAGGCCCACGATGAGCGCGCCCCAGAAGCGTCCCAGCACGGGCTTGCGCAGGATGAACACGTAGTAGATGGCGCAAGCCAGGCCGATCACCACGTACGTCAGACCCACTGTGAAGTAATAAAGCATTCGTTGATTCCCTCGACTTCCCTGTTTCAGTAACCTAAATCCTCTGAAAAGGATATTGCCATCACCGATCCATACGGGGATGCTGTATAAGCGCCCCGGTAAAATCCAAACCGAAACTCACCACGAACAGTCGCAAGAGCACAGCGATCTCATTGAACCTATATAGTCAGACAAGGATTGCCGGCGATATATCCGCGTCCGTGAGATCCCACTCGTCGAAGGGCTTGTACTCGTGGAAATAAGGCGTTACGACGCCAGTGGCGACGACTGCCTGGTTATGTCTTCGCGATCGCAACAGGCACCGGAAGGCTGATTCCAGTGTCATAAATCGTCGGGATTATCGAGGACCGGAAAATCCACAGTGACCTGTGTAAGACGTCCTCCTGATCCGCAGGATCGACAGGAAGCAAGGGCACTTGAGGCCGGATCGCTCCGAGCTATCCGTCGGCGCTGGTCAAGCCTCCGGAAGCGGCCTGAACCAGTCGACTGTGATGCGAAATTCCACTCCTCCAGATAAGTCGCCGGTGGCAGGTAGATCTTGTAATAGATATCGAAGCCCTTGAACTCCAGCTCGACGTTGACGGCCGTGGCAGCGAACGGGAACTAGCTGTCCGTTCCGAGTGTCCACCTGGTCGGGGACTGCGAGCACAATGGGAAAGTCCAGCCCGCAGCCGGCCAGCGACAGGGCGAAGGCCGGCAGCACCAGGCAGAGCAGGACGGCGCGGCGGCTGCCGCGAGAAACACGGCTCAGCCCGCCCTCCCCTTCACCACCGCCAGCGGCGCGGGAGGCTCCAGGCCTTCCAGCACGTCCACCAGCTCGTAGATCTGCACCGGCTTGTTCTTGCCCTTGACCCGGATGTTGTCCAGCTCGCGGGCCAGCACCCGCCCCTTGACCAGCCCGTAGGTGTACTCGCTGATGATGATGTTGGTCATGTACTGCTTGTTCGTGCCCTCCAGGCGGGCGCCCAGGTTCACATTGTCCCCGGTCAGGGTGTAGTTCATGCGCCCCAGCGAGCCCATGTTCCCGACGGTCATGATCCCGGAGTTGATGCCCATGCCGACGTTGAGGCGGCGCTCCGGCGGGCAGGGTGGCGTTGAGCTCCCCCAGGACCTGCATCTGGCGCAGGGCGCACTTGCAGGCCAGCATGGCGTGGTCGGCCTGGGGCAGCGGCGCGCCCCAGAAGCTCATGATCGCGTCCCCGATGTACTTGTCCAGCGTGCCCTGGAACAGCATGATCACGTCCGTCATGGCGGTCAGGTACCGGTTCAGGTGGTTGATCAGCTCCTGGGGGGTCATGCTCTCCGACAGGGTCGTGAAGCCGCGGATGTCGGAGAAGAACACGGTCAGCTCCTTGTCCACCCCGCCCAGCTCCGGCGGGTTCTGCAGTATCTGGTCCACCACGCTGGGGCTGACGTACTTGCCGAACATGTCGCGGATCCGCCGCTTGTCCTTCTCCTCGGTCATGATGCGGTAGACGATGACCGCCAGGAAGGAGAGCAGGATGGCGAAAACCGGGGCCGACAGGGTGATGATCCGGTTGGACAGCTCGAACAACAGGGTGACCGCGAAGAAGAACAGGACGATCAGGATCAGGGAGAGCACCAGGGACCAGATGGTGGGCAGCCGCGAGGCCATGAAGGCGGTCAGCAGGGCCAGCCCCAGCAGGATGAGGGAGTTGACCCAGGGCTGCACGTAGTACAGGAAATTGTTCATGAGGATCGTGTTCAGGGCGTTGGCGTGGATCTCCACGCCGAACATCAGCCCGCGCGGCGTGGTCTTCTCGTCCTCGGCCATGCCGGTGGAAAAGGGCCCGACCATGACGATCTTGCCGGCCATGGCCATGGTCCGGGGCCATTTCTCCGGGTCCGGGCCGGCATTGCGCCCGGCGTAGCCGGCGTAGGAGCGCACGGGGAAGGTCTGGTGCCCGCTGGGCGAGGCGCTGGAGCGCACCCCCATGAAGTTGATCAGCAGCTGCCCCTGCTCGCTGATGGGGATCAGGATCTCCGGGACCGTTCGGGTCACGGCCGGGCTCACCACGTTGCCCTCTTCGTCCGCGACTTCCGGCTTGACCACCAGCGTGTAGGGCTCCCAGGCCCCGCTTTCCTCGTTGAAGACCTCGGGGGCGGGAATGCGGATGTGCCTGCCCAGAACCACCTCGATGTCCTCAATGCCCTTGTGGAAGTACTCCAGGGCCAGGACCAGGGTGATGGCGGGCAGGAACTCGTCCCTGTACTTGCGCACGACGTAATAGGACAGCGGCTCCTGGCCTTCCGCCGCCTCCTCGACTTTCGGCGGCGCCTTGCGCACCATGGTTTCCTTCAGATCCTCGATCACCTCGGCGGTGAGCGGGTAGTCCACGTCATGGTAGTCGTTCTGCCTGTCGACCCAGGCCAGGCGGGTGTACTGGGCCCGCTCCTGGGCGGTCAGGCTGTCCGGGGTGAGCTCCTCCAGCCGGAGCTCCTCCAGGAGCCGGGAGGAGCGCACGAGCAGCGGCTGCCGGCGGAAGACCTCGTCCGCGTCCTGGAAGTAGTTGGCGTGCCCGTAGCCGCGCGCGGCGCGGGCGTAGGGCTTCAGCGGCGGATAGATCCCCAGGTGGGTGGCCAGTTTGGTCCAGTCCCCGGTGATGTTGCGGATTCTGCCGTACCGCTCGAACAGCAGCTCCTGGCGGGCGAAATACTCCTCCTCCGTGCCCTGGGGCGTTGGGGGTCGGCTGGAGCACGGTTTCCAGGAAGATCCGGCCGTTGTCCTCGATGCTCTTCACCAGCAGGGCGTCATAGGCCGGGTCGGAGGGCTCCACGAAGAATATGTCCAGGAACAGGGCCGCCTCCCGTTCGCTCCTGCTCCTTGATGCGCGTGAAGGTGTTGATGCAGGTTGGCGTGCGTGTAGCGCGGGAACGGCCAGCGGCCGTAGGTGTCCAGGCTGCGGTCGTCGATGCCCACGATCAGGATGTCGGGGGAGAGCTTGGGGTCGGCGCGCTTGATCTCTACGCCTTCCTGGGTGCTCACTCCGCGGAAGACGCTCTTCAGGCGGAAGTTGAAATCCAGCACGCTCAGCTCCAGGTTGGAGATCAGCACCGTCTGGGTGGAAAGAGCCAGCAGGAGCAGGAAGACCAGGACGCCGATGACCAGCCCGAAAAACTTCGTTTCGAGAAATCTTCCGACCTCTTCCGGCCATCGGGTTCCTCCGTGGGTGCGTTATTCCGGGATCTTCCCCTCAGTCTTGAGCAGAATTATACGGTTTCGGGCCACCTTTGTCCAATTGCTATCGGGATGGTCATCTTCCAGCTCGTTGTAGGCCTTGAGGGCCCCGGCCGAATCCCCTTCGACCTCCAGCAGGCGGCCGACGGAGAACAGGGCCCGCGGCAGCAGGTAGGAGTCCCGGTAGCGCTGCTGCAGGCGCTGGTAGCTGGCCAGGGCCTGCTTGGCGTCCCCCAGCTCCTCGTAGCTGACCCCCGCGTACAGCAGGGCCAGGGGGGCCAGGTAGGAGCGCGGGAAGCGGCCGGCCAGGGTCTGGTAGGCTTCGGCCATGGCGGCCCAGTCCTTGACGTGGTCGGCCATGTGCGCCTTCAGCAGGTAGCGCCCGCTGGGCCGCGTACTGCCGGGGGTACCGGGAAAGGATGCGGGCCAGCAGGTCCGTGAGCTCCTTTTCCTGCGCCTGCTTCTTGGCCTCGTCCGTCTCGGCGGCCCATTGCTGCTCCAGCTCCTGCGCCTTCTCCGCCCAGAGAGCGGATTTCTCGCGCGCCGCGCTCTGGACCTCGGTCCACACGAAATAGGCGATGGTCCCGGCCAGTATGGCGATCAGCAGGATCAGCAGCGCGAGGCGGCTCTTCTGCAGAATCAGCGAGAGGCGGTCCCGGAATCGGGGTTTTGCTTCAGGTTGGGCGGTCGACATGCTTGCTCCTTGCCGGTCGGCTTAGTGGGTTATCTCCAGCTCCTTGACGAGCCTGGAAAGGTAGGTCCGCTGGATTCCGAGAAGTTTCGCCGTCCTGGTCTGGTTCCAGCGGTTCATTTCCAGGGTCTGGCGTATGTAATGCCTCTTGAAGACGTTGACGGCTTCCTTGAGCTGCTTGCCGGCGTACTGGTCCTCGCGCGCCTGGGAGTGGCCGGCCAGCACGAAGGACTCCGGGGCGAGCGGATCGGACTGGGAGGTCACCACCGCCCGCTCGATCGCGTTCTCCAGCTCCCGCACGTTGCCGGGCCAGGAGTAGGACAGCAGCAGCGTCCATGGCCTCGGCGGCTGAAGCCGGTGATCTGCTTCTTGGCCTCGCGGTTGAATCTTTTCAGGAAGAACTCGGCCAGCAGCGGGATGTCCTCCCGGCGCTCCCGCAGCGGGCGGGATGTGGATGGGCAGCACGTTCAGGCGGTAGTACAGGTCCGCCCGGAAGCGCCCCGCCGCCACCTCCTTCTCGAGGTCCCGGTTGGTGGCGGCGATGATGCGCACGTCGACCTTGACCGGCTCGCTCGCGCCCACCCGCTCGAAGGTCCTGGTCTGGAGCACGCGCAGCAGCTTGGCCTGCAGGGCCAGCGGCAGGTCGCCGATCTCGTCGAGGAAGATCGTGCCGCCGTCGGCCAGCTCGAAGCGCCCGCGGCGGTCGCTGGTCGCGCCGGTGAAGGCGCCCTTCACGTGGCCGAACAGCTCGCTCTCCAGCAGGCTTTCCGGCAGGGCGGCGCAGTTGACCCGGATCGAACGGGTCGTCGGCCGCGCGGGCTGTGCAGGTGGATCTGCTCGGCGAACAGCTCCTTGCCGACGCCGCTTTCGCCCAGCAGCAGCACCGAGGAGTCGGTCTGCGGCGGCCCGCGGGCGATCTCCAGCCTCTCCTTGATGGCCTGCTCTCGCCGATGAAGGTGTGGTAGCCCTGCTCCGCCTGGATCTCGTCCTGCAGGTGCGCAGATCTCGTCCCTCACCTTCTGGTAGGGAGCGGGCGTTCTGGATGGCGATGGCCGCCTGGGTGGAGAAGATCTCGAGCCACTGCAGGTCCTCCTCGGTGAAGTTCCGCCGCCGTTCTTGTTGAGGATCTCGATCACCCCGACGCAGCGGTCCTTCACCCGCATGGGCACGGCGAGGATGGAGCCGGGTGGGAAAGTCGATCTGCTTGCTGATGTCGGGGAGAAGCGCGCGTCGCTCTGCACGTCGTTGACGATGAGCGAGGTGTTCTTCTCCGCCACCCAGCCGGCGATGCCCTCCCCCATGTTCAGGGAGAAGTGCTTGACGCTCGGGCCCTTGGGCCCGAGGGCGATCTCGAAGTACAGCTTGTTGTTCTCCGGGTTCACGAGCAGAGCGAGGAGGCCTCCGCCTCGGTGAGCTCGGTGGCCGTCTCGATGATCTGCGTGAGCAGCGCCCTGACGTCCGTGTAGGCGGAGTTGATCCGGGTGTTGATGTCGATCAGCGTTTCGAATCTTTTCGCGGTCGATCGTCGAATCTGCAGCATCCGGGAGCTGGATCGCCCGCTCGGCCGTTATCCCTTGATCTTGTCCTTCAGCAGGTCGGCGAGGGTGACCTGTCTCCTCGCTGGACTCGTCGTGGATGTACTTGTCCATCTCCTCGCGCTGGACCTTGCGCGTTGTAGTCCCGCAGGGAGAGGCGACAGCTTCTGCTTGGACGGGCTGCACTCGATGACCACGGCCTGCACCGTGTCGCCGACCTTGTACTTGGCCATGGCCGCCTCCAGGGTCTCGAGCGCCGGGTCGAACACGTTGGCCTTGTGGATCAGGCCCTCGATGCCGCCCTGCACCTTCACGAAGAAGCCGAAGTCGGTGATGTTGGTGACCTCGCCGTCGATGACGCTGCCGCGCGGGTAGGCCCGGGCGATCGACTCCCAGGGATCCTCGGAGAGCTGCTTCACCCCGAGCTGGACCTTGCCGCGCTCCTTGTCGATGCCGATGACCATGACCTCGACCTCGTCGTCGACCTTGGCACGAACGAAGGGTGCTGCGGATCTTCTTGGTCCAGGACATGTCGTCGACGTGCAGCACGCCGTCGATGCCCTCCTCGATCTCGAAGAAAGGCGCGAAGCTGGTGAGGTCTTGACCCGGCGCGTCAGGCGCATGCCGACCGGGTAGCGCTGGTCGATGTCGTCCCAGGGATTGGGCAGGACCTGCTTCAGGCCGAGGGAGAGCTTGCCCTGCTGGATGTCGTAGCCGAGGATCTTCGTCTCGACGACGTCGCCGACCTTGAGCACTTCCTTGGGGTGCTTGACCTTGCGCACCCAGGAGAGCTCGGAGATGTGCGCGAGGCCCTCGATGCCCTCCTCGATCTCGATGAAGGCGCCGAAGTCCGTGAGCTTGGTCACCCGTGCCCTTCACCACGTCGCCGACGTGGTACTTCTCCTCGAAGTGGTTCCAGGGGTCCTCGGTGAAGTGCTTGAGGCTGAGGTTGATCCGCTTCTCCTCCGGGTCCAGGCGGATCACCTTGAGCTTCAGCTCGTCGCCCAGCGAAACGAAGTCCTTGGGGCGCGTGACGTGGCCCCAGCTCATGTCGTTGATGTGCAGCAGGCCGTCGAAGCCGCCCAGGTCGACGAAGGCGCCGAAGGAGGTGAAGCTCTTGACCATGCCCTCCACCACGTCGCCGATCTTGATCTTGGTGAAGAACTCGTCCGCGCTTGCGCTTGATCTCCTCTTCCATCCAGTCGCGGCGGGAGACGACGATGTTGGTCTTGCCCTTGGCGTACAGCCGGTCGATGTAGAAGAAGGTCTTCATCCCGATGTAGTCGGGTTCTCGCGGGGCGCCCGACGTCCACCTTGGACGCGGCAGGAAGGCGCGGATCTCGTCCTCCAGGTCGACCTCGAAGCCGCCCTTGATCTTCCGGGCGATCGTCGCCGGCCACCGGCTTGTGCTCGTCGAACGCGATGCGCAGGTTCTTCCAGAACAGCTTCTCGTCGGCCTTCCTCTTGGAGACGATGACCTCCCCGCCGCGGCTTTCCTTGCGAACGAGGATGACGTAGACCGTTCGCCGCCGATTGGGCAGCTCCGGAAACTCGACCTTGGGGATCTTGCCCTCGGACTTCTAGCCCGACGTCGACGTACACGTAGTCGTTCCCGACCTCGACCACGATGCCGGGGATCATCTGGCCTTCTTCGATGGGCGAAGGACTGGATGTACTGCTCCTGCAGGCGATGCTCGATCTGCTGGTCAGGTCTTCTTTTCGTTCCGAGTTCATTATATTGTCTCCCGGTTGAGTTGCGTTTGCGGATTTCCTGCACTACTTTGCACAAACTTCCTCTATGGTCAAGTCCGACGTGTCCAGGTAAATGGCGCCCGCGGCCCGGGCCAGCGCCCCCACCGGCTTGTCGCGGTCCAACTTGTCCCTTTCCTCGATCCTGCGCCGCAGCTCCTGCATGGACAGCCCGCTGACCCCCTGGGCGAAGCGCCGGGCGGCCCTGGCCTCCAGCGACGCGTCCAGGAAGAACTTGAGCTCCGCGTCCGGAAAGGCCACGGTGCCCATGTCCCGGCCTTCCACGATCAGGTCCCCGGTCCGGGCGATGGCCGCGCAGGTTCTGGTTCACGATGGCCCGCAGCTCCGGAATGCCCGAGTGCACGGGGGACCAGCGGTCGATCAGGTCATTTTGCAGGCCGCGGGCAGGGCGGCCGTCGACCAGCAGGTCCGCCCCGTCCAGGGCGAAGCGGCACCGCCGGGCGGTCTCCAGCACCTGGTCCTGCCGGGTGGGGTCGATCCCCGCATCCAGCACCGCCCGCGAGATGGCCCGGTAGAAGGAGCCGGAGTTCACGTAGCGGAAGCCGGTTTCCCGGGCCGCCCTGGCGGCGACCGTGCTCTTGCCCACTCCCGCCGGACCATCCAGCGTCACCACCATGCCCGGCTCAGCCCTTGTCCCGCTTGCGGAACCACTGGATTTCCTCCGGCTCCAGGCGCCGGTAGCGCCCGCTGGGGATGCCCTGATCCGTGACACAGCCGATGCGCACCCGGTGGATGCTGCGCAGGGGGATGCGGAAGCTCTGGAAAACCTGGCGGATTTCCCGGTTTTTGCCTTCAATGAGGGTGAGCACGAGGCTGCGGGGAGAGCGGAAGCGGTAGCGCTTGAGCTGGTAGCGCTCCCCCTGCACCGTGATGCCGGCCTGGTAGCGCTGCAGCAGCTCCTCGGGCACGTCCTGCCCGCATTCCACGCGGTACTCCTTTTCGATGTCCGAGGAGGGATGGGACACCAGCCGGGCGAACTCGCCGTCGTTGGTGTAGAAGATCAGCCCGCTGGACTGCATGTCCAGGCGCCCGACGTGGAACAGGCGGTAGGGAATGCGCCGCAGCAGGTCGGAAACCAGGGGGCGGTTCTGGGAATCCTCGTTGGCGCACAGGTAGCCGACGGGTTTGTTGACCGCCAGGTAGGCCTTGTCGCCCTCCGGCCGCAGCGGCTTGCGGTCGAACAGCACCCGGTCGTTCGGCGACACCTTGCTGCCGATCTCGGCCCGCTTGCCGTTCACGGTCACCCGGCCCTCCAGGATGTACTCCTCGCACTTGCGGCGGGAGGCGATGCCGCAGCGGGCCATGAAGAGCTGCAGCCTGATGGTTTCGCTCATGGTGTTCCTTCCTCCGGTTCGAAGCGTTCCTGGTCCAGCTCGTCCATCTTCGGCAGGTCGGCGATGCTGGCCAGGCGGAACAGCTTGAGGAACTCCTTGGTGGTGCCGTACTGCACCGGACGACCGGGAGCCTCCTTCTTGCCGACCTCCCTGATCATCTGCCTTTCGGCCAGCAGCTTGATCATGCCGTCCGCCGAAACCCCCCGGATGCTCTCGATCTCCTGCCGGGTGATGGGCTGGGAATAGGCGATGATGGAGAGGGTCTCCATGGCCGCCCGGGACAGCCGGCTCTCGTAGCGCCGCCCGTAGCGCTCCCGCAAATCCACCCAGAGGGGCTGCTTGGGCGAGAGGGAAAAGCCGCCGCCGATCTCCACCAGCTCGAGGCCGTGGAAGTCCTTGCGGTACTCCTCCCGCAGGAAGTCCAGGGCGCGCAGCACCTCCTCCCGCGCGAGCCCGCTGATGCGCTGCAGGCCGGCCAGCTCCACCGGTTCGTTCTCCAGCAGGAGGATCGCCTCGACCAGGCCCACCTGGCGATCAGGTTCCATTCTGCGCCTCGGCGGTCCGGGCCCGGATCAGGATGTCCCCGAACAGGCGGTTCTGGAAGACCTGGATCACCCGGGCCTTGACCATCTCCAGCACCGCCAGGAAGCTGCAGATCAGCTCCAGCAGGGAGCGCGTGCGGGTCAACAGGTCGGTGAACAGGAACTGGCCGCGGGCCTCCAGGTACTCGTGGATGAGGGTGATCTTCTCGTTGATGGAAACCTCCTCGTACAGGTCGATGGTCTTCTCCGAGGACAGCGAGGAGATGATGGAGTAGAAGGTCTTGAACAGGTCCCAGACGCTGATCGACTCCCAGACCTCCTCGTCCAGGAAGGGCAGCACGATCTGGCTGGGCTTGCGCTCCAGGATCCACTCGGCCTCCTCCTCCTTCTCGGTGATCAGCTCGCTCAGCTTCTTGTACTTCTGGTACTCGATCAGCTTCTCCACCAGCTCGCGCCGGGGGTCCTCCAGCTCGTTTTCCAGGTCGACTTCCACGGGCAGCAGCATGCGGGACTTGATCCAGATCAGCGTGGCGGCCATCAGGTAGAACTCGGTGATATTGTCCAGGTCCACCCGGGTGGCGTATTTCAGGTAGCCCAGGTACTGCTCGGTGATGGCGGCGATAGGGATGTCGTAGATGTTGATCTCCGCCTTGCGGATCAGGAAAAGGAGCAGGTCGAGCGGCCCCTCGAATTTTTCTAGTTTAAAGCTCTGCTTTTCGCCTTGGGTGCCCGCGTCCATGTTCCGATTCGGAACGAGTATAGTCCCATGGGCCGACTCTGTCCACGCCCTGCCGGGGCAGCCCCGCCAGGGACTGCGCCAGCGGGAGGCCGCTGGCGGGGTCGCTCAGGCGGGGCTCCAGCTCCAGCAGCGGCTCCAGGACGAAGCGCCGCTCCCGCATCCCCGGGTGCGGGACCTGAAGGCCCGGTTCGTGGACCAGGAGGTCGCCGTAGAGCAGCAGGTCGATGTCGATGGGACGCGGCCCCTTCGGCCCGCTGGCTGCCCGATCGCGCCCCAGGGCCTGCTCGATGGCCTGCGACGCGGCCAGAAGCTCGCGTGGGGACAGGCGCGTGGCGCCGGTCACCACGATGTTCAGGAAGCGGGGCTGGGAAGTATTGTACAAGGGGGCGGTTTCGTACACCGAGGAGACGCGCAGCTGCCGCAGATGCCTCCCCAGCCTTTCCACCGCGTTGCCCAGCAAGGCCAGGCGGTCGCCCAGGTTGGAGCCCAGGGACAGGAAAACCTGCTGGTGGCTCATCGAGTGCCCGCAGCCTTGCGGCCGCTTTCAGGTGGAGCGGGAGGCGGCGCTCTCGGCCTTGGGTGCCTTGGGCTCCTTGGACTCTTTGGGCTCCTTGGAGCGGATCCTTGGAATCCTTGGGCTCGCTGGGCGCCTTGTTCTCCTCACGGGAGAAAAGGATCTTGCGCAGGCTCTGTTCCAGCTTCTGGAAGATGTCGGGGTTGCTTTCCAGGAACAGCTTCGCGTTCTCCCGGCCCTGCCCGATGCGCTCCTCCCCGTAGGAGTACCAGCTGCCGCTCTTGTCGATCATGTTCTGCTGCAGCGCGGCGTCCAGCAGGCTGCCGGTGGAGGAGATGCCCTTCCCGAACATGATCTCCAGCTCGACGCGCTTGAAGGGCGGGGCGACCTTGTTCTTGACCACCTTGACCCGCACCTTGTTGCCGATGACGTCCTCGGTGCCCTCCGAGATGGTCTCGATCTTCCGCACCTCCAGGCGGACCGAGGCGTAGAATTTCAGCGCATTGCCGCCCGTGGTGGTCTCGGGGTTGCCGAACATGACCCCGATCTTCATGCGGATCTGGTTGATGAAGATGAGGCAGGTCCGCGACTTGGAGATGATGGCGGTGAGCTTGCGCAGCGCCTGGCTCATCAGCCGGGCCTGCAGGCCCATGTGGGAGTCGCCCATGTCCCCTTCGATCTCGGCCCGCGGGGTCAGCGCGGCCACCGAGTCCACGACGATGATGTCCATGGCCCCCGAGCGGATCAGGGACTCCACGATCTCCAGGGCCTGCTCGCCGTTGTCCGGCTGCGAAACCCACAGCTCGTCGACGTTGACGCCGAGGTTCTTGGCGTACAGGGGATCCAGGGCGTGCTCGGCGTCGATGAAGGCGGCGATTCCGCCCAGTTTCTGGGCCTCGGCGATGGCGTGCAGCGCCAGGGTGGTCTTGCCGGAGGACTCCGGCCCGTAGATCTCGATGACCCGGCCCCGGGGATAGCCGCCCACGCCGAGGGCGGCGTCCAGCAGGATGGAGCCGGTGGGGATCACGGGAATGGCCGCCGGTCCGGTGCCTTCCCCCAGCTTCATGATCGAGCCCTTGCCGAACTGCTTCTCGATCTGCAGGCGGGCGGCTTCCAGGGCTTTCTGTTTTTCGTCTGATATTTCGGGGGGCTTGTTCATTCAGGGCTTTCCTTGTTTTCTAGAACGCCGGTGGGAGTCCCGGCGCATTGCTTTTTATAATATAAGCCCCCCCCGGGCTGGTCAAGCGCGCGCTGCCAGGCCAGCTGGTAAACGGGCCGGCGCCCGCGGCCGATAAATAGGGTGAATGCATAGGAAGCTCCCGCTCCTGGGCGTCATCCTGGCGGCCGGCCTTTTCTCGATCCCCGCCGCCTGTTGCGCCGAGCACTGGGCCGTATACACGGACCGCAGACAGAATCCGCTCATCCTCGAGGCCATGCAGAGCGGTGATCTGGCCGATGCGCTGGAAACGGCGCAGGCGCTGGGCCGGCGGGAGGAGGTCTACGTGGCGGACATCCTGTCCGGGCTGCTCTCCCGCCGTCAGGAGCTGCCGATCCTGTTCCTGCTGCGGGCCGTGTTTCCCCCGGCTGTAAGCTCGCGGATCCTTTCGGAGAGGCTGTCGGCCAACGCGCGGGGGCTGGAGGAGCTGGCATCGGGGCTGGGAGGCTTCAGCCTGGCCCTGCGCCGGGAGGTCATGCGCCTGCTGCGGCACTCCGGGAACCGTTCCTACGACGGTGCGGTGCTCCTTCAGGCTGCCTGGCTGGGCGAACGCCTGAGGGCGCAGGCAGGGCGAGCCGAGGCGGAGCTGGCCGAGCTGACCCTGGAGGTGTTGGCCTACGCCGAATCCAGCGCCAACCCGGTTTTCCTCGATGCGGTGCTCCGCCTGCAGGAAAGCTCCCGCTCGGCCCCCATCGCCCACCGGGCCGCTGCCGTGGCGGCGGAGCTGGCTAAAAGAGCTTCCGGGAATCCAGGAGAATGGTGATCGGCCCGACGTTGCTGTAGCGCACTTCCATGGAGGCGGCGAACTCCCCCTCCCCGACCGTGAAGCCCCGGGAGCGCAGCTCCTGGATCAACCGCATGTACAACTCGCGCGCCTTCTGCGGCTCCGCCGCATGGGAGTAGGAAGGCCGGCGGCCGTTCCTGGCGTCGCCGTACAGCGTGAACTGGGAAACCACCACGAGCGACAAGCCCAGATCGGCCACCGAGAGGTTCATCTTGCCCTGGGCGTCCGGGAAGATGCGCAGGTGGGCGACCTTGTCGGCGATATACGAAAGGTCCGCCTCCCCGTCCTCCTGGCCTACCCCGAGGTACACCAGCAGGCCCCGGTCAATGCGGCCGGTCACCCGCCCTTCCACCGTGACGGAGCAGTCCTCGACCCGCTGGACCACCGCTCTCATGGGGTGGCGTACAAGCGGTGCAGGGAAACGGCCTCCAGCGCCAGCTTCCCGGAGGCCAGGTCCACCCGGCCCAGCACTTCCACCGCATCCCCGTCCGCCAGTTCCGCCGCGAAGGCGGACCGGACCCTGAGCACCCCCTGCAGCTGCTGCTGGCTCTCGTAGCCCACCAGCAGATCGAAGGACAGCGCTGCGGCGGCAATCTCCAGGTTGGCCACCTTGCCTCGCCAAACCACGTAGCAGCCCTCGTGCAGGGGCGGATCCACTGCCACCTCGCGGAAGCTGAAGGCGTCGCGGACGGTGGTGAAGTCCGGCACGCGGGTGAAGGTGGAAAGCAGGCGGGCCTTCTCCTTCACGTAGGCGGAGGCATTGGAAAGCAGGATGCGGTTCACTTCGCGCGTGGCCAGGTTGTCGCGGTACTGCAGCAGGTAGCGCTTGGTCCTCTCGAAGGATTCCTGGATTTGCCTCTCGGTCAGGGGATAGCGCGCCGCCGCGAGGCTGGAATCCATGGTCGGCTGCCCGGCCGCCAGCCGCACCTCGCGAACCTCCGGGCGAGCGCTTCCGGCCCGCTGGGGCAGGTAGCGCGGCAGCAGCAGGACCCCTGAGGTTAATAGCGCCGCGGCGGCCAGTCCCGCCAGGGGCAGGACCAGGGTGCGCGGATTGAAGGGCACTCCCGGCAGAAGCGCCTGGACCCGGCGCGGGTCCTGCAGCATCTGCGGGTCTTCCCTGGCGGCCGCCCGGCGCAGCAGCTCCAGGCCGCGGGCCGCCAGGCGGTTGCCGTGGTCCAGTTCGGCCACCTCCAGCCAGAGCTCCAGCGCCTGTTCGGTCTCGGCGCGTTTCAGGTGGATGGCCGCCAGTCCGAGCAGGGTGCCCGGGTCCTGCGGCCGCAGCTGGCCAGCCCGGCGCAGATAGGACTCGGCCCCCCCGAGATCGCCCATCCGCAGGCAGGAACAGCCCAACAGGTAGAAGAAAACGGGATTATCGCGAAAGCGGAAGATCTGGCTTTCCAGCAGCCGGATGACTCGAGCGAAGCGCCGCCGACGGTAGAATCGGGAGGCTTGTTGGAGGAGACCCTGCGGCATGTTAATCGAGGATACTAACGCCTAATCGCCGTTGCTTTCCAGTCTTTTTTTGATGTCGGCGATGATCTGCTCCATGAGCTGCCGCTCCTCCTCCGAAAGCGCGGTCCGGGAGTCCATTTTCTGGGCCAGTTTCTGCAGCAGATCGTCCAGCACGCGCAAGTCCCCCTCGATGCCCAGCTGGCGCGGCGCGGGCTCGGTCGCCAGGCCCGCGGCTGGCGCCGGAGCGCCGGGCACGGGCAGAGTGCCGGGTATGGGCGGAGCGCCGGGCGCGGCCACGGGGCTCTCAGGCGCGGCGGCGGCAGGGGCTGCCGGCACGGGAGCCGCCGCTGCGCTTCCAGCCGGCGCCGGTTCCTTGCCTCCGGAGAGCGCCAGCAGGTAGGTCCGGCTGGCTCCGGCGGCAAGGGGAGCGGGGCCGAAATACAGGCAGGCGGCGGAGTCATTGATCGAATAGGGCAGCTCGCTGAAGGTCCTGCCAGGGGCGGTTTCGTACAGCCAGGAGGTATCGGCGAGCCTCTTCCAGTTCGCCAGGACCAGCCGGTCGGGGGTCGTGACCCCCTCGCCGCGCAGGGGCACCAGCAGGCCGGGGTTCTCCGGGGCGCGGGCAGCACGGGAGGAGCGTGACAGCCACCAGGCCGGCACCTCCGCGCCGGTGAAGGAAAGCTCTCCGTTGATCTCCCTGTCGCGTTCGGTCCGGAAGTGGGGAAAGCCCGCTTCGCCCAGATAGGTGTCCAACAGGAAGCGCAGGCCCGCGGCCACCTCGCGGTCCGCGTTGTTGCGGATCGTCACGGAAACCGCCACAGCCTCGCCGCCTTGAAAGGAGAAGGTCTGCGTCACGGTAAGTCGCTTGGAAGTCCAGGTGAAGCGGCCGCCGCCGGGAAGCGCTTCGGAGCTCTCCTTGAACTCCCCGCTGTCGCCCAGCTTGTAAACGCGGTTGTCCAGAAGCAGCGACATCCCGGAGGTGCGCGGATCCTGGTCCACGAAAAGGGCGATCCCGTCCAGATACAGCGAAAAGCGCCCGATGCCAGCGTGCAGGACCAGCTTCAGCCGGCCCTCGTTCACTTCCAGCGGCCAGGCCCGGGCCAGGAAGGATCCCAGCAGCAGCGCCGCCAGCAAACTCCGGCGCACCCGCATCAGTTCTGCCCCTCCGCCCGCTCGTAGCCCAGCAGCAGCGACTGCTTCAGGGCCAGGGCTTCCGCCTTGAGGGCCAGGGCCTTTTCCAGGTCGGCCAGCTGCCTGGCTTTTTCCTGCTGCTCCTGGGCGGCGGCGAGGCCCTGGGTTTCCATCTGCTGCAGCCTGGCGCGCAAAGCCGCGTTCTCGGCCTTCAGCTCCTCCAGCGCCTTGAGCTCGGCCTGCCTCTGCTCCTGGCTGCCGGAACGCTGCTGGTAGGCGGACAGGGCCTGCTCGTAGGTCTTCTCCCGGCGCTGGTACTCCTCCACCGCGCGCAGGAACTCTTCATGGCTCCATTTCAGCAGGCGCAGCAGCTCCTCCTCCCGCTTCTTGAACTCCAGCAGGGACAGCCGGTAGCTGGCCGCCTCCACCTTGTAGCTCTGCGGGTAGTCCCGCAGCACCTTGGCGAAAATGCGCTCAGCTTCCTCCAGGCGGCCCAGGGAATACAGCGACTCGCCGATCCAGAAGTAGGCATTGGGGACGTAGGCGGAGCCCGGGTTCGAGCGGATGAACTCGTAGGAGGCCTGCAGCGCGTTCTCGTAGTCCCGCTCCAGGAAGAGCAGGCGGGTTTTCTGGTACTGGGCCTCGCCGGCCAGGGCGTGGCCGGGGAAGCGGGCCAGGTAGTGCTCCAGGGCGCGGTCTGCCTCGTCCAGCATCTCCAGCGCCATGTAGGCCATGGCCGACCAGTACTCGGCATCCGGCGCCTGGTCGGCCTCTTCGTCGATGATCCGGCGGAAGCTCTGCAGCGCCTGCTGGTACTGCTGCTGCTGAAAAGCCGCGAGGCCGGCCTGCAGCTCGGCCTGGGCGTCGCGGGCCTGCGCCCGGCCCTGGACCGCGGCGAGGACAAGGAAGGCGAGAATGGCCAGATGACTCCTACCCATGCGGGGATTCACTCCTTCCTTATTTTTCGACACTTATCCGCCAAGATTGACTAAAGTTATCATCATGGTATAATAAAGTATAAAGAGCCAGGAGGCAACGGTTTCCCCAAGCCCGGTCGAGTCCCGTAATGATGGAACGCCAACTCACATTCAAAGAGAATGAGATCATGCAAATTCTCAACCGGGTGTACCTTCGTTTCAAGGAGGGCGCCTTCCCTCCGGCCATCGAGGAGCTGGAGCGGGCCCTCTCGATCGATTTCGAGTATACAGACGTGGTCAACGCCCTGAAGTGCGCGAACTTCTGGTTGGAAATCGAGCAGCGGGCCGCGGCGGTGGAAGGCGACTACGAGCGGGGGGAATATTATCAGGCGCAATGGCGGGTGTTCAGCGGCTTCGTGTCCCGCATGGAGAACGTCTCGGAGCGCTGCCTGTTCTCGCTGAAGTATTTCGTGTTCGGCAAGGCCCTGGAGCACTACTCGGCCTTGAGCGGCGATCCGGACAACCCGGACCCGGAGATCCTGCTGCGCATCGGCCGCTGCCACAAGATCCGCGGCAACTTCGAGGGGGCGATCAACATCCTGGAGGAAGCCAGCCGTCAGCGGCGGGAGGATGCGGTGATCCTGGCCGAGCTGGCCGACTGCTACTCCCTGGTCAACGAAACCCGGGCGGCCAAGGTGTTCTTCCGCGAGGCCTTCTTCCTGGACTGCCGCGGCGTGGAGCTGGCCTACCTGGAATCCCCCCTGATCCAGCGGCTGGTGGCCAAGCTGCGGGAGCGCTTCAGCGAAGCGGAGATCAGGGACTGGATCCCCGTATACGGCACGATCTACGGCCTCTTCAACGTCAAGCGGGAGCTGCGGCCGCTGGAGCTGGGCAAGCTCAAGCAGGCCATCTACCAGCTGGAGAAGGACGTGGAGCAGGCCGCGGCAGGCGCCTCGTCGGGCCGCGCCTCGGGCAGGCCGGGCTCGCCGGCCGCCGCCGCGCCGGTGGCGCGGCTGATCAACCATTACTTCTGGCTGATCGATCATTACCTGGCCAGCGGCGAAGAGCGGCCGAAGATCGAAGAAGTGCTGGAGCGCATCAAGGCCCTCGACCCTGTTGTTTTCAAGGAATACACCAACTGAAACCTATTCGCGAGGAGCAAGGCAATTGTCAGAAACACTGCTGAAAAGCGTCAATGAGCTGCTGAACGAGGAGAAGTGGACGCGGGCCACCCTGAACAGCTACACCATCAGCCATTTCCAGGAGCTGGACACCCGCATCCGGGAGACCATCCAGGCGGAGGCGCAGGACAAGGTCCTGGAGATGTGCGAGGAGCACCTGAAGCACACCCGCAACAGCATCATCGCCCTGTACCTGTCGGGGATCATCTCGCTGGGCAAGCAGCTGGTGGACGACTCCAACCTGGTGGTGCTGATCAACATCTTCGTGGACAACCACAAGTGGAACATCGTCGAGTTCCTCTGCAACCGCATCCTGGAATACGGCGAGAACAAGTTCGCCCTGAAGACCCTGGCGGACTGCTACGAGAACAAGAACGACCAGGAGCAGAAGTTCCGCATCTGGGAACGCTACATCAAGGTCGACTACGAGGACGCGGACATCGTCAAGCTGCTGGCCGAGAAGAAGGAGCAGGACGGGGACCTGCCCAATTCGATCGAGTACTACAAGAAGGCCCTGCACCGCTTCATCAACAAGAAGATGTTCAGCAACGTCAAGGAGATCTGGGAGAAGCTGATCGCCTACATCCCGGACGACGTGGACTTCTTCTTCGCCATCGAGCGCAAGATCGTCAAGGTCCTGAACGGCGAGCGCGCCGCGGCCCTGCTCAACTACCTGGTACCCCATTTCCTGAAGAAGGAGGACTGGAACACCACCATCGAGCTGCTGAAGCGCATCCTGGCCTACGAGCCCAAGAACGCCGCGGCCCGCAAGCAGATCGTCGAGTCCTTCCGCAACAAGTACGTCAAGCACAGCCAGCTGGAGGAGTACCTGCGCATCTCCAACCTGAGCCAGAGCTGGCGCAGCGTGCACGAGGCCATCGCCGACTTCGAGAAGCACATCGCCTTCGACGTCGGCAACTACGTCTACCACTCCAGCTGGAAGATCGGCAAGATCGTCAGCATCAAGGACGACATGTTCATCATCGACTTCGCCGGCAAGCCGGGGCACAAGATGTCGCTGAAGATGGCCGTCAACGCCCTGAAGATCCTCTCCCCCGAGCACATCTGGGTGCTGGCCAGCACCATGCCCAAGGAGGAGCTCAAGGCGAAGATCAAGGCGGACCATTCCTGGGCCCTGAAGGTGATCATCCGCAGCTTCAACAACGCCGCGGACATGAAGCTGATCAAGGAGCAGCTCACTCCCGACGTCCTGAGCAACAGCGAGTGGTCCAAGTGGAGCTCCGAGGCCCGGCGGCTGCTGAGGACCGACTCGGCCTTCGGCAACATCCCCGACAAGCTGGACCGCTTCACGGTGCGCGACAAGCCGATCCCCTTCGAGGAGAAGACCTACAACAAGTTCAAGGCGGAAAAGAACTTCTTCGACCGGGTGCAGACCATCCGCGAGTTCCTGGACAACGTCGAGCCGGACTCCGACTACTTCTCCGAGATGCTGGGCTACTTCACCGGCTTTCTGAAGTCCTTCTCCACGCTAAGCGAGTACACCGTGGCCAGCTTCCTGCTGGTGCAGAGGATCGTCTCCGTCTTCCCCTACCTGAACCCGGGGTTGGATTTCACCTTTGTCGATTTGATGAAGGAGATCAACAACTACGAGGAGATGTTCGTCAAGCTGGACGACGGGGAGATCAAGCGCAGCTTCCTGCAGCACGTCAAGCTGTACCACCCGCAGTGGCCGCAGATCTACGCCGAGCTGTTCCATCATTACCAGAACAAGTTCATCATCGACGAGCTGGTCAAGCACGAGAGCTGGGATGTCCTGCGCGGGCTGATCGGGCAGATCATGAGCCGCTACCGGGAGTACCGCGAATCATTCGTCTGGGTGGTCCGCAACCTGCTCACCGAGCCCTGGTTCGCCACCATGGAGGTCAGGCTGGAAAAGGTGCTGATCGGCATGATCCACCTGCTGGACATCACCTTCCGGGAGATCAACAACAAGCGGGACGTCAGCTACAACCGCAAGATCAACAAGCAGGCCCACGACTTCCTGTTCAACGAAGGGCGCCTGCTGAATTACATCCTGGAATCCGGGGAGGATTCGATCATGAGGCTGTGGACCCTGGTGGAGGACATCCGGGAGCTGGACCCCAACCTCAAGATCAACTTCAAGCACCAGATCCGGGAACGCTACCCTCACTACGAGTTCGCCGGGGACCAGGAAAAGGAAAAGGTCAGCATGGGCCTGCTGGTCACCCGCAAGGGCTACGAGGGCAAGCAGAAGGAGCTGCGCCACATACTGGAAAACGAGATTCCGGAAAACTCCAAGGAAATCGGCTTCGCCTTGTCCAAGGGCGACCTGCGCGAGAACTCGGAATACAAGGCGGCGCTGGAAAAACAGGAGCTGCTGAAGACGACAGCCTCCCGCCTGCAGGAAGAGCTGCAGAATGCGCAGATCTTCTCCGCCGCCCAGATCAACACCGACGTGGTCTCCTTCGGCACCCGGGTGATCCTGAAAAACCTGGAATCCGGGGGCGAGGAGCTGTACACTCTACTAGGTCCCTGGGAATCCGACCCGGTCAAGAACATCATCTCCTACCGCTCCCCTCTCGGAGTGGAGTTGATGAACCACAAGGTCGGCGAAGAGATGAAATTCGCCATCGGCGACCGAAACTTCCACTACGCCCTGAAGGCCATCGAGAGGACGGAAGTGGAGTGATGCGGGGGTAGCATGAAGAAGTGGTGCCTGGCCCTGTTGTTGCTGGTCCTGTTGGCCGCCACCGCCGCGGGCATGGACGTGGTGACCATGGTCGACACCTCCGCCAGCATGTTCCCCTACTATGACGACCTGCAGCGCTACCTGCTGCGGGACCTGCTGGAGCATTGGCTGCACAAAGGCGACGGCTTCCACCTGCTGAGCTTCGCCGATGCGCCGGAAACCGAGATCACCGAGCGGGTAAGCGGGCCGCAGGAGCTGACCGAGATCATCGAGCGGATTTATCTCCTGCGCCCCCTGGGGCGGTACACGGACCTGGTGGCGGCCTTGGATTACCTGTATTCCTACCTGGACGCCCTGCCCGCGGACAGCCCCAAGCTGGTGCTGCTCCTGACCGACGGGAAGCATGATCCGCCTCCCGGCAGCCCCAACGCGGGGGGCGCCGAGCAGGTGCTGGAGGCGCTGCGCCGCAACGCGGACCGCATCCGCCAGCGCGGCTGGGACATCCACATCCTGCGCATCCCTGGCGCCGCGGCCGGAGCGCCGGGAGAGCCCGGTACGGAGGGGCTCGCCGCGATCCAGGAAGGGGCCGCCGCTTCCGGGGGGGCCGCCGCTTCCGGGGGGGCCGCCGCTTCCGGTGGGGCCGCCGCTTCGGGTGGGGCCGCCGCTTCGGGTGGGGCCGCCGCTTCGGGTGGGGCCGCCGCTTCCGGGGGGGCCGCCGCTTCCGGGGGGGCCGCCGCTTCCGGGGGGGCCGCCGCTTCCGGTGGGGCCGCCGCTTCGGGTGGGGCCGCTTCCGGGGGGGCCGCCGCTTCGGGGCGCCGCTTCGGTGGGCCGCCGCTTCGGGTGGGGCCGCCGCTTCCGAGCAGGGTACCCCGAATCTTCTGGAGGAGTTCGCCGCGCGCTCCGGCTCGACCATCCTGCCCTACTCCGAGTCCACGCCGGACACCCTGACCGAACAGCTCACCGGTTTCCCGACCCTGAGCTTCCCCGGTCACCTGGGCAACGTCGGGCGCCGCTTCAGCGTGCCCTTCACCATCCGCAACCCGGGCCAGACCGAAAGGCGCCTGACCCTGGTGCGCCTCGACAGCGGTCGGGCCCGCCTGCTCCTGCGTCCCGCCGTCGCGGTGGTGCCCCCAGGCCAGAGCGCGGTGCTGGAGGCGGCGGTCCGGCTGCCGCCCGGGCTGCTCCCTGGGGAACTGGTCCTGCCGGTCGACCTGCAGTTCGCCGAGTCGGAGGTAAGGGTTTCCCCGCTGGCTGGAGAGCTCTCCTTCAACTACGTTTCCAGCGGCGCGATCTCACCCGTGCTGCTGTACCTGCTGATCGCCGCCGGCGCGCTGCTGGTGCTGGTGGCGGCGGTAATCGGCCTGCTGGCTCTGGCCCGCAACAGGGCCCGGGACCGCGGCTATCAACGGGTATTCGCCCAGGGCCGTGCCGGGCACCGTCCGGTGATCCTGAAGGTCATGGATCAGAATCCGTACATCGGCACGCGCAACATCCATCCGGTGCCGCCCGGCAGCTCGAAGAGCGTCGGCGGGGACGGCTCGACTTTCCTGATCTACTACCTGCCCGTGCCGCGGCGCATCGGCTCCATCCGCAACGACGGCAAGCAATACCTCTTCATTCCCCGCCGCCCGCAGTACTTCGCCACGCTGGACAAACCGCTGCCGGACTGCCTGGGCCGGGAAATCGTGGCCCTGACCAAACGAGGGCAGCGCGTGCGCCTGGTTTTCCAGGAGTACGTGTCTCCGCTGGAGAAGATCAACAGCCTGATGCTCTCGGTGCGCAGGGTGCGGGCTCAGAGCGCGTCCAAGACGAGCTGAGCCTCCCGGCGCACGGAGGGATGCGGGTCGCCTTCGGCCAGCTCGCGGACCTTTTCCCGCAGCGCGCCCAGGCGGTTCAGGCGGGCACCGCGCAGCCCGTAAAGGCGGATGACCAGGTTGGGGCTTTCCAGGAAACGGCGGAAGAGCTCTCCCAGCCCGGCCTGTTTCAAGGCGGCCAGCCGCCGGGCCGTGAACTCCAGCACGGCGGCGTCCTTGCGGCTCCATTCCTCCTCCACCACCGCCCGCACCGCGCCCAGGGAGCCGTCCGGGTCATGCGCCAGCAGCGCGGCCAGGGCCTCCTCCCGGTACAGGTTGGCCAGCAGGCGGTCCTGGTAGGCCTCGCGCAGGTAGGCCAGCGAGCGCCCTTCCCCGATCGCCCCCAGGGAGCGGATGGCCTCCAGGCGAACCTGCCGCTCCGGGTCGTAGCGCGCCTTGTAGATCAGGATGTCCACCGATTTGCGGGCGTCCTTGCGGGCCAGGGCCTTGGCCGCCGCCTGCCGGACCCGGGCATTGCCGTCGCGCAGGGCGTCCTGCAGCGCCGCTTCCACCTCCGAGAGCTGGAACCCGGCCAGGGCTGCCGCCGCGTAGGCCCGCAGCAGGCTGTCCTGGGCGCCGAAAAGCTCGCGCAGCGCCGGCAGCGCCCGGGCGTCGCCGATTTCCCCCAACGCCGAGGCGGCGTACATGCGGCGGACGCGCTCCTCGTCCGGATTGGCCACCACCTGGATCAGGTCCTCCACGGCCGGCTGGTACTTCAGGGTGCCCAGGGCCAGGAGCAGCTGGGACTTCAGGCCCGGCGAATACTCCGGATCGCGCAGGCGGGCCAGCAGAGCCTCCCCGGAGGACTGCTGCCCCAGAGCTGCCAGCGCCTGGATGGAGGCCGCGGCCAGCTCGTCGCTTGAGTCCAGAAAGGCGGCCAGCGGCTGGGCCGCGGCCGCGGAGCGGATGGCCGCCAGGTAGCGCATGCAGGGCACGAGCAGGCGCGGATCCCCTTCCGGGTCGGCCAGCCTCTCCAAAGCGGTCTTTTCGGCATCACGCACCTCGGCCTGGGCGAACAGGTCCAGGACGGCCGCGGCTACCGCGGGATTGGAGGTGGCCTGGAAGGTCCGCAGCAGCTCCGGATTCAGGCTGTCGTCCCCGGAGGCCTTGAGCCTGGCGATGACCTGCAGCACCTCGCCCTCGATCCCGTACAGGAGGGTTTCCCGCATGCGCTCCTCGGGGCTGAGCGTGCCGGCCTGCTGAGCCGCCGCGGGCAGCGCTGCGCCCAGCAGAAGCGAGGCGGCCGTGAACAGCGCCAGGATTCTCATTTTTTTTCGCTCCTTCGCCGGATCACGTCGCGCAGCACTTCCACGCCAGTGATCCAGTACATTCCCAGCAGGATCGCAGCGCTGGCACCCGCTCCGGCCAGCAGCAGGGCCAGGCTGCCCCAGGAGCTGCCGGCCTGCCAGACCGCCCGGGTGACGAAGCGGAATCCGATGAGGAAGGCGGTGAACGGCACCAGGGAAATAGCCACTCGCCAGCAGGTACGCAGGATCGCCCGGCCCTCCAGCCGCCCCAGCACCCTGCGCGCGGCGGCCAGCAGGATCAGGAAGCCGATCGTGAAGGCCACGGAATTGGCCACCGCCAACCCGCGCACCTGCAGGGAGGTGCCGCGCAGCCACAGGGAGAGCAGGACGTCCACCGCGCTGACCGCCAGCGCGGCGAAAAGCGGGGTGCGGAAGTCGTGCCGGGCGTAGAAGAAGCGCTGCAGGAAGGTGAAGGCCCCCAGGCCGAACAGCCCGTAGGAGTAGGCGCTCAAGACCTCGGCCGTCCAGATCGTGCCGCGCAGGACGAAGGCCCGCCGCTGCAGCGCCACCGCGATGATCTCCCGGCCCATGAACAGGAACAGGAGCGTGGCCGGCACCAGCAGCACCAGGAGGAACTCGAGGCCGTAGCTCACCGAGAAGCGCAGGCCCGGCAGGTCCCCAGCGGCGGCCTGCCGGCTCATCCTGGGGAAAAGCACGGTGACGATGGAGACGGAGAAGATGCCGAAGGGCAGCTGGAAGAACACCAGGGCGTAGCTGAGGGCGGAGATGCTGCCGTCGGCCAGGCCGCTGGCCAGCAGGACGGCCACCTGCTCGGTGAGAGCGAAGACCGAGGCGGAGGCCAGCACCGGCAGCCAGGCCTTGAGGATGCGCAGGAACGGCGGGAAACGGAAACGGAAATCCAGCCGCAGGTCGTACCCCCGGCGCAGGAAGGCCGGAAGCTGGCAGACCACCTGGGTGAGGCCGCCGGTGAGCACGCCCACCGCCATGGAGAAGACCCCCAGCCGCCGGTAGAACAGCACCGTGGCGGCTATGACGCAGACCGAGAACAGGATGGGCGCCAGGGAGGGCAGCAGGAAAAGGCTGTGCGAGTTGAGCACCGCCATCAGCACCGCCGCGATGCTGATCAGCAGCAGGTAGCCGAAAACCCAGCGGAAAAGGGATGCGGCCAGCGCCGCCTTGGCGGGATCGCTGAAGGGCATCAGCACCCGGGTCAGCGGCGCGGCGAACAGGCCCGCCGCCGCGGTCAGCGGCAGGAGGATGACCAGCTGCAGTCCCAGGATGCGGCGGGTGAGCTGGCGCGCCAGCGCTCCGCCCGGATCCTCCAGCAGGCTGGCCGAAAGGGTCGGGATGAAGGCGGAGGACAGGGCGCCCTCGGCCAGGAGCTTGCGCAGGTTGTTGGGAACGGTGAAAGACGGCGTTCCACACGTCCGCCGGCTCCGGAGGCCCCGAACAAGGCGCCGATCAGGGCGATCTTCACGTAGCCCAGCACCCGGGAGGTCGCCGTGGAGCCCATGAGCAGGGCCGTGACCAAAGCGCTGCGCCGGACCTCCGCGGGGCGGCTTTCCCCCTCCACCGGCTTCATGGTTTATTGTTCGGCATCCGGCGCACCCTCGTCCAGGCCCATCTGGTAGGTCTCCAGGAAAGAGCGCTTGAAGGAGGAGAAGCGCCCTTCCCGGATGGCCTGGCGGATGTCCTGCATCAGGACCTGCAGGAAGTGAAGGTTGTGCCGGGTGGCCAGCATGGCCGCCAGGATCTCGCGGCTCTTGAACAGGTGCCGGAGGTAGGAGCGGGAATGGCGCCGGCAGGTCGGGCAGGAGCAGCCCGGGTCGATGGGCTCGGAGGCCAGGCGATGGACCTCGTTGCGCAGGTTGAGGGTTCCCCGGCGGGTGAAGGCCTGGGCGTTGCGGGCGGTGCGGGTGGGAAAGACGCAGTCCATCATGTCGATGCCGTTTCCCACCGCCTCCAGGATATACTCCGGCGTGCCCACCCCCATCAGGTAGCGCGGCCGCTCCGAGGGAAGCTTTTCCGCGGTCAGGGCCAGCAGGTCGCGGAACACCTCGAAGCTTTCCCCGACCGACAGGCCGCCGATGGCCAGGCCGGGGAAGTCCAGCGCCGCGGTGGCCTCCGCGCTCCGGCGCCGCAGGTCCGGAAAGAAGTTGCCCTGCACGATCCCGAACAGCTGCCCGCCCGGCCTCTCGGCCTTCCCGGACTTCCAGGCCGCCAGGCTGCGCCCCGCCCAGGCCAGGGTCCGCTCCACCGCCTGGCGGGCCTCCGGCTCCCCGATCCCGGGCGGGGTGCAGATATCCAGGGGCATCAGCACGTCGCTGCCCAGGAGCTGCTGGAAGGCCACCACCTCCTCGGGGGTGAGGCGGTGGGAGGACCCGTCCAGGTGCGAGCGGAACTCCGCCCCCTCCTCCGTGATCCGCCGCAGGGAGGCCAGGGAAAAGATCTGGTAGCCGCCGGAATCCGTCAGGATGTTGCGCTCGCCAACCCATGAAGGCATGCAGGCCGCCGGCGCCGCGGATCACCTCGGCTCCGGGCCGCAGGTACAGGTGATAGGCGTTGGCCAGGATGATCTGCACGCCCAGCTCTTCCAGCCCCTCCGGGTCGATGGCCTTGACCGTGGCGTTGGTGCCCACGGGCATGAATACCGGGGTCTCCACCCTGCCGTGGGGAAGGTCCAGGAAGCCGGCCCTGGCGGGGCTGTGCGGGTCGCGGTGGGCGCAGGTATACAGCACGGCGGGGCCTTCAGCTCCTGGCGGAGCGCAGGATCACCAGGCCGCCGGCCAGGAAAACCAGAAAGGACAGCGCGGCGCCGGCCAGCGGGGGGATCAGCGCGTTCTTGGCCAGGATCAGGGTGATCATCTGTCCCACGTAGTACACCACGCTCAGCAGCAGCGCGGCCAGAAGGCTGAGCAGCAGGACGTTCTTGCGGAAGCGCCCCCCCACGCCGCTGGCGATCAGGATGACGATCAGCGGGTTCAGGGCCATGAAGAACTTCCGGTAGTACTCGGTGAGGGCTTCCCGGAAGGGCAGACCGGCGCGGCGCAGCTGGGTCACAAAGAGCCGTGCCTGGCCTGCGCCCATCTCCTCCACCCGGCGGGTGGACTTGCGGAAAGTGGCGGGGGGCTCCGACAGGCTCTTCTCGTCCATCTGGGCGATACGCGTTTCCCGCAGCAGCTCTCCGTCCCAGCTGTAGCGGCGCGAGCCGTGCAGCACCCAGTACTGCCCGTTCCAGCTGGCCCGCTCCGCGTCCACCCGCTCCTGGAACCTGCCCTCCGCGTCCCGCCGTAGTATCAGCACCCCGTTGAGGGACTGGCGCTTGTCGTCGTAGAAGTCGGCCTGGTAGATGATGCGCCCGTCGGCGCTGGTCACCGTGACATTGGTGCGGCTCAAGGGCAGCTCCAGCTTGACGCTGGAGCGGTACAGCTCGTTCTTGCGCCTCAGGGAGTCGATGACCACCCCCTCCTCGAACCAGTAACTGGCCAGGCTCAGGACCACGCCCAGCAGCAGCAGGGGGGCCAGCAGCCGGTTCAGGCTGATCCCGGAGCCCAGGATGGCGATCAGCTCGTTGTTCTTGTAAAGCAGGCCCAGGGCGTAGGAGCAGGCGAACAGCAGCGCGGGGGACAGGGCGTAGGACAGGCACTTGGGCAGGTACAGCCAGGCGATGTGCAGGATGGCCGGCATACCCGTGTCCTGGGCCAGGTAGCGCCAGAGGTTGGCGAACAGGTCGAACATCTGGACCAGCAGGACGAAGAACAGCAGGGCAATGCCCAGGAGCATCAGGAAGCTGCGCAGCAGCATGAGGTGCAGGGTCCTCACCCGTGCCTCCTCCAGGACAGCAGGGCCGCCCCCGCGGCCAGGATCACCGCGTTGGGCAGCCACATGGCCAGCAGGGCCGGGAACTGCAGGCGGATGCCCAGGGTGTGCCCGACGAACAGCATGCCCCAGTACAGGGTGGAGACCAGCAGGCCCAGGCCGAAACCCACCGCCCGGCCGCTGCGGCGGGCCAGCATGCCGGTCGGAAAGGCGAACAGCACGAAGACCAGGCAGGAGAAGGGGATCGAGAACTTCTTGTGGAACTCCAGCTGGTGCAGCTGGAGGTTGCGGTCCGTCACCCGCCGGCGGCTGCCGGCGCGGTAGCGCTCGTAGGCCCGCCGGACCTCCTCCAGGCCGGCCGGGGTCAGCCGGGTCGCCCGCGTCCCGCAGGTAGCGCCCGGCGGCGGCCATCTCCAACAGGGCCTTGTCCACTTCCCGGGCCTGCTCGCGGCGCGCCGCGGCCTGGCTGACCTCCAGCTCCTGGATCCGGCGCCACACGTCCACGGCGCGCATCTCCCGGGGGGTCGGGTTGATGAAGCCCGCGCTGATGTCGCGCAGCAGGATGTTGTAGATCATCGTCTGGGCGGTGGAGTACTCGTAGCGCTCCGGGTCGGTACTTCTCACTTCGCGACGCTGACCGTGACCTACGTTCCCGACCGCCGCTGCGTGGAGCTGAAGTCCTTCAAGGAGTACGTGAACGCTTACCGCGAGCCTCGGGATCTTCAACGAGAACGTCGTGAACCGCGTCCTCGGAGACCTCGTGCGCGCGCTCCGCGCCGCGCCGGATTGCCGTGCGGGGCGTCTTCACGCCCCGCGGCGGCATCCAGACGACGGTCGAGGCCGTTCCCGCGCGCCCAGGCGGGCGAGACGGGCGCGGCGGGTGCGGCGGGTGCTACTTCGCCGCGGGTCTTCGCGACGGCGGTCCCCGACCGGGTCGTCCCGTCGGGCGAGAAGCCGGCGGTAGACCGAAAGCGCGTTGAGCGCGTTCAGCTCGCGCGGGCAGTAATCGGCCGAGCTTCTCGGCGGACAGCTCTCCCGAGACACGCGCCTCCGGGGCGTTCTGCTTCTTCTTTTCGAGGAGGAACGCGAGCATCGACGTGAGATAGCGGCGGGTCTTTTCGATCTCGGCCGCCGCGCCCGTCCTGGCGACTGCCCGTGTGGGCACGAGGGCCTCGGCCCCAGCGTGTCGAGCCGGTCGAGAGCCGAGAGCCAGCCCTTGATGTCGCTGTCGGGGTCCGAGAGCATCGGACAGCGGTCCGTGGTCACGAGATCGCCCGTGAAGACGGTCCGCGTCACGAACGTCGAAAACGTAGAGGTCGAACGCGGTGTGCGCGTTCCCGGCCGGAACGCCGATCTCGAAAGCCCGCCCGCCAGCCACGAGCGACGAATGCGGTCGCTGACCCCGATGACATTCGGCGCCTTGGTTTTTCCCTCCGCCATCTGGCGAGCGACGGCACCCGCGACGCGGGCGTTCACGAGGATCGTCGGCGTCGGTCGGAAGGAACGTGGTGAAGCCGTCGTTCGAGTCGGTGTGGGCGTGCGTCATCGCGATCCACCTGATGGGGTGGTTCTTCGTCGTTCTCGCGATCTCGGCCTTGAGATTGTTCGCGTCCGCCGCGGTCGCGCCCGTATCGATCACGAAGACGCCGTCGCCCGTGTCGATCCACGAGCAGTTCGTCGGGCCGAACACGCCGACCCAGAAGTTCTCCTTCTCGATGGGCTTCGCGACCTCAAAAGGCAGTCGTTCGGGTCGCTTCGGTTTCGGCCGCTCGGCCCCGAACGCAGTGTCGGTGGCGAGAGCGAGGACGAGGGCGGCGAGCAGGGTTGGTAAAGGCCGGTTCATTGAGTCTCCTGTCATTGGGGACGGTCAGGGCCGCCGGCCGAGGTCGGCGGACCGGGATGATCGTGAAATGACGCCAGGGCGGAGGCCAGCGTCCCGTCGCGGAACGATGTGAGGGCGGACACCTTCTCGCGCGCGAGGCCGTCCTCGAAGCGGGCGAGACGGTCCGCCGAAGCGAGGGCGCGCTTGGCAGCGGCGAGAGAGGCGATCGGCCGTTCGGCGTACTGAGCCGCGCGCTGAAGCGCAAGAGGCAGCGCAGACCCCTCCTCGGCGACGAGATCCACGAGGCCGAGCTCCCGGGCGCGGGCGGCCGAGAGGCTCTCGCCCGAGCACGCGACGTCGGCTGCGGCTGAGGGCGGCGCGAGAAAAGGGAGAAAGACGCTCGAGCCCGCTTCGAACGCGGGGAAGAGCGGCGAGAGCCCGAAAACGGCCTCGTGCGGCGGGTTGCCACGCGCGATCCGCTGATCGCAGGCGAGCGCGAGCGAGAAGCCCGCGCCGAGGGCCGGGCCATCCACGGCCGCGAGAATCGGCCGGGGCGCGGACACGAGCGCCCGTGTCGCCCGCGAGAGCGCATCGAGGTGCGAGGCAAAGCCCTCCTCGTCGCCGAGCGCGACGAGAGCCGCGAGGAGGTCCTGGTCGAAACCCTGCGAGAAGGCGTCCCCCAGGCCTGTCAAGACGATGGCCGGGACCGTCGGATCCTCCGCGAGCGCCGCCACGGTGTCCGCGAGCATCCCGGCCATATTCCCCGCGAAGGCGTTCCCCACGGCCGGCCTCGCGAGTTTCACGACCGCGATCGGGCCTTCGAGGGAGACGAAGACGAGCGGCTCGCCCGCGCGGCCTGTCGCGCGCGCACGCGCGCGACAGGCGTCGAGAAACACCTCGAACAGCGCTTTCTGTTTCCGATCCGCGACGAGGTTCTCGGGGTGCCACTGCACGGCGGCGCAGAACCCGCCGCCGGGCCGCTCGAACGCCTCGACGAGGTCGTCCGGCGATGCCGCCAGCGGCACGAGGCCCGGCGCGAGGTCCTTGACACCCTGGTGGTGGCGCGAATTCACGGGCGCTCCATCGAGCGCGGCGACGGCCGCCGCGAAGCGCGAAGGAGGGGGAGCGGACCGCGCCCGCACGATGTGCGCGGGATGGTCCTTCCGGACGGGCGGTTCTTCGTCCGTCTCGTGCGAAACGCCGCGCGCCCGTTGCGCAGGCAGGTCCTGCCACAGTGTGCCGCCGAGCGCGACGTTCAGCACCTGATGCCCGCGGCAGATGCCGAAGACCGGCGCACCGAGGTTCTCCGCAGCAGAAAGAAGCGCGAAGTCGAGCGCGTCCCGCTCAGGATGGAGCTCGAGAGTCGGGGTCGAGGGCGCCTCGCCGTAGAGCGTTGGCGCCACGTCGGCGCCGCCGGCAAGCACGAGCCCTTCGAAAACACCGGGGTTTGGGTCGCCCGGAGTCACGACGACGACCTCTTCGGGCAGGGCTCCGGCCGCGAGCAGGGCACCGCGATACATTGCGTTTGGCTGTTTCGCGTCGGACGCGATGACGATCTTCATGGACGGCTGAAAATGGCTTTCCGGGCGCGTGGCGCCGCGCGGGGGGCGGGCCGGGCGATTATAGAGACGACATGGGGGCCGTGACGCGGGTCGTCGTGACGGGATTGGGCGCCGAGACTTCGCTTGGCCGGGGCGTGGACGCGCTCTGGGAAGGCGCGCTCACTGGCCGGTCGGCGATCCGCCCAGTCACGCGGTTCGACACGAGTCGCTTTCACGCGCGGCAGGCGGCCCTGATCGACCGTGCGCGCGGGCCGGACGGAACGGAGTTGGAGACGCTGTTCGCGCGCGACGCCGCGGTCGAGGCGCTCGCGTCGTGCCCATCCTTCGGCGGCGACCGCGCGGGAGTCGCCGTCGGGACGACGCTTGCGGGAAACGGGGCCCTCACGGAGTGGCTCGCGTCGCGGACGGGCGGGGCCGGCGCTCTCTCCCGGGGCGACCCGGGCGCGCTCTCCCGCGACCTCGCCCGCCGGCACGGCGCACGAGGCCCGATCCGACCGTTTCGTCGGCGTGCGCTCGGGCGCCGCCGCAGTCGGGCTCGCCGCGGAGTGGATTCGCGAGGGGCGCGCGACGCGCGTCCTCGCGGGCGGCGCCGACGCCTCTCGCCGTTCGTCTTCTCGGGCTTCGACGCGCTGCGTGCCCTCAGCACTTCGGTTGCCCGGCCGTTCGACGCGCGCGCGACGGCCTCTCGCTGGGCGAGGGCGCGGCGTTTCCTCCTTCTCGAGGAGCGAGAGACGAGGCGCGCCGGCGCGGGGCGCGCGATTCTCGCGCGGTTGCGGGCTACGGCTCGGGCGTCGGACGCGCATCCACATGACGCGCCCGATCCGCGGGGTCGCGGCCTGTCCCGCGCCGTCGAGGCAGCCCTCCTGACGCGGGGCTCGCGGCCGGGCCGACGTGGGCTTCGTGAGCGCCCACGGCACCGGGACCGTCTTCAACGACGCGATGGAGGAAGCCGCTCTGGCGCACGTCCTCGGCCCGAGAGCAGGATCGGTGCCGGTCCACGGCCTCAAGGGCGCGATCGGCCACACGCTCGGCGCCGCGGGTGCGCTCGAGGCCGTCCTCTGCGTCCTCGTCCTCGGCGCCGGACGACGTCCCGCCGACCGCCGGCCACGCGCGGTCCCGCGCGGATTCGCCGCTCCGCGTCGTCTCGGGCGCGCCGTACCGGCCCGAGCGGCGGGTCGACGTCGTCGCTCTCGACGTCCGCCGCCTTCTCGGGGCACGGACGCGGCCCTCGTCCTGGAGCGCGCGTGAGGCGCGTCGTCGTCACGTTTGCCGCGACGGTCGAAGAGGGCGGCGGCGCCCTGCGCGATGCCTTCGCGGACCCGAACCGCCTGCGGCGGATGGACCGCTTCGGGCGCTCGGGCGTCCTCGCGGGCGCGCGCGTCCTCTCGGCGGCGGGAATCCCGCCGTCCGCCGCGGGCGCGGCGCCGGATCCGCGTTTCGGCGTCGTCGTCGGCACGGCCTTCGGCTGCCGCGACGCGATCACGCAGCACGAGCGCCTCCTCGCGGCGGCGGTGCGCGTCGAGGACCTCGCGCCGTCGGTCTTCGCGGCGACCGTCCACAACACCGTTGCGGGAGAGCTCGCGATCGGCTGGGGGCTCGGCGGGCCCGCCGAGACCCTCGTCTCCGGGCGCACGGCCGGGCTGGAGGCCCTCGCCCTCGCGGCCTCGCGCGTCGCGAAGGGTGACGCCGACCGCATCCTCGTCGTCGCGGCGGAGGGGATCGACGACGCGATGCGCGAGGCGGACACGACGCTCGTCGAATCGTCGGCCGCAGTGCTCGTGGAGGGGATGGAAGAGGAAGAGATTTCTTTGAGCAAGAGGGGAAGAGCGGTCTTCGTGGACGCGGATCTCACCTTCGATCCGGCTTCGCGGCGGGAAGCGTCCGAAGAGAGGCCGGAAGATTTCTTAGAAGGTGTTGGATTGGGTGGCGCGCGGGGCGGCGGCGGTGCGGCGATCGAACGCCTCGGCGCGACGGGTTTGTGGGAAATTGCCCTCGACGTCGCCCAGCCCCATTCACCTTCTAAGAAAATCCGAAATCGCCGATACGAGGTGGTCGACGCCCACGGATCGTGCTGCGCCGTTACCCTCGCGTTCTTCTCTTAAGCAGAAAAATCTCTTATCTCTTCCGCCGCTCCGCGATGAGCTCGTCCGGCGTCGGGACGGTGGGGATGCCGTCCTTCGGAAGCGCGCCGCCGCGCGCCGCCGCCTCGTGCCAGCGTTCGGCGGCGGCGCGGACGGGGGCGGGGCCGGGGTCGCGCGCGAGGGCCTCGTCGAGCAGCGCTTGCGCGCGCGCGCGGTCGCCGCGGCGGAGCTCCATCTCGCCGAGCTTCGCCGTCGCCTCGGGAAAGTCCGGCGCGAGCGCGTGGGCGCGCGCCGCCGCCGCGAAGGCCGCTTCGAGCCAGCCTGCGCGGGCCTCGCGCTCGAGCGCCCGCACCTCCGCGAGAGCCCCCCGGGCTTCGCGGTACCTGCCGAATCCGCCCGAGCCGAGCCACGGGTCGGCGGGCAGGGGCCCGGCGCCCGGAGTCGGCGGCCCGCTTTCGGCGGCGAGGACGGCCTCGAGGTCGACGGCCACGTAGGTCCCGAGCGTGTGCGGCTAGGCGGCGACCCACGCGCGGCGATGCGCGAGGTCGAGGACGACGGAGTGCGCGGCGATGGACGCGTCGATCGCGTTGCGGTTGCCGTGTCCGAGGTCCTCGCCGCGGCGCCCGCGCCGGTCTCGCAGGATCGCGACGGCGCGCGGCACGTCGAGTGAGCCGCCTGCCTCCGGAGGAGGACGTCGAGCCGCGCGCGCCTCTTCCGCGACGTCGACTCCGCGCGGAAGCGCGCGCGCGCGCGCGCCTTCACGGCAGCGTCCTCGGCCTCGTTCGTCGCGCCGAGCCACGCGCCCGCGGTCTCGCGGAGGCGAAGGCGGACGGGCTCTTCTCGACGATGGCGATGCGGCCCGTCTTCGCGTCCGCCGACGAGGATGAGGTCCGAAACGAAGACGCGCGCGGCGCGCAGCCGTGCGCAAGGCCCCTTCGAACGTGGCCTCGTTCCGGAGGACGTCCGCGAGGAGGAGCGTGACGGGCTCGCCCGAGCCCGCGGTCTCACCGCCGGCGATCGCCTGCAGCGCGACGCCGATCCCTCCCGGTTGAAACCCGTGACGACGCCGAGCGTCCCGGAGAAACCCACGGAGAGGTACGGAATCTTCCCGTCCGGGACGGACGACGGAGACGAGCTTCTGGCGGTCGAAGATGTCGCCGCCCTCGAAGTCGAAGTTCCGCGCGAGGAGGACGCCGCCTTCCGGAGTCCTCGCGAGAAAGCCCGTGCACGCGGACGCGAGCGCGGGCGCGTCCACGAACCGCTGCGAGACGTCGTGCAGCGCGTGAAGGTTCAGCATCCGCCGCCACGCGTTCCACCCGGAGTCGGGCGGCACGGGCTCGTAGCCGTCCGCGAGTCCCGCGATCGAGACGAGGAGGTCCGGGCGGGATTTCGTCCGGCAGCGAGCGCAGGCGGAACGCGGAGAGCTGCCGGATGAAGGAGCGCCTGACGCCGCCGGGGATCGAGCGCCGTGAAGAGCGTGTCGAGGTGCGTCTCCTGCGAGCGGATCCACGGGCGCGTCAGGCGGCCGAACGAGAGATCCGAGGTCGTCAGGGCGCGCCCGCGAATCGTCCGACGAGGATGCCGCCTCCGAGCCGGGCGGCACGACGGGCCGCGACCCAGGATGGGCCGAGCCGGCGGACCCCGCCGTTCGTCCGGCCTTGGGGTCCGGCGCGGCGCCGCCGGCGCGGTGCAGGGCCGCGAGGGAGCGCACGCCGAGGGAGCGGCGAGCCGAGTGCCGCGAGCGTCCCGCCCGCGGCGGGTTTCACTCGTCGCTCTCCCAGAACCGCGTGAAGAGATACCACTGCGACGGATACTCGCGGATGGTCCGCTCCATCGACGCGACGAAGCGGGTCAGGGCGTCGACGGTGGCCGCGTCGCCTTCGCCGCCGCGCACGTTCGGCACGCGGATCGCCTCCTCGACGATGGTCCGATACCGGCCGTCGGCCTCCTGGAGGACGAAGACGGGGAAGATCGGGGCTCCCGATGCCTGCGCGATGCGGAAGGGCCCGATCGGGAACGAGGCCGTCTTGCCGAAGAAGGGCAGCGCAGCGTCCCGTCGCCCGAAACGTCGCGGTCCCCCTGCGATGGCGACGCAGCATGTTCTGCTCGAGCGCGCGCAGGACCGGGAGGAACCCGAACGGCGAACCGAGGTCCACCGGGATGCCGGTCACGCCGAGCATCCTCCGCGCGTCCTCGCGGTGCGTCTCGACGACCGGCGACGGGTCGGGCACGTACACGACGGCGACCCTCAGCCCGAGCTGCGCGAGGAAGAGGCCGCCGAGCTCGAAGTTGCCGACGTGTGCCGTGAGGCAGGATCGCGCCCGTGCCGTCCCGGCACGCGGCGACGAGACGTTCGTCGCCGGCTCGTGCCGCGAGGAGGGAGGCCGGATCCACGTCGCTCCGGCCCGAGTGCGCGGAGGAGGTCGATCCACATCCGCGAGTGCCGGGAGACCATCTCGCGCCCGCGCGCTCGACCTCGCGCGTCGTGGCGCGGAAGGCCGAGAACGGCCGAGCGACGTTGTCGAGAATCGCCTCGCGGACGGAATCGCGCGCCCAGATCACGCGCTCCACCGTGGCCGACTCGAGATGCGCGCCACGAAGGCGGGCGGCAGCGTCCGGCGAGCCAGCGGAAGAACGGAAACCAGAGCCCGAACGTCACGCTGGCGAGACGGGAGACGATCGTCGGGCTCTTCGACGGGGTCGCCGGTCCGTTACGCCGCGAGAATGCCACGGCGGCGCGGGGCGCTAACATCTTAGGCACATGCGAAAACCCGTCGTCCTCATCACCGGGGCCAGCGGCGAGATCGGCCACGGCCTCATCGAGCGCCTGTCGCCGCGAGGGCCGCCGTCCCGATCATCACCCTCGACCTCAAGCCGCTCGACCCGACGCTCGCGGCGCCTCGTCGCAGCAGCAGTTCACGGGCTCGATCCTCGACGACAACCTGCTCGAGCGGATCCTCTCCGAGTACGAGGTCGACCTGGTCTTCCACCTCGCGGCGCTCCTCTCGACGCGCGGCGAGTTCACCCCGACCACCGCGCACCAGGTGAACGTCGAGGGGACGCTGCACCTGCTGGAGTTCGCGCAGAAGGAGGGCGAGTCGCACGGGCGGCCGGTCGTCTTCCTCTACCCGAGCTCGATCGCCGCCTACGGCCTGCCCGACCTCGAGGCGAAGGCGCGCGCGGGGCGGGTGAAGGAGGACGACTGCAACGTCCCGACCACGATGTACGGCTGCAACAAGCTCTACTGCGAGCACCTCGGCCGCTACTACGCCCGGCACTACAAGCAGCTCGCGGCCGAGACGCTCTCCGGCAAGGTCGACTTCCGCTGCGTGCGCTTCCCCGGCCTCATCTCGGCGGTGACCGTGCCCTCGGGCGGCACCTCCGACTACGCGCCGGAGATGATCCACGCCGCGGCGCAGGGCAAGCCCTACGCCTGCTTCGTGCGGCCCGACACGCGCATCCCGTTCATGGCGATGCCCGACGGCGTCGACGCGCTGCTCGCGGCTCGCCGCCGCGCCCGCGGGAGCGCCTCACGCGCACGGTCTACAACGTCGGCGCCTTCAACCCCTCGGCCGGCGGAGATCCGCGACATCGTCGTGCGAGGCCTTCCCGGGCGCGGAGATCACGCTCGAGCCCCGACCTGAAGCGCCAGGGGATCGTCGACTCGTGGCCGGCCGACGTGGACGACCGCCGGCGCGACGCGACTGGGGCTTCGCGCCGCGCTACGACCTGAAGCGGGCGTTCAGCGAGTACCTGATCCCGACGATCCGCGAGCGATATCAGGCGCACGGGCTGGCCTAACCCCCGCCTCGTCGTCGCGGTGGAAGGCGCTGGCCCCGGCGAGGACAGCGTCAAGCTCGAAAGGCTTCACCCATTTCTCGACGACGCTCTTCGTCCCGGGGACACGAAGCTTCTCGAAGAGGAACGGAACTTGTCCTCGAGGCGCTGTCCGATCGCGGCCCGCGCGTCTCCGGCAGGTCCCAGAGCGCCCTCTTGAACGGGCCGATCGCCTTCTTGCGCGCCTTGTAGAGGAACTGCTCGTCGGTGTCCTTCGGCTTCCGCTCGTCGGCGGCGTTCGCGTGCACCCAGGCGTACATCTCCTCGCGAAGGCCCGGCGGAGAGTCCGCTCGTAGATCATGTTCTGGAACTCGGTCGCGAGGTGGATCTCGGAGGCGCCGACCTCGGGAACTGGTCGAAGGCCTCGGGCGGGAGCGTCGACGCGCCGTGCTGCACCGCGCCGGACAGGCCGTACTCCTCGCGCGCGACCTTCGAGATCGCCTCGAGCGCGTCGAAGTCGATCTTCGACCTGGGCGACCGTGCCGTCGGGCAGGACGACGCCGCCGTGGGATGTGCCGGTCTGGATCGCTGATCTTGCTGAGACGCCCGGCATCGCCGCGCGGCAGCGCCGCGTTGATAGCCGTTCATGTAGGCGCGCAGCTCCTCGGGCGTGGAGTTCTTCCTGCCCACCTCGCCGATCTCGCCGCCGACCGAGATCGTGACGCCCTTCGGCTCGCGCGCTGCGGATGAAGCGCGGTGAAGTCCGCGCGCAGAGCTCGTAGTTCGACCTCCTGCTGCTCGCTCGAGCGTCGGCTTCGAGAGATCGACGAGCGTCGAGGTGTCGATGTCGATGTTGTAGAAGCCGGCGGCGATCGCCTCGCTGATCAGCGCCTCGAAGGCCTGTCGAGCTCCGTCTCGGGGTCGGCGGCGTACTTCTTCGCGTTGACCTGGAAGTGGTCGCCCTGGATGAAGACCGGGCCCGCGAGCCCTCCCGCGATCGCGGCCGCCAGCACGACGGCGGCGTACTCGCCCGGGCGCTGGTCGGTGTAGCCGATCTCCGACTGCGGGCGATCTCGAAGATGAAGGCGCCCGCGTCGCGCGTCTTCGCGGCGCGGAAGACCGCGCGTGCGGCGTCGTACGTGAGCATCGCGGAGGTTGATCGCCGGCACGGTGAAGCCGCCGGCCTCCCCGCGCCCCATCGCCACGTAGAGCTCCTGGATCGAGGCCGGGCAGGATGCCGAGAGCCGCGGCGGCCTTCCGGATGGAGAGGCGCGCCTCGTCGCGCTTCGCGGCGTCGGCCTCGAAGACGGCGCTCCTCACGAGAGCCTCGATCGTGCGATTCCGAAAGCCGGCTGGATCCCGTTTCACCTCTGCCAGAACGTTCTCGACGGACATGACGGCCTCCCGAAGACGAGATTCTATTTCGATCCGGGACGCCTTCCGGCGAGGTGGGGGATCACCCACGAGAAGTCCTCCGCGCCGAGTCCCGCCGCCGTGGCTGCCCGGAGATCGTCGTAGGCGCCGGCGACGACGGGCAGGTCGCCCCCTGCCGCCTCCAGAGCGAGACGCAGGTCCTTTTCCATGAGGGCCAGGCCGAATTGTGGCGGCCGTCCGCCGCTTTCGAGGAACGCCACCTTCCGCTGGACGTACGGAGACGTGGTCGGAGCCGCGAGGAGCCACTCCGTCGACGCGCTCCTCCGGCAGGCCCAGCGCCGCGGCGAGGCGGAGCGCCTCGCCGAAGGTCGCGAGCGCCACGCCGAACGATCAGGTTGTTCACGAGCTTCATCGCCGAGCCCTGCCCGACGGCCCCGAAGTGGAGCGCTCCCTTCGCACGGCATCGAGGACCGGACTTCGCGCTCGCGAGGGTCCGCCCGTCGCCGCCGGCGAGAAGCTTCAGGGTGCCGTCGCGTCGCGGGCTTGACGCTTCCGGCGACGGGCACGTCGCAGAAGTCCGCGCCCTTCTCTCGCGCGCGCGCGCGGCGTACGGCGCGACGCCGCGGGCGTCACCGTCGAGAAGTCGAGCCAGATCTGCCCCGGGAGCGAGGCCCGCGACGAGGCCGTCGGGGCCGTCCGCGACGGCCTCGACGGCCGCCGGGTCCGAGAGCATCGTGCAGACCACGTCGGCGGCGGCGGCCGCCTCTCGCGGCGTCTTCGCGACGGAGCGCCGGCGCCTCGATCGGCGCTCGCGCGTTCGGGGTGCCGGTTCCAGACGGTCAGGGGGAAGCCGGCGGAGAATCCGGCGGGCCATGGGGGCGCCCATCGCGCCGAGGCCGAGGAAGGCGACGCGTCTCATGAACGCATCTTAAGATCCCTGCCGTGGAACGACGCGAGATCTCTCGCCCAGGAGCTCGCGGCGCTCGCGCGCGATCGTCGGAGCGCGCACCTCCTCGTGGCGAAGGACGATCTCGCAGCCGTACGCGCACGACTGGACGGAGGACTTCGTCGCCTATCCCGCGGCGGCCGTCGCGCGGCCGCGGACGACCGACGAGGTGTCGCGACCTCCTCGCGTTCTGCAACGAGCGGCGGATCCCGGTCACGCCGCAGGGCGGCCGCACGGGCCTGTCGGGCGGCGCGCTCGCCGCTTCGGCGGCGGTCTCGCGCTCGTCGCTCGAGCGCATGACGTCCATCCTCGAGATCGACGCCGACAACTTCGTCGCCGTCGTCGAGGCGGGCGTCGTGACGCAGACTCTCCACGAGGCCGTCGAGGCGAACGGCCTCTACTACCCGCCCGACCCGGCCTCGCGCGGCTCGTGCACGATCGGCGGCAACGTCGCCGAGAACGCGGGCGGGCCGCACGCGGCCAAGTACGGCGTCACGGGGCGCTGGGTGATGGGCGTCGAGGCGGTCTTCGCCGACGGGCGCGTCGCCGTCACGGGCGGCAAGACGCGCAAGGACGTGGCGGGCTACGACCTGACGTCGCTCCTCGTCGGGAGCGAGGGGACGCTCGCCGTCGTCACGAAGGCCTGGCTGCGCCTCATCCCGAAGCCGCCGCATTGGGCGACGCTCGTCGCGCCGTTCCCGACGCTCGAGGACGCGGCGCGCTGCCGTGCTCGAGATCCACCGGCGCGGGCTCGTCCCCTCGGCCTGCGAGTTCGTCGACAAGCCCGCGCGTCGACGTCTCGTCGAGGAAGAAGGGCGTCCCGCGTGCCGTTTCCCGAGGCCGAGGCGCGCCTCCTCCTCGAGTTCGACGGCGCCGTCCGAGGCCGAGGTCGAGCGCGACGTGACGCTGCGCGGGCGAGATCGCCCTCGAGTGCGGCGCGCTCGACGTCGTCCTCGCGACCGACGAGGCGAAGCGGCGCGTCGCTCTGGGACGTGCGCCGCGGGATCGCCGAGGCGGTCCACGAGCTCGGCGTCTCGGTCGAGCTCGACCTCGCCGTGCCGCGCACCGAGCTCGTCCCGCTCGTGACGCGGCGATCCGGCGGATCGCGGGCGAGGCGGGGCTCCGAAGTCCGTCGCGTTCGGGCACGCGGCCGACGGCAACCTCCACGTCCACCTCTGGCGCGAAGGGAAGGCCACGGTCGACGAGACGCTCTTCGAGAAGACGGCGACCGCGATCTACGCCGAGACCGTGCGCCTCGGCGGCACGGTCACGGGCGAGCACGGCGTCGGCATCACGTCCAGGACGTGCCTCCCGCTTTAGCGCGCCGCCCGCGTTCCTCGCCGCGATGCGCGCCATCAAGGAGGCTCTCGACCCGAACGGGATCCTGAATCCCGGGAAGATGATCCCGGAGCCGGGATGATTGCCCAGGATCGGCGCCGAGGGAATAGAATGCGCGCGCTTCAAGGAGGATCCATGAAACGCTTGGCGTTCGCAGTCGGTGTTCTCGATTCTCGCTCTCGCGATTCCCGCCGTTCGCCGAGACGCCTCCGGTCGCAGCGCCCGCCGCTTCCGTCCAGACGAAGGCGTCGCAGTCCGCGCTGAAGCCCGCCGACGCGCTCAAGAACGCTCAAGGACGGGAACTGCGCGATTCGTCTCGGGCCGGTCCCTGAAGCGCGACCTGCCGTCCCAGGTGAAGGCCACGGCGGGCGGCCAGTATCCCTTCGCGGCGATCCTGAGCTGCATGGACTCGCGCGGGTCCGCGGAGCTCCTCTTCGACCTGGGACTCGGCGACGTCTTCTCCATTCGCGTCGCCGGGAACGTCGTGGACGAGGACGGCCTCGGGAGCCTGGAGTACGCCGCGAAGGTGGAGGGCGTGAAGCTCATCGTCGTGATGGGCCAGTCGAGCTGCGGCGCCGTCAAGGGCGCGGTCGACGACGTCAAGCTCGGCAACCTCACCGCGCTCCTCGCGAAGATCCGGCCCTCCGTCGAGGGCGCGGGCGGGCGCGCGGACTCGCACGACAAGGCGCTCGTGGCGAAGGTCTCCGAGGCGAACGTGCGCCGTTCGATGAAGGAGATCCGGGACAAGAGCCCCGTCCTCAAGGCGCTCTTCGACTCCGGCGCGGTCGGCTTCGTCGGCGCGATGCACGACCTCGAGACCGGCAAGGTGACGTTCTACGCGGACTGAGGCCGCCGTAGCCCGGGTCACGGGCGGGCCGCTACACTCGCTGAATGCCGGAAGGCTGCTCCCGCTCGCGCGGCCCGCGCGGTCGCGCTGTACGAGCCCGTGATCGGGCTCGAGGTCCACGCGCAGCTCAAGACGCGGACCAAGGCGTTCTGCGCGTGTCCCGTCGTCTTCGGCGCGCCCGCCGAACACCGCCGTGTGCCCCGTCTGCCTCGGCTACCCGGGCGCGCTCCCCGTCCTGAACCGCGAGATGGTGACGCTCGCGATGCGGGTCGCGCTCGCGACCGGGTGCACGATCCAGGCGACGTCGCGTCTTCGCGCGGAAGAACTACTTCTACCCCGACCTGCCGAAGGGCTACCAGATCTCGCAGTACGACCGGCCGCTCGCGACGCGGCGGCCGCGTCGCCGTCGGCGCGGAGGGGACGCCGCGAGCGATCCGGCTCAACCGCGATCCACCTCGAGGAGGACGCCGGGCAAGTCGATGCACGAGTTCCCGTGGGACGACGTGCCCACGGGCGTCTCGCTCGTCGACCTGAACCGCGCGGGCACGCCGCTCATCGAGATCGTGACCGAGCCCGACCTCGCGCTCGCCCGAGGAGGCGTACGACTATCCTCGTCCGGCTGCGCCGGCTCGTGCGCTGGGTCGGCGCCTCCGACGGGAACATGGAGGAGGGGTCCCTGCGCTGCGACGCGAACGTCTCGCTCCGGCCCGACGGGCGCGCGAGCGCTCGGCACGAAGGTCGAGATCAAGAACCTCAACTCCATCGCCCACGTGAAGAAGGCGCTCGAGCACGAGATCGAGCGGCAGGCGGCAGTGCTCTCGCGGCCGGGCGGCGCGGTCGTGCAGGAGACGCGCCTCTTCGAGCCGGCGACGCGGCGCGACGAAGCCGATGCGGTCGAAGGAAGAGGCGATGGACTACCGCTACTTCCCCGACCCCGACCTCGGCGCCGCTCGTCGTCGACGACGCGTGGAACGCGGCGGTCGCGGCCGCGCTGCCCGAGCTGCCCCGGAGCCGCGCGCCGCGCGCCTCGCGGCCGCGCTCGGCCTCCCGGCCGCCGACGCCGCGACGCTCTGTGCCGTCGCGTCCCCTCGCCGACGCCTTCGAGGCGGCCGTCGCCGCGCACCCGTCGAACCCGAAGGGGATCGCGAACTGGCTCCTCGCGCGACCTCCTCGCCCGGATGACCGACGCCGACCGGCAGGAGGGGCGCATCCCCGTCGCGCCCGGCACGCTCGCGCGCCCTCGTCGCGCGGATCGACGACGGGACGATCTCGGGGAAGATCGCCAAGGAGCTCCTTCCCGATCTCATCGCGACCGGACGGCGCGCGTCGACGACCTCGATCCAGGAGAAGGGGCTCGTCCAGATGACGGACGAGGGCGCGATCCGCGACGCCGTCGCGGCGGTCCTCGCGGCGAACCCGGCAGCAGGTCGCCGCCTACCGCGGCGGGAAGGCCGGCGTCGTTCGGCTGGTTCGTCGGGCAGGTCATGAAGGCGACGGGCGGCAAGGCGAGTCCCGCGGTCGTGAACCGCCTCCTCCGGGAAGCGGCTCGGACGCGCGTGATCGAGTTCTACCGCGTCGCGAAGGAGTACCAGGGGCGCCGCGTCCTGAAGAACCTCTCGTTCCAGGTCGCAGCAGGGCGAGTTCGTCTTCCTGACGGGGCCCTCCGGCGCCGGGAAGACGACGCTCCTGAAGCTCCTCTACCGCGCCGAGGCGCCCGGCGAGGGCCAGATCATCGTGAACGGGATGAACGTCGGCGGCGATGCCGCCGCGGCGCGTCCCGGAGCTCCGCCGGACGATGGGGATCGTCTTCCAGGACTACAAGCTCCTCCCGACGCGGACCGTCTTCGAGAACGTCGCCTTCGTCCTGAAGTTCCTCGGCGTCCCGCTCGCGGAGCGCCGCCGGCGCGCCTACCAGGTCGCTCCGCCTCGTCGAGCTCCACCACCGGGTGAACGCGCTTCCCCGAGGAGCTCTCGGGCGGCGAGCAGCAGCGCGTCGCGCTCGCGCGCGCCCTCGTCAACGAGCCCGAGCTCCTCATCGCCGACGAGCCGACCGGGAACCTCGACCACCGCCTCGCCCAGGAGGTGATGAGGCTCTTCTCGCAGATCAACGTCCGCGGGACGACCGTCCTCGTCGCGACCCACGACGTGGACCTCATCCAGGAGACGGGCCGGCGCTGCCTCACGCTCGACCGCGGGCGGCGTCGTCGAAGGGCTCGTCGAGGCCGCCCTCCCGCCGCAGGCCGCCGCGAGCGGCGCGACCGGAGCGTGCGGCTCCCGCGCCGTGAAGAGGCGCGGCGGAGCGGTCGCCGCCTCGCGTCGCTCCTCGACGAGGCGCTCTCGGGCCTCTGGCGGGCGCGCCGGATGACGCGCCGTCTCGATCCTCCAGATCTCGTTCTCGCTCTTCCTCGTCGGCCTCTTCCTCCTCGCGGCGGAGAACCTCGGCGGCGTCGTCGACGACGCTCCGCGACGAGACGGCCGTCACCGTCTTCCTCAGGCCCGGCGCCGACGAGGCGGACGACGGGCGGACCTCGAGCGCGTCGCGCGCGACTCGAGGCTCGTCGCCGCGGTGCGGCGCGTCTCGCCCGAGGAGGCGCGGGCGCCGCTTCGCCCGGTGCGTTCGCTAGCCTCGCCGCGCGGCGGGGACGCTCTCCGGCGAACCCGTTCCCCGCCTCGGTCGAGCTCGACCTCCTGCCCGGCGGCGGTCTCCTCCGCCGCGCTCCGGCCCTTCCTCGCGAACCTCGCGGCGAGCACCGCGCGGTCGAGGAGGTCCAGTTCGACGTCGACTGGATCCGGCGCCTGCGCGGCGTCGTCCGCCTCGTCGCCGCGGCGGGCCTCGGCGCCGCGGTCCTCCTCGCGCTCGGCGCCGCCTTCACGATCGCGAACGTCGTGCGGCTGACGATCCTCCTCCACCGCGACGAGATCGAGATCCTGCGGCTCGTCGGCGCGCCGGAGTTCCTGATCCGCGGCCCGTTCCTCCTCGGCGGCGTCCTGCAGGGCCTCCTCGGCGGCGCTCGTCGCGCTCGGCGCTCCTCGCCTCGCGTTCCGGGGCGCTCCTCGTCTTCGTCGCCTCGACGGAGAACGTCCTCCTCGGGGTCTTCGTCGTGCGGTTCCTGCCCGCGTCAGCGTGCCTGCTTCTCGTCGGGTTCGGCCTTGCGGCCGGGCTTCTCGGGGGCTTGCTCGCGGTGCGGCGGGGAAACCTGGCCGGATGAGCCGAGCGGGGCACCTGTGTGAGAATCCATCTCAAAGGAGGAGAACATGGCTGAACCGCCCAACACGGGGGCGGACTTTGCTGCCGCATGGCTCCTTTCGCTGCCGGCCCATAACGAGTTGGTTGCTCAGAGAATCAACCAATACATCCGCACCGCCTATGGAAGTCGCAGTTCAAAGGGGACAGTGACGGTCGTTGAAGTCCTGGAGGCTGCGCAGGATCTGGCGGAGAAGGGTCGCAAGGGCCCCCATGACGAGATTGGTCGGGATGCCGAATACTACCTGAAGTCCCGCTGGCAGGTAGCGTCACAACAGTCAATGTTCGCCAAGAGGGTCGTCGCTTTCGGCGGCGGCGGCCTCAACGGGATCTACAACGGCCTCAAAGCTGTCGGGATTGGGTTGGGTTTCGAATCGGTGATGCGGACGGATAAAGACATTCCGGTCAGTCCCCCGGGGGGATTCCTTTGGGGGGTTCGGGGCTGTGACGACGGCATTCGGGATCAAGGCACGGTTCAAGGGATGCCCAAGTTAGTGAGCAGGGATATTTCGACCTCCCCATCCTCGAAGTAGGAGAGGTCGAAAGAGATCGAGATCCTGAGCCTCGTGGGCGTGCCGGAATTCCTGATCCGCGACCCGTCTCCGCCCGGGGGCCTCGTGCAGGGCGTTCGCGGTGCGGCGAGGAACGTCGCGAGCTGACCGGTCAGCGCCGCGGCACGTGCCTGCCCGGGCTGCTGGGGCCGGGGTCGACGTCGACCCGGAGGTGAGTCTGGGCCTCGAAGGAGACTTCGGAAATGCCCGTCCCGTCGGGCCCGCGTGCTACGAGCCGGAAGACGTAGAGATCCGGCTCATCGGGCCTGAAGGTCGGCGCCTTCGACGTCGGGGAGGAAATCTCGGCGACGGATCCGGCGGGCCGGCGGACGATCGACCACTCCCATTCGGTCGTGGAAGAGGCGGGGACGTCGAGCCGGCGCGGGACGCGCATCAGTCCGGTTCGCGCGTCGATCGTCGCGACGTCTCCCATCAGGGCGCGCCGCGCGACTCGAACGGCGTGGTTGCCCATCTCCGCCACGAAGACAGCGCCGTCCGGGCCGATGGCGATGCCCTCGGGCTGGTTGAACAGCGCCCCGGACCCCGTTCCGTCCGTTCTCCCGGGGTCCACGGGGTAGGCCAGATCGACCCACGGGGCGGACGACGCCATGGGACCGGCGACCGTCGTTACCTCTCCATCCGGCGTCAGCCTCCGGATCGCCTGGTTCCAGGAATCGGCGATCCACAGGTTTCCGGAGGCGTCGGTCGCGATGCCGGTGGGAAGTAGAACCGTGCCGCGTCGCCCGTGCCGTCGACGTGATCCCAGGCGAGGGCCTTGCCGGCCACGGTGCTGACGTTTCCGTCCGGGGTGATCCGGCGGATCGTGCCGTTGAAGTTATCGGAAACGAAGACGTTCCCGGCGGCGTTGACCGCGATGCCGTACGGTGTACTGAAGAGCGCCGCGCTGCCCGGACCGTCGAGGCTTCCTCGCGTGCCGGGCGATCCGGCGAGCGTCGTGACGCGTCCGTCCGGCGTGATCTTCCGGATCGTCTGGTTACCGGTATCGGCGACGAAGGTATTGCCACGCTCGTCGCAGACGATACCCAGCGGAGAGTAGAAACGAGCGGCGCTCCCGACCCGTCTTCGCTCGAATACACCCCCGCCATCCCGGCGAGCGTCGTAACGCGTCCGTCCGGGGTGATCCTGCGGATCGTCTGGTTTCCGGAGTCCGCCACGAGCACGTTTCCGGCCGGATCGACGGCCATGCCGCTCGGAAGCTCGAAGCGCGTCTTCACCGCCGACGCCGTCGGCGCTTCCGCGGGCTCCGGGCCAGGCCTGCGAGCGTCGTCACGGCACCGTCCGGCGTGATCTTCCGGATGACGTGGTTTCCGTTGTCGGGCACGTACACGTTGCCTGAACGGTCGACGGCGATCTGGCGCGGGGCGAAGAACCGGGCGTCCCGGCCCGGGCCGTCGGCGTGGCCATAGGCTCCGACGAGTCCGACGAGGCGCGGTCATGTCGCCGGCGGGGGTGACCTTCCGAACGAGGTCGTTCCCCGTGTCCGCGACGAACACGGTTCCCGCCGGGTCGATCGTCAGCGCCCAGGGAAAGTTGAACCGGGCCTCGCCGCCGTGGCCGTCCCGGCTGCCCAGGTCGAAAAAGGCGTGGTGGGATATCCGGCGAGAACCGTCGTCTTCCCGTCCGGCGTCCGCACGAGGACGCTCTCCCGGCCGCAGTCGAGGATGAAGATGTTGCCCCGCGCATCCGTTGCGAGCCCCGGGCGGAAGCTCGGGCCCCAGGATCGGTCGAGGAGAGTCGTCACCAGCCCATCCTTCGTCACGCGCCGGATCGCGACGTCGTTGTCGGCGACGAGTGCGTCTCCCGACGGCTCGAACACGATCGCCGTCGGACGCGCGAAGCGCGCGGCGCTTCCCACGCCGTCGACGAAGCCCGGCGCGCACGCCTGGCCGGCAAGCGTCGTCACGTGGCCGTCCCGCGCGATCCTCCGGACCGTCGAGTTCTCGTAATCGGCGACCCACACGTCGCCGTCCCGGTCCACGGCGACTGCGAAGGGACTGTTGAAGCGCGCGCGGCTCCCGACGTCGTCGCTCGATCCCGGCGCGCCCGCGAGGCCGGCGAGCGTCGTCACGCGCCCCTGGGGCGAGACGGCGCGGACCTGTGTGGTTTTCGGAGTCCGCGACGTAGACGGTGCCCGCGCCATCGACCGCGATTCCGAATGGGTGGTTGAACCGCGCCTCACCGGCCGATCCGTCGGCGCTTCCCGGGACTCCCGGGAGACCGGCGAGCGTCGAGACATCACCGGCCGGCGAGATCTTCCGGATCGTGTGGTTCAGCTCGTCGGCGACGTAGAGATTCCCGTGGGCGTCGAGCGCGATCTTGCGGGGGGAACGAGCCTCGCGGCCGGGCCCGCAGCGTCGACGGCGTCGGTTTCCTCCGTCTCCTCCCGATAGGTGTGTGAACGTCCAGGGCTGGGGTGTCTTGTCTTTTCCTGCAACAAAGGATCGCAGGGAGAAGAGCGGAGCCAGAGCGGAGAAGAGCCGGGTTCTCATCGAATCCTCCCTGAGCGGCGGGGGAAAACCGAGGTCCCTGCTCCCGAGTGCCGCCGAAGGGCATTCCCTTTCGTTCTATTCTCCCTCTTTTTGAGACGAATGAAGCGCGCCGTCGTCCTCGGCTCTCTGGTTCTCGCCCTCGCCGTAGTTGCGTTCCTGCTTCTAGTCGCGGCACAACGCAGCAACTCCGAGATCGCGATTGAACGCGATCTCACGTACGGCAAGGGCGCGGATACAGAACTGAAACTCGATCTGGCGATGCCGCAATTGGGAGACGGCCCGTTTCCTGCGGTCGTTTTCCTGCACGGCGAGGGCTGGAGGGCAGGCAATCGCCAGCAGATGAATCATTTCATCGAGGGCATGGCGCGTTTAGGGTACGTGAGCATCACCGTGGAGTACCGGCTAGTCCCGACTGCCCGCTTTCCCGCACAGGTTGAAGATTGTAAGGCCGCTGTCCGATGGCTACGGGCCAATGCCAAGAAGTATCGCGTTCACCCCGATCACATCGGTGTGGTCGGCTTCTCAGCGGGTGGTTACCTTGCTTCGATGCTCGGCGTCACGGCCAAGGAGGATGGGTTCGAAGGAGTCGGTGGCAACCCCGAACAGTCCAGCCGTGTTCAGGCCGTGGTGAGCTTCTTTGGGCCAACCGATTTCTCGTCGCGCGATTGGCCTAGGGATCTGGAGAAGGAAGTCATCGCTCCGTTCTTGGGTGGGTCCTTTGCTCACAAATCCGATTTCTACAAGAGGGCTTCGCCCATCAACTACGTTACTGTGGCGCACCGCCGTTCCTGCTCTTGCACGGTGCCGACGACGAGCTCGTCCCCGTTGATCAGTCGAGACGCTTTGGCGGAGAAGCTCAAGCAGCTCGGTGTGCCGGCTCGGAGTCGTTGTCCTCGAGGGCGAACGCCACGGCTTCACCGACGCCGGCAACCGGGAGTCGATGAAACAGATGATGGATTTCCTGGCGGCGCGGCTGAAGAAGTAGGAGAAAGCACCTCGACGCAGCTTGCACGCCGCGATCAGCGCAGGAACGTCGCGGGCTGAGACGCGGTGCAGAATGACATGGGCGGAGGGACTCATGTGCCGAAACATCAGGACGCTGTTCAACTTCGAGCCGCCGGCCACCGAGGAGGAGATCCGCGCCGCGTCGCTGCAGTTCGTGAGGAAGCTCAGCGGCTTCAACAAGCCGTCGAAGGCGAACGAGGCGGCGTTCGACCGCTGCCGTCGATCAGGTAGCCGACGCCGCACGCACGCTCATCTCGTCCTTGATCACGACAGCTGACCCCAGGGACCGTGAGGTCGAAGCCAGAAAGGCGCGGGCGAAAGCGGCCGCTCATCGGTCAGGCGAGGTAGAGCGGTGCGGCGCCGGGTGATCCCTACGCGCCGCGGTGGCCGTGCAAGGAGCGCCTCGGGCTCTTCGGGCGGCGCGGGATCGGGTTGGGTCGCCGAGGAGCGCGGCCCACGGCGGCGCGCTCGAAGCGCTCGGTCACGACCTTGAT
>CAVUYS010000066.1:0-37875 GCA_963745745.1 uncultured Spirochaetota bacterium | reverse complement strand
AGGTTCAACTTTGAAGTGCAATGATCTATAAGTTCTCATCATACCCCGTCCGAGGTGATTTGTAGCCATGTCGTTTTCGGAGTCTGGAGTTCAGCTTGCTGGCGATCTAGTCGCAGTGGGCCCGGCTAACCTCTCGCATGCACATTCTTTTTGGAAGGTACTGGCGGATCAGGCCATTTAGGTTTTCATTGCCGCCGCGCTCCCAGGCATGATAGGGAGTGGCAAAAAAGCACTTCAGAGGGAAGTGCTGCTCAAGAACCTTGTAGTCATGGAACTCGGTGCCGTTGTCGAAAATTATGGTCCTGAAATTGTGTAATGCTCCCCATTTTTCAAGCCACCGATAGCTGTTGCTGCGCGCGAAACTCGCGCGGACTTCGATACCCCAACGATTGATGCGGACGCCCGGCATTGTACCACTCGATCCACTGCCGGATCGCCGCTTTTGCCTCTGCGAAGCTATGAAAGCTATGCTGCCAGACACACTCCTCTTTCAGACTGCGGAAGAATCGCTCGATAATCCCGTTCTGCTCGGGGGTATACGGGGTTATGAACTCTTGGGTCAGCCGGTAGTCCCGACAAGCCGCCCGAAACCGCCTGCTCTGGAAGATCAGCCCGTTGTCGCTGCGCACCACCGGGGTCTCGCCGGCGGGCCTCAAAGTTCCAAAGCGAGCGATGCAGGCCTCCTCGATAGCTCGTTCGGCCTCCTTCGCTCGACCCCGCAGAGCGAACTCCCAGCCCATCAGTTCCCGATCGTGACAGTCGATCACCCCAACCAGGTGGGCCCAGCCATCGCGACCGCAGTCCACATGGGTCATATCCATCGCCCAGCGCCGATCGCTCTGGGTCGTGCGGCTCACGGAGGCTTTCACCCGCGGTCGTGGCGTGACCACCCGCTGATGCACCAGCCAGCGCTTGGCCTTCAGAATGCGGTAAATCCTTTTCCTGTTGGCCCTTATCCCCAGCCGATTGCGCAGCAAAGCCCACAGTCGCCGGTAGCCATAGGTGGGGTGCTCTCGGATCAGGACCTGCAGCACGCCTTCCAGTTCGGAAGAGTCTCGCAGGCTTCGGCCTGTTTTCTTGGGCCGCGACTCCAGGCTGGAGCGAGCCACGTGAAGCAAACGGCAGATCCGCCGTATGGAGCTGCCGGGCAACGCCTGCTTCACGGCTCGGACGTCCCCGGCATCGGAGGGTGGCGTTTTACCGCCTCCTTCAGAATATCGATGTCCATAACCAGGTCACCGATCTTTTGCTTGAGTTTCTTGATCTGCTCATCCTTCAGGGCTTCTTCGTCCTTGGGGCGAGCTCGTAGCGCATTTTCAGCGGCCAGTAGGAAGCGCTCCTTCCACTCTTCCAGCTCGGCCACCGTCAGGCCGTGTTGGCGAGCTGCTTCCTGGATGCTGGTTTCGCCTTTCAGAAGGCTCAGCACCAACGCCGCTTTCCGCTTGGTTGTCCAACGCTGGACGTCTTCTTGGTTTCTTTCTCCCACTGCCGTCTCCACCCTTTGCCTCCCATCATACATGTCTTACGGGTGGACCTGAAAGTCAGGGGAGCAGTGTACGGGGCTGCCTATGATGGTCAAGGAGTTAGTTCATTTGGTGACAGCAGGAACGACATAATTATCCATGATGGCAAGAAGCAACAAGGTATCCTCCCTCGAACCGAGGGTTGTTGTAACAGTGACAATATCCAAATCGGGTATGACGTATATATACTGACCGCCAAATCCTAATGCAGTATATGCAGAATGGTTCGGCTTCTGGCGTATCCACCACATATAGCCGTAGCCCTCCAACCAATCCCAAACTGGGCTTATTTGTATGCGAGTCGACGCCTCAACCCACTCGGAAGGAACAATCTGCTTCTTATCCCAAGTTCCTTGGTTCAAGTACAGGTATCCAATTTTCGCCATATCCCTGGAGGTTAGTTGCAGTCCGAATCCACCAGAATTGTAACTAATGCCTGATGATGTCGAGGGCGTCCACGTGATATTGGAGATTCCAAGAGGTTCGAAAAGATATTTCTTCCCGAAATCAATGCTCTTTAATCCTGAGGTTTTGGCTATGATCAATGACAAGATATCGGGACTCCTATTGCTGTAAAAGAACTCTTTTCCGGGGTCATTCCGTAAGGTTTCTCGGAGTATCGCTTGGGAAAATCCGTCATCATCCTCATCCTTGGCGATTCCTCCTGACATAGTCAGCAAGTGGAAAATAGTGACCTTATTGACCTCTGGATTCATATCCGTGCTAACATATTCTGGAAAGAATCCCATCATCTTTTGGTGTACGTTCTTCAAATAGCCTTCTCTGATGGCAATGCCGACTAGTGCGGATACGACACTCTTGGTCGCTGACCAGATTACCCTTGGTGTTCCCTGGTCTCCCATGTAGTACTTTTCGAAAACAATATATCCATGCCGTATGACGAGCACACTTGTGGTCATCGGCAGCTCTTCCTCGATGTAATTCTGCAAGTCCTCAAATTTCTTGGAATCTATGCCTTGTTGACTAGGTGATGATATCCGCCACTCTGTGGTTGGCCAATAGTCTCGATTCTTGCTGTCGGCACCGCATAAGATAGGAAGACCAGACAACACCAATAGAACGATCAGAAAAGACTTTGCTTTCATGCTGTCATCCTTTCAGATTTCTGTTGACTACCTTAAGATTTCTATGCTTATTGCTCCCTACAAGTATAATTCAATCTTGGGTACACATGCTAAAAAATGCGCTGATCCGCATGGGGGTAGGACCTTCTACCAGAGCATATTTAAGATAATCCATATATAACCCTTCTCTATATCCGGAGCTTTCCTGACTCTAGGCTAACGGATAGTGCCGGAATGTCCACAAACGGAGAGAAACGGGGCGCGGGGATGCTAGGAGTTGCGCAAAATGGTGAAAAGGCTGTTTTTTGCAAGGGCGAATTCCCAATTGGGGGGTGCGGACAGAATCTTGGACTACTTTGGGAGGTAGTCCATGTATTCCTACGAAGACAGGATAAGAGCGATTGCGCTCTACATCCAGTACGACCACGCATCGGCGACAACGATTCGTGAACTTGGGTACCCGTCACGGAAGGCGCTCTACAGATGGTATCGAGAGTATCAGCAATCCGGAGACCTTCATGGCGAGTATCGGAATAAGCTCAAGTACTCAGCCACACAGAAACAGGTAGCCGTTGAGGTTGAACACCTTGGCATGGTGCAGCAATCGATCCAGCAAAGCTGTGGTCATCACGCTGTCACCCATCATCTCCACCCAGCTCTCAAAGCCCTTGTTAAAGGTGATGATGATCGACATAGCGTTGGAGTAAACCGCGTACGGCAAGCTGGATCGGTTTGGGCGTGTTGGATGAAATGAGCTATTTCTTCTGGTGCGGCGCGGCTACTCAACATGGTCGTTAGGCTGACTTTAGCCTAACGTTGGTGGCCTTCGTAAACAATCAGAGGGTCGGCGCATGCGGTCGGGTAAAGAAACGGTCGGGGATGATCGGTTGCCAGACCATTGGTTGGTGGAGTACGGAAAAAGGAGCAATCGGCCTAAAGTGGCTTTCGACGCGCATCCATGGAGTTGTCGATCTTTACAGCCGGCGGTAAATTGTCCTATCAGTCATTTTGCAATCGCAGAATGGGAGGAACCACTTGAATCTACCTGAAAAGTTCCATGACGTGTTGAAGCATGAAGGCGTGGTCTCAATCGTGTCCTGGGGCGTTGGTAATGAGCCCCATGTGGCGAATACCTGGAATTCTTACGTCGTGGTCACAACCGATGGACGCATGTTGATCCCAGCGGCAGGATTGAATCGAACCGAAAAGAATGTAAATCAAACGGGCAAAGTGAAGATAGCTTTGGGTAGCAGGGAAGTTGTAGGTTATAAAGACTACCAAGGCACAGGTTTCGCAGTCGAAGGTAATGCGAAATATCTTGCCTCGGGTTCAGAGTTCGATATGATGAAGGGTAAATTCGCCTTTCTGACCAGGGTCTTGGAGGTTACGGTGACCTCAGCTAAGCAACTGCTCTAAGGATGCTTAGGTTCAACCTTGAAGTGCAATGATCCAGAGTTCTCATCATATACCCTCCGAGGCGTTTTGAAAGCATGCCGCTTCCGGGGTCTGGAGTTCAACTTAAAGGCGATGTGGTCACAGTGAGCCTGAGTGACCTTTCGCATACACATTCTCTTTGTCAGATACTGGCGGATTAAGCCGTTTAGGTTTTCATTGCTGCCTCGCTCCCACGCATGATCCGTCGGGCGGTCGGCGGCGGTTTCCGAGAGGATCCTGGTCGCCGTGCTCGGCGCGGCAACTGAGCTTATCGTTATGCCGAAGATCGTCGGCCTACGAGACGCTTACAAGGCTTTACTAATCAGGAGATCGCTTCGAAAGTCTACCTCTCACTTAATACCGGCAGGGCACCTATGTGCAGCATTCACAGGAGACTCGCTGTGACCGTTTTTTTACGCAGGCAATTGCAGTAGCGCTGGGTGATTCGTATCATGATAACGGGTGCTAAGAAGCGAACTGGAAAATGGTGCGCTCTTTGATTCCTGGTCAGCGCCTAGACCTATACCTTTGGGCATGACAATCACCCGATTACCAGATATTCGAAAGGAACCGAGTTCACGAACCAATATTAGAGGAGGAGATTGTGAAGACCTACAGAACAAATGCAGTGATGGCAGGCGCCCTCTATATCCTCGGAACAGTAGCGGGGATTTTATCCATTGTCGCTGTCGGGGGGTTTCCGGATGAGGATTTCCTGATCCGCATTGCCGCCGACCCCTCTCGGATTACCGTGGGTGCGTTTCTCATTATCGTCATGGGGTTGTCGCTGGCGGCGATGACGCTTTTCCTCTACCCGCTCTTTAGAAAGGATAGCGAACCCCTTGCGCTTGGGATGCTTATTTTCCGGGGGCCGCTGGAGGGAAGCATGTATATCTTGTCGGCCCTCAGTTGGCTGCTGCTCGGCGCGCTCAGCCCGAAAATCGCTACCGCTGGGGCTGATTCGACCGCTTTGCAGGCTGTTGGGGATGCCGTTCTTCACGTCCATGACCAGAATGGCAATGTCCAGACCTTTGTATTCATCATCGGGGCCGTGTGTTTATACATATCCTTCTATCGAACCAGACTGATCCCTCGATGGATATCCGTCTGGGGCCTGATCGGCGCTGTTCCCTATGTTGCGTACGCATTGTTGCGATTCTTCGAGGTCGACCCCGGCCTGTTCTTTCTATATCTGCCGTTGGCCGTGCAGGAAATGGTGATGGGGTTTTGGCTGGTCATCAAGGGCTTTAACCCGGATGCGATCAAGAAACTGGATGGGGCTCATTAGCCCCATCCATGTTTCCAGTTCTTCCTCATCAACAGACACAAGCACTGAAAAACTACGGCACGAAGGCGAAGTCCGGCTGTCGTTGCAGTTGTCGCCTTGGGTGCGTCTCCGCTTCGAGGGAAGGCCGATCCGTGGGGTTCGCTTCGCGTTGGTGATTCGGCGGCGCAGCTGAAATGCCGTCGGGTAGCATTCAGGCCAAGTTAAATAGAAACCACAGTTTCGCATCGATATTTAGACTATACATGAAAGGACTTAGTTAATGAGCAAGGTTTTGCTGATTGACTACGAAAATGTTCACGGAATCAATTTGTCAGAAATGCAAGCGACAAATTTCAAAGTTAGGATCTTCACAGGAAGCAATCAAAACAAGATTCCAATCGAACTTGTTGCTTCAGCGCAGATTCTAGGCAATCAAGTAGAATGGATTAGAATTGATGGAAACGGCCCTAATGCACTAGATTTCCATATTGCGTATTACCTAGGCGTGTATACGGTAAAGAACCCTAATGATGAATACTTCATCTTGTCAAAGGACAAGGGATTTGACCCGCTAATCAAACATTTAGCAAGGGAAAAGTTCTTCTGCAAAAGAATAACTAGCATATCAGAATTAGCGATAACAAAGAAAATAAAGAAGATAAGTGGAGATTATGATAAAGCGCTATCGAATCTAAAGAAGTTAGAAAAGGAGAAACGTCCAAGAAATAGACAAAAACTCAAACAGCATATAAAGAGCCTGCTTGGAAAATCTAGTACTGAAGAAAAAGCCAATCAAATAATAGTGCAGCTCATTTCATCAAAGGCAGTTCTTGATGAGGGTGGAAAGCTCACCTATAAATTTTGACAATATGACATGGCGCTGAAGCTGACGCCTAGGCGGCCATCTGGTGGGGATCACATGCTTGCCGAAGCAGACCGTCTGATGAGGCAGCGCAGCTCAGCTTATCGTTGGGAGGACGATCCGGGAGGACAGCGCGCGATCCCCTGAACGCAGTCTCTACCCCTCGAAAGGAGCACGCAATGTCGAAGGTTGTCGCAATCATGTCCATGTCGCTCGACGGCTACGTCGCCGACCTCAACGATGGCGTGGCCGAAGTGTTCGACTGGTACTTCACCTCGGGCGACGTCGAAATCCACACCGGAGGGTCGGACCCCATGACGTTCAAGGTGTCCGGGCCGAGCGCCGAGCACCTTCGCGGTCTCACGTCCGGACTTGGTGCCGTGCTCACCGGTCGACGCACCTTCGACGTCGCCCAAGGCTGGGGCGGAAATCACGCTTGGGGACCAGCATTCGTACTTACCCACCACATCCCCGCCGGATGGCCGCGACCCAACTCGACTGTCCACTTCGTGACCGACGGCATCGAAAGCGCCGTGAACCAAGCCAAAACCGCCGCCGCCGGGAAGTCCGTTGGGGTCCACGGCGCCGACACCATCCAGCAATGCCTGAATGCTGGGCTCCTCGACGAAATCCACGTCGACATCGCGGCGGTTCTTCTTGGCTCCGGAGTTCGACTCTTCGACCACCTCGCCGGCACGCCAGTCGTCCTTGGCAACCCGACGGTGATCCCGGGCGTCGGCGTTACACACCTGCGCTACCCAGTACGCAAGGCGTAGTCCGACAGGAGCCCGTCGGCAAGGGTAAGGGCACATTTGTCAGCTACCCCCATCGGCGGTATTTTTACCTAATGGGCCTCCTTCGGTATTCCATCAACGTCACATTGGACGGGTGCTGCGATCATCGTGTAATCCCCGCGGACGAAGAGTTGCATCGTCACGCGGTCGAGAACCTCGACCAGGCCGATGCCCTCCTCTTTGGCCGGGTGACCTACGAAATGATGGAGGCAGCGTTTCGGCCGCCGGCGGGGACGGGAGCGAGGCCTGATTGGATGGAACCCTTCGCCCGGACGATCGACGCGGCAAAGAAGTACGTCGTGTCGAGCACCCTGGACCGGGTCGATTGGAACGCGGAGCTCGTGCGCGGGGATCTGGGGACGGCCGTTCAGCGGCTCAAGCGGGAGTCGGGCAAGGGACTGTTCGTGGGAGGCGTGAAGCTCCCGCTGGCGTTGGCGGAGCTGGGATTGATCGATGAGTACGAGTTCGTGGTGCAGCCCAGGCTAGTGGGCCACGGGCCGACGTTGTTCGCGGGGCTATCGAAGCATGTCGACTTGAAGCTCGTGAGCCGGCTGGAGTTCAGCTCTGGGGCGGTGGCGATGCGGTATGAGCCGAGAAGGTAGCCATCGGGCTTACAACGGCTTGGAGCACTCGACTCATAGTTGAACTTAGCTAGGAATGGGACGACGCGTCCTGACGTGCGGTCGAACAACCGTTTCGAATCTGAGAATGGCTTCCCATACGTCCTCCTGAGTCTCAGTGGCCATCAGAGAGTCCAAATAGATGATCCGTTCAGCCACAGCAGTCAGATCGAAGCACCAATACATGGACATCAGCGGATTAATCCACAGCCTGCTGCCTTTTGTACGATCTGTCGCGTGATGATCCCCATAGAAACCGGACAGCGATGACAGGATCGAACTGACCACAACACTGATGGAGCCCGGCATCCGAGAAAAGACGTACGTAGCGGCCTCACGGAACTTCTCCGCTTCGGGCATGCTCTGTAGAAGCGAGACCGCGCCCAGGAATCCTCCTTTGCGCGTCAGCTCAGAGATGGCTTCTAAAGACAGATCGTTCGAGACACCGTGGAAGTGATCAACTCCAAATCCAAGGCAGGCCATGAATCGACGCGGAACGGCCAGCTTGCTCACCGCTGCAATGCTGGCAATGTCCTCCATAGGTGTGCCGAGACCATCCTCGTCACCTCTCATCAGGCTGTCGGTTCCGCCATCGACCAGCACGATGGTATCAAGGGATAGCTTCTTTACCAGATACTCATAACTCGCAATAAGGGGGCTCACGCCGGTGCGTTCCAGGCAATGAACGACAACCTCCTCCCCAGTGCTCTCGCGGAACCATTCGCACAAATAGCGTTCCGGAAAGTACCATTCCGGGCCCTCAGAGTCTGCGGTGACCTCCACAAGATGGTCATTGGGCCTTCGTCCAGTTACGTCCGAAAGAGCAGTGAAAGATAGGCTTGCCAGGTGAACGTCCTTCTTGTGCGAACGCAGGGCAAAATACAGCGGCAGGCCCCCGAAGACATCAAAGCCTCCGCCAGCGCCGGCGATAAGAATACTCTGTGCCTCTTCTAGCTGAGACAGGAAAGGCGATCTAAGCACCTTGCCCCTTGCCTTTCTTGGATTCGGTCAGCTTATGGTGTAGCATGGCGTGGCTCTAGTCAACTTCGGAGCGGAGTGCAGCTCATCCCCCAAGAGAGAGGCTCTACATGAAATCATTAGCATTCAAGAAATTTGATGCCTTTTCTACAAATGGCTCATCTGGCAATCCAGCAGGAGCTATCTATTTAAGCAGGGAAGATGAATTGGAACCCGCAGAAATGCAACAAATCGCTCGAGAGCTAAAAGGATTTGTCAGTGAAGTGGGGTTTGTCGCAAAAACTGAACCAAATCATTATTGGATAAGATACTATTCCTCTGAAAGAGAGGTTGATTTCTGTGGACACGCAACAATCGCTATCATGTATGACTTGATTTGCAGTAATTCAGAGCTCTCTGATCAGAAGCAAATATTTATCACCACCAAGAACAGCAAACTGACTATTGAAAATCATGTTAAGACAGACAATTGTGTTTTTGTATCCGCGCCTTCGCCTAAGGTTAGGCCCTTCATAGATACCAAAGCGCATCTTTCTAAAGCTCTACGTATTGGTACTAATGAAATTGACGATTCTCGCCCAATTTCCATTATCAATTCTGGTTTAGAGACACTGATCGTTCCAATAGCTTCGCTGAAGAGTATTTTATCAGCATCACCTGATTTTGCGGAGTTGAAGTCATATTGTATCAGCAATTCAATAGATATCATCACTCTCTTTTCTAAAGAAGTGACGTTCAAAGATAACCAATATCGGACCAGGGTATTTGCTCCGACCTTCGGATATCTAGAGGATCCTGCTACTGGATCCGGTAATGCCGCGTTTGGTCATTATCTTCTAATCAATAACAACTGGAGCGGAAAACAAATATCGATAGAACAAAGCAAATCATCAGACAGACCGAATATTGTGAAGCTTATTGCTCTGGAAGAAATGGATAGGCAATATAGAGTTCTATTTGGTGGTAATGCGTGTACAAAAATTGAAGGAAAATACTATTGCTAGGAGAAGGACCATGGCTAAACGTGGCAGGCTCGCAGGAAAAGTAGCGCTTGTAACAGGCAGCAGCCGTGGGATTGGCAGACAGATAGCCATCGAGCTGGCAAGGGAAGGGGCATTCCTGGCAATTCACTATAACAAGAGTGAAGAATCAGCAAAACAGCTATCTGCTGAAATAGCCAAGCTCGGAACTGAATGTATCACGGTTAAGGCCGATCTTTCAAGAAATGAAGACATACAGAAATTGGTCAGCGCCGTTACAAAGGATCTAGGCAGCGTAGAAATTCTGGTTAATAACGCCGGCATCTCTAGGCCACAGAAAATTCAAGACATAACCGAAAATGATTGGGATGAGCTTATTCAACTCAATCTGAAATCTGCTTTTCTTATCACCCAAGCAGTGCTGCCAAAAATGCGGGAAAGAAAATGGGGTAGGATTATCTATATTTCTTCTGTCGCAGCGCAGCTGGGAGGTGTTATAGGTCCCCATTATGCTGCATCAAAGGCCGGCCTGCTCGGCCTGACACACTCTTATGCAAATATCTTGTCAAAGGAAGGAATAACGGTAAATGCGATAGCTCCCGCACTAATAGCAACAGAGATGGTTACTAAGAACAAAAATGCACGACCTGATCTGATTCCAGTAGGAAGATTTGGCACTGTAGAGGAAGTTGCAGATGTAGTAGTAACGGTTGTGTGTAATGGATATATCACAGGTCAAACAATCAATGTCAATGGCGGATGGTATATGAGCTGACAGGCGATGCAGTCACGGTGAACAGCATGGTGCTTCAATACGTACTAAAGAGCGTTAGAGACTATTGCCACGAAATGGGGGTAGTGGAAGCTCCAGGCATTAATAATCTCGTTCCACATGACTGCATCAATGCCTATTCGATGGCAAGGTACCTCGTACAGGAGGTGGGCTTTAGTCATTATATTTCGGTTGCGCCAGAAGGCCATATCTACGGGTATTTCTTTAAGAGAATCGGCATTCATCCCTTGGCGATTTCGGTTGACTACCCGCCAACAAGAGCCACAACTCTTGACGACTTAATGCAGATTGCTGGAGGCACAGTATTAATAATAGAAGACGATGTCATAGGGGGAGGTACGTTGAGAATTGTCGTCTCCGAATTGCTAAAATTCAAGCCACGGCGTTTATCGCTCTTTCTAGGCCATAGCAAGATGTTTCAGCATATCGAGAACATTCCGACAGAGATAGAAAGCATTTATATAGCTGAAGACAACCTGTCTCCAGATGATTACGAGCACCGTGAAAGAGAATTTATTGCAGAGTTTGGAAAAGGAACCCTACGATGAGTCTCCTCCTAACGCTGTAAGAGCCTTTCTGCAATCTTCTTGCTTGATATAGAGAATGACTCCATAGCCTCCATTGATATGGGCCATCCCACTAGATTCATCAACATTGATGTTGGCTTGAGATAGCCTTTCGTATATTGCGGCCAAAGCTCCTATTTCTTCATTGCCCTTAACCCATATTGCAGAGTAGGGTCCATCTACTCTGAATCCGTTTTGGCCTGCCACTTCAACCATTCTTTGCGCATTATCAGAAAAAAGCGTGAATAGCGTTCGTCTCCCGTTTATGGAAGTCGCCTTAAACGCAAGAAAGTCTATTCCATTGTCTGCAAGTGCAGAGAGCAGCTTGGAAGCATCACTAACGCGATATTCAACCTCAATGCGGTTGTATTCAATTTCTCTGATATCGAATTTCATATCATCTCCTTGCTCCCACAGTGTGTTTCCACATATTGGCTATTCCTGATAAAGTCATAGTAGATGAAAGCAATCGTTTGTACAAAGTATGGGCCGCTCGACGCTCTCAAATTGGTGGATATACCAAAGCCGATCCCCGGCAATAAAGAGGTCCTGGTAAAAGTCCATGCATCATGCGTGAACTTCAACAACCTGGCCTACATAAGCGGGAAGCCCTGGTTCGCTCGGCTAATGGGGGTAGGACTCTTCAAACCGAAGTGTCAGCGACCCGGGGATGACCTGGCCGGGCATGTTGAAGCGGTGGGTCGAGACGTCAGGCAGTTTCAACCAAATGATGAAGTGTACGGGAATCTGGCTTTGCGCGGTTATGGCGCCTTTGCCGAGTACGTGTGTGCTCCAGAGGAAGCCATAGCCCTAAAGCCGGTCAATATTACATTCGAGGAAGCCGCAGCGGTGGTTCAAGCCGGTGTGGTTGCCCTTCGCGCTCTTCGAGATACGGGGCAGATTCAGGCAGGGCAAAACGTACTGATCTATGGCGCCTCCGGAGGAATCGGTAGCCTTGCGGTGCAGATTGCCAAAGCATTCGGGGCGAAAGTAACTGGCGTGTGCAGTACGCGGAATGTCGCGATGGTGCATTCCCTTGGCGCAGACCAGGTCATTGACTACACAAAAGAGGACTTCGCCGGAAATGGGCAAAGTTACGACTTGATACTGGCTACGGCCGGATATCGATCGATTTTCGACTATAAGCGGGCACTCAGCCCAAAGGGAAGATATGTCGCGACCGGGGGCTCCATGAGGGGTCCCAAGGCAATGGCGCAAGTCCTCCAGGCTGTTATGCTGGGGCCTCGGATGTCAAAGACTGGAGGCAAAAAGCTGGGAATTTCGCATATGGGAAAGACAAACCAAAAGGACCTGCTTTTCATAAAAGAACTTATTGAGGCCGGCAAGCTAAAACCTCGCATAGATAGAAGCTACAAACTGAGTGAGATTGCAGAAGCTCTCAAGTACTATGAAATGGGCCACACCCAAGGAAAAGTCGCGATCACGATATGCGGAACTTGACTCACTGCGCGCAAACAGTTTTATTCCTTATATGAGCGCAAAGAAGGGATTCACGGACGAGGAACGAGCCGCGATGAAGGCGCGGGCCCAAGAGCTGAGGGCGGAAGCGGCTCGCGGCTCGCGCGCGGACAAGGCGGATGGGGAAAGCGCCGTGCTCGCGAAGATAGCCGAGCTTAAGGAACCGGATCGGAGCATGGCCAAGCGGCTCCATGCCATCATCAAAGCCAACGCGCCAGCCCTCTCGCCGAAAACCTGGTACGGTATGCCCGCGTATGCCAGGGACGGCAAGGTCGTCTGCTTTTTCCAAAGCGCGCAGAAGTTCAAAGCAAGGTACGCGACGTTCGGATTCAGCGACGAGGCGAACCTCGACGAAGGCGCCATGTGGCCGACCTCCTTCGCGCTGAAGGAGTTGACCGCCGCCGAAGAGGCAAGGATCGGCGCGCTCGTGAAGAAGGCGGTGAGCTGAGGGGTGGATCGCGTAGCTTGACGTTGTTCTCGGCTTAATGCGCCGGATCAGAATGTTTCTCCGGCAAGGCAGCGGCGATGCGTCGCGGTCGCCTTGGGTGAGTCTATGTTGGTGGGCCGATCCGTGGGTTCGCTTCGCGCTGGTGATTCGGCGGCGCGATAATCGAGGAGGAAGACATGACTAGTCGGGCTCTTAGAACTGTTGCTTTTATCATGTTTTGCATAGCCACATCTACCATTTCTATTTATGGACAGAACGCAATCGAATCATATGACATCGTGTACAGAAATGTAAACGGAAGAGAATTGATGTTGGACATCTCAAGACCACACCCCGAAGGTGTTGCTAGACCCGCCATTGTATTCCTTTGTGGGAATGGCTGGGGATACGACAAATCAATCAACAGAGGGCAATTCTCATTTGCATTGGATCTCGCAGTTGTTAATGGATATGTTGGCGTCACCGTTGACTATAGCTCGACCGTGGAAAATCTCTACCATAGACCTCTGGGGATTTTTCCTGCACAGGTTTACGATGTAAAAAGTGCGGTAAGGTTCTTAAGGGCAAACGCAAAGAAATTTGACATTGATCCCTCTCGAATTGCAGTCGTTGGATTTTCATCTGGGGCAAATCTCGCGCTCATGCTTGCATTTACCCGAACAACTGACGGATTAGAGGGAGTGGATGACTATCTCCAATATTCTAGTGCTGTTCAAGCTGTCGTCAACTTTTCAGCCGCAACCGATCTTGTGAGTTGGAATATGGAGCCATACGTTAGCGCCTATATCGGAGGGTCTCTAGAATCCCAGCCCGAACTGTTTAAGAAAGCCAGTCCAGTTGAATATGTACACCCGGGAACGCCCCCCGTTTTAACTATCCATGGGGATAGTGATACTGCTGTTCCTCCAGAACAAGCATTTCTTCTTGATCGGAAAGCGAGAGAAGTTGGGGCGCCGCATACCCTTATAATCAAGGCCGGCTACAGACATGCCTTTGATTTTGATGAAACCGTATGGGATTTCCTAGACAAAGCGCTTAAGAATTAGGACCGAGTAGCAGCATGGATTGGTTGGAGCGCACCATCACGCGAAGTCGCGTCCTTCGCTGCTTATTGCGGCGAGCGCCGATGGGGTCTGGCAGCCGACAATCGCCGGGGCCTCGTGAATGAGATCGTCATTCTCCAGGGCCTCCACCATGAATAGGGCAAAGTCCACGCGGCGCGTGATGTTGCTCTCCAGGATGGGGTCGCCCACGTGCTTGCTCCACACCGGCAGACCCTGGCTCTCGCCCTCTTCGAGGTCGCTCCCGCGCACAACCGTCCACCGCGTGTCGCTGGCAAACACCCTCCGGCAGGCTTCCACCTGGTCGTCGATTTCCACGGCCCGAACCAGCCGCCCGAGCCAGGCGGCGATCTTCACGGCCGCCTTGAAGCTCCGCGGGTACACGTCCTGACCATCCCGCGTAATGTGCCAGCCACAAGAGAATATGAGGCGCCCACCAGGACGCGCGTAGTCGATTACCGCCTGAGCGGTTCCCGACGAGTATTGGTGAACCCCCCATGGCACAAGTACGGTGAGCACGCCGTCACAGCCTGCCACCGCCTTCTTGATGACCTCGCGGTCGTTCGTCGCTCCTGGAATGACGGCGATGCGTCCCCTGAACGCATCGAGCTTGCCTACGCTGCCCTCCCGACAAACCCCGACCACCTCATAGCCCCGATTCAGCGCGTGCTGCACCATATACTGCCCGAGCTTCCCGGATGCCCCAACGATGCAAATCTTCTTCATATACGTATCGACGGACGGGGAGCATAATTAGTGTACTCAACGCAGGGCGCTGACAAACCCTTCCAGGTCGGCCAGGTCGGTCGTTGTCCCGTGGGACATGTAAAGGACCTTCGGACCGAACCCGACGATACGCTTCAAACTGGCTATCAGTGCCTGCTCGTCCTCGTAGAACATACCCAACGTCAAGCGTCCTTCCTTTCCGCGGAACTGGTCGCCGACCAGCACCGAGCCGTCCTGGAGCACGATGCTGAGCGAGCCCACCGTATGGCCTGGTGTGCAAACCACCTTGCCGTCCACTCCAAACGCCGCCAGGTCCAACTCGTCATCGAAGACAACCTCGACCGTTGAACTCTCCATTCTAAACTTCGGGGTAATAGCGTTGATCAGCCGGCCAAGGGGAGTTCGCGCGACGATCGGTGAGTTCCCACCGCTCTCGATGAACGACGCCTCGTATCGATGCGCAAGGACTTTCGCTCCTGTCAGCCGTTTGAGATTGGCCAATTCCCCAAAGTGGTCCAGATGCGCGTGGGTGATGATTATCAGCTTAATTGTGCGCGGATCAACCCCCAGGCCGCGGAAGGCTTTTTTCAGACCTTTTGCGCTCCCCTTCATGCCGGTGTCGACCAGGATCCAGCCATCTTCCCCCTTCAGCAGATAGGAATTCGCCCCCAGGGTGGAAATCGTGTGAACCAAACCGGTCCCTCCATTCTCCCCCGAACCAATAGCCGCAACCACCGCGATCAAGACAATGGACAAGGCACCAATGCCAGTTCTTTTCTTCATACTGCTATCATTGGCGGGTCGCTGCTCGAAAGCATCGGGCATTTGGTGGAAGCTCTCTAGTTAATATGTGGTAAACGCGGCCGCACGCCACGCACCGCCCAAGCGCGCGCCACCAGGCGGATCGATCCGTCGATGGCAGTTGGCAATCCGGCGCGTAGTCGTTCGCGCAGAGCGGCACGTCTTTCTTCGCTCAAGGACATCGTATAGGATGGCGCCGGTCCCTGGCCGCCGAGGAAAGGCGACCAGTAATCTTCGAAATCCGTGAAGTTTGTGGCGATGTCGATCGCCCTTGTCTCCACGTCCGCCAGACCGGCAGCGAGGAAGAGCTCCGCCAGGGGTTTGGGATGGCAGATTGGGAAGCGGCGCCCTTCGTCCTGTCCGACGGCCCGCGGATCAAGCGCCGCCGCCGCATCCCAGAAATGGCGCATCAGCTGCATCTTGCCAGCGTAGTCCCAGACATAAGCGCCAACCGTTCCACCCGGCTTCGTGACCCGCGTCATTTCACGGACCGCTTGCCCGGGTTCGGGGATGAAATTCGAGCACCAGACCGGCAACAACTGAATCATAGCTTTCTGATCCATCCGGCACCGTCTGGGCGGAGGCTACCTCGAAGTACGCTCGACTATCCTTGATGCGTTTCCGCGCGTAGGCGATGAATCCTGCGGAAGAGTCTATGCCTTTGACCCGCAAGGGTGATGCAATCTCGAGGATGGCTTCACTGAGCACCCCGGTCCCAGAGCCCACATCCAGCCATTCTCTTCGGCCGGGCACCTCGAGCCAACTCAAGAACTCCCGCGCGACTACCCGACTCCAGCGGCCTACATAGCGTTCGTATGCTTCGCCAGCTACCCAGTTGTCCATGGGGCGCCCCCGAAGCCATAAATTACTTCCGCCGCCCGGCAAGATCAACGTTCCGCTGAGTTGCCCGCCGAAGGCGTGCGCATATACTATGAAACCTGAGGGACCAATCACCGCATGGACATTCTCCAGGCGATCGGAAACACAACACTGATCCGGCTGCGCAAGGTCGTTCCCGCCGATTGCGCGGACATCTTCGTGAAACTGGAGTGGGAGAATCCCACCGGCAGCATGAAGGACCGCATGGCCCAGGCCGTGATTTCGCGGGCGGAGCAGGACGGCCGGCTGAAGCCCGGAGGGACCGTCGTTGAATACACCGGCGGCAGCACGGGAGCCTCCCTGGCCTTGATCTGCGCCGCCAAAGGCGTATCGGATCCGCATTGTCACTTCCGATGCCTTCAGCCGGGAGAAGCTGGACCACATGGCGGCGCTCGGCGCGGAGCTGACCCTCGTCCCAAGCGAGGGAGGCCGCACCACCAAGAAGCTGATCCTCGACATGATCGAGGCCGCCCGCAAGCTGAGTCAGGAACCGCACACCTATTGGACGGACCAGCTCAACAACCACGACAGCATCGCGGGCTACTTCCCGCTGGGCGAGGAGATCTGGAGTCAGACCGGGGGCAAGGTCGACGCCTTCGTCCACTGCGTAGGCACGGCGGCTTCTTCGCGCGGAGTCGCCACGGCGCTGAAGCGGCACAAGCCGGGCCTTCAATTCGTCGCGGTCGAACCGGCCGAATCCTCGGTGCTGCTGGGCGGCGAGCCTGGGCCGCACAAGATCGAAGGAGTCGGGATCGGCTACACACCTCCGCTCTGGGACCCGTCGATCGTGGATGAAATCCTGCCGGTCAAAACCGACGAGGCCAAGGAAATGACCAGGCGCCTTGCGCGCGAGGAGGCTCTTTTTGCAGGAACCTCTTCGGGGGCCAACGTCGTCGCGGCGATCCAGGTAGCGAAGCGCTTGGGGCCCGGCGCCACGGTGGTCACCCTGATGGCGGATTCCGGCCTGAAGTACCTGAGCACCGACGTGTACAGGAGCCGGTAAGTGAACACCGAAGTATACTATTTTTCCGGGACCGGCAACTCCCTGGCCGTGGCGAAAGACCTGGCGCGCCGCCTTCCCGCAACCGCAAGGCCGATTGCCGCTTTCAGGGACAGCGAAAACATCGTCACGACAGCGGACGCGATTGGGGTGGTGTTTCCAGCCTACATGGCCCACCTCTCCGGCGTTCCGCGGATGGTCGAGCGGTTTATCCGAAGGCTCTCCAATATCGGCTCCAAATACCTGTTCGCGGTTTGCACCTGCGGCGGTCATGAAGATTTTAACGCTCTTCCGGCGTTGAAGAATCTCGCCAGGCTCGTCCGGTCCGCAGGGGGGCGGATTTCTGCCGAGTTCTCGATCCGGCTGCCGATGAACACCCTGGATTACGGCCATATTCCAGTCCCGATTGACAAGGATCAGGGGAGAATGTTTCAAAGGTGTGAGGGAAGGATCCTGGAGATCAGCCAAACCGTCGGCCGCAGGGGGAAGAACAGATACCGGATCAGAAAAACCATCCTGAATTGGCTGATGACGCCGTTGTATCGGGTGCTGCAAACCCTGTATTACCAGGACCTGAGGCAGAAAGCGAAGGAGCCAAGCGACAGCAGCCTGCGCTTCGAGGAGTTGGTGCCGCTGACGGACAAGAGCATCTATGCAGATGACAAATGCCAGGGCTGCGGAACTTGCGCCAAGGTATGCCCTGCCGGCAACATTATGATGATCGAGGGCAAGCCAGCCTGGCAGCACCGCTGCGAGATCTGCCTTGCCTGCGCTGAATGGTGCCCGAACAAGGCCATTCATCACGGCTACAGGGAGTATGGCAAGACCTACCGCCATCCGCGGGTGAAGCTGCAGGACATGCTGGAACAGGCTACACCCGGAGGAACAGCACTTTGAATCCGGAAGATCACGCGAAGCGGATTGCCGCCGCCAGAAAAAGCCTCGACGGCTTATCGCTTGGGGATGCCTTTGGGGAAAGGTTCTTTGGGCAAAGCGTCATTTCTCGGGTTTTTCCCGGGGGTGTCCTTCGATACACGGATGATACGGTCATGGCGATCTCGATAGTGGAAGTGCTGGATCAGTTTGGGCATATCGAGCAGGATGAGCTGGCCAGGCTCTTTGCCCGCCGATTCCAACGAGACCCCATGCGCGGATACGGTGGCACGGCATTCGAGATTCTGGAATCCATCAGCCGTGGAGAAAGCTGGCGAGCTGCCTCCGGAAGGGCCTTTGGCGGCAAGGGCTCCATGGGCAACGGTGCTTCGATGCGCGCCGGCCCGATCGGAGCCTACTACTATGGAGAGATGCAGGCTGCCGCGGAGAATGCACTTCTCTCGGCGGAGGTCACGCACGCGCACAACGAGGGGAAAGCCGGGGCTATCGCGGTAGCCGCGGCTGCCTGTCATTTCGCCGGCGGCGGCAGCGAGAAGCATCTTTTTGATGCCGTCTTGGAGCTGGTTCCGGAAGGGGAGACCAAACAGGGAATCAGGCGGGCAGCCAGGCTTCGCGGCATCACGGATTCCCATACCGCGGCCCGAGAGCTTGGCTCGGGCAACCGGGTGCTCTCCCAGGATACGGTTCCGTATTGCCTCTGGTGTGCCGCCCTGCCGGGACGGGACTTCAAGGAGGCGCTCTGGACCACGGTTGCCGGCCTGGGCGATCGCGATACGACCTGTGCTATAGTAGGAAGCATCATCTCCGCGAGAAGGGACATTGCCGTCCCGCCGGATTGGCTCAAAGCCAGGGAACCGCTGGATGCCTGAGACACGAGACTACGAAATCGTACGCCTGCCCAAGTCCCGCCTGGCGACCATGGACGTCGGCAGGCTGGCGCGGAACAAGCACTACATGTTCGGCCTGCTGGAAGTGGATGTAACGCTGGCCCGGCGCGCCGCACGGGCCCTCAGAACGCAGGGGAAACCGGTTTCCTTCACCGCCTGGATGATCAAGGCGATCGGCAACTCCATTGCCAGGAACAAGTACGCCCACTCGGTCTCGGGCGGAAAGAACAGGAATATCGTCTTCCACGACGTGGACATCGCCATACCGGTGGAAAAGGTGGTGGGCGACACCTCGGTGCCCCTGCCGCTGCTGATCAAGGGCACCAACCGCAAGAGCGCCCAGGACATCCACCAGGAAATCGAAGCGGCGATGAACCAGCCGGTCGCCGACGAAAAGGACTTCATCCTCAGCACGCACCAGTTCTCCAGAATCGCTCTTGCTTTCTATTACCTGCTCCCCCAGGGGATCCGGCTGCTGTTGATGAGAAGCATCTTCGGCAATCCCTTCCGGGCGAAGAGGCATTCCGGAACGGTAACGGTGACCACCGTCAATGCGATCGGCAGGTCCGCCGGCTGGATCGTCCCGACCCGCAACCTGCACAGCATCGCGGTTTCCTTCGGCTCCATCACCCGCAAGCCCTGGGTCGTCGATTCGGAAGTGGCGATACGGGAAATCCTGCATTTGACCATCACCTTCGACCACGACGTGGTGGACGGCGTGCCGGCAAGAAGGTTTGTTCAGGATCTGGTAAATCACATCGAGAAAGGGGACTTCGGTGAACAAGCAGTATCGAACCATCGATGAATATATCAAGTCTTTTCCGGGCGACATCCAGGCCAGGCTGAAACAGCTCCGCGCCCTCATCCAGCGGGCCGCTCCCGAAGCCCAGGAGAAGATCAGCTACCAAATGCCCACCTTCTACCTGAATGGCAACCTGGTTCATTTTGCCGCCTACCCAAGGCATATCGGCTTCTATCCGACGCCAGGCGCGATCGAAGCCTTCCAGAAAGAGCTGTCGAAATACAAGAGCTCCAAGGGAGCGGTGCAATTCCCCTTGGATGCGCCTTTGCCGCTGAAGCTGATCGAGCGGATCGTCAAATTCCGCGTCAAAGAAAGCGGCAGGAAATAAGGCGTAGCGCTGCCGTGTTGACCTTTAACAGCCGGGACGAATGGCGCTCGTGGCTCAGCTCGCACTACGACCGGGTTTCGGAGGCCTGGCTGGTGCTCTATAAGAAGGGCCCTCGCCAAACCCGCCAGATCTCTCTTTCCTTGAGCGAAGCCCAGGAAGAGGCGCTCTGTTTCGGCTGGATCGATCATCTGTCCAAGACCCTGGACGACTCGCGCTTCATGCTCCGCTTCACCCCGCGCCGGGCCGGCAGCATCTGGTCGATCACCAACATCAACCGGGTCGAGCGATTGACCCGGGACGGCATGATGACCAAGGCCGGCCTGGAAAAAGTGGTCGAGGCCCAGCAGAACGGTCAATGGCAGGCGGCAATCGCCAGGGAGCGCACGGACCTCCTCCCCGAGGAACTGGCCAAGGCATTGCGAAGGCGAAAAGGAGCCCTGGCCGGATTTCGGGGCCTGGCGAACTCCAGAAAAAAGCAGCTCCTGCATTGGCTCCTGACCGCCAAAAGCCAGGCTACCCGGCAGCGCCGGCTTGAAGCCATCGTCCAGGAAGCGGCAAAATGACCTCATGAAAATCGCAGAGGTGCCTTTTTGCGTCGTGGACTGGGCTTCGGTTTCGCCCACCAAACACGCCGGAAAAACCGGCGAAGCGTTCTGGCGGACCTTTGAAAAGGGGAACATCCGCGTCCGCATGGTGGAATACACCCCCGGGTATGTGGCCGACCACTGGTGCAAGAAAGGGCACGTCCTGCTGGTAATGGAAGGGGAATTGGTAACAGAGCTGGACGACGGCAGGAAGTTCGTTCTGAAAGCCGGTTGCAGCTACCAGGTGGCGGAGGACATCAATCCCCACCGTTCCTTCACCCAAACCGGAGCCAAGCTTTTCATCGTCGATTGAACCCCACCCCGGAGGCTTCGCCCACGCTGCTGGTGCTCTACCCATACCTGGAGGGATTCCCGGCGCGGGAAATCGCGGCCGCCGCAGCCGGCCGCCCGCTGCGCCTGCTGCTGGCCGACGAGCTCCCCGCCGCGCAGCACGATCAGGCCTTCGACGAGCGGCTGGAGCTGCCCGCCCCGGAGCGGGTGGCCGAAAGCCTGGAGGTCCTGCGCCGGCGCTTTGACCGCCGGGCCCCGGCGGGCATCTTCCTGCAGTCGGAGGTCGGCCTGGCGACCGGGGCGCTGCTGGCCCGGGAGCTCGGCCTGAGCGCACCCCCGCCGGAAGCGGTGCATGCCTGCGTGAACAAGTATCTCTCCCGGCGCCTGCTGGCCGAGGCGGGCGTGCCCGTGCCGCCGTTCGCCCTGGTGCAGGAGGCTTCGCAGGTGCGCCGCTTCGCCCGGGAGCACGGCTACCCGCTCGTGTTGAAAGCGGTGGCCTCCTCGATGTCGCGGCTGGTGAGCCTGGTGGCATCGGAGCAGGAGGTGGAAGAGGCCGTTGCCGGCCTGCGGCGCAGGCTCCCCGGCTCGGCCGACCTGCAACGCCTGGCCGGCTTCGCGCGGGCTGCCGGCCTGGAGACGGGCTGCGATCCTTTCCGCCAGTTCCTGGTGGAAGGTTTCGCGGAAGGCCAGCCGGTGGAATGCGACGGACTGCTGATCGGCACCAGAGCCTGCAGCTTCGGCGTTCTGGAGCAGGTTCTCAGCCGCGATCCGCCGTTCTTCTTCGAGGGCTATCTGCTGCCGGCCGAATCGGCTCCGGCCGCCGTGGAGCATATGCGCGGCGTCGCGGAGGCCGCCGTGCGCGCGGTGGGCCTGGTCGATGCGGGATTCGCCGTGGAAATGCGCGCCGGAAAGGACGGGGTGCAGGTCATCGAGGTGAACGGCCGCCTGGGACTGGACGACGGCTTCGCGGAGATGTTCCAGCTCTACAGCGGAGTGCAGCCCATGCTGGCGGCCGCCCGCCTGGCCCTGGGCGACCGCCAGGTCCCCGCTTTGCGGCGCTCCGGCTGCCTGGGCCTGGCCTATCGCAACTGCTACCGGGAGGCCCGGGTGGTCCGGCTGCCTTCCTGCGCGGAATTGTCCTGCGCCAGCTCGCAGGGATTCCTGATCGGCCTGGCCGCAGTGCAGGGCAAGCCCTATCACGCCCCGCCGCACCCCGAAGCCTACCCCCACCTGGCCTGGGCCCTGGGCAGCCATGCCGACTCCAGCAGGAAGGCCTATGCCGCCGCGCGCGCGGCGCTGTCCCGCCTGCCGATCGAGTTGGCCGAGCTGTGAGGTGCGGCTACCAGTCCCGCACGGGCACTTCCAGCAGCATGCGCAGGTCCACCAGCTGGCCGACGTGGTAGGCGTTGTGGTCCAGGACCATCGTGGCCTGCTGCAGCAGGCTCCAGTCGCTGTCCGGCCGCAGCGGGGCGTAGAGGTCCCGCTGCGGGTCCAGCACCATCCGCTGCAGGGCCTTCAAGTCGCGGCCGAAGGCGCGCACCGCCTGTTCCCACTCCTGCGCGTCCTGCGGCCCATCCGTCTTCGGCCAATAGCCGGAAGGATAGGGCGGGGATTCGTGCTCGCCTCCGCGCGCGTACTCCAGCATGTCCCACTGGGCGATGCGCAGGTGGTAGACCAGGCCCCAGGCCGTGTGCTCCAGGTGCGGCACCCGCCTGCCCGCCAGCTTCAAGGGGAAATCCTTGGCCGCCGCCGCGAAGGAGATGTGCGCTCCATGGCCTGCCAACTGGTAGGCCAGCAGTTCCCGCATCCCGCTCTTCTTTGCCATCCTTCTATTGTCGCACCGCCGAGGCGGGGCTGCAACGGCAGGCCGGTTGACGGCAGGAAGCCCCTGCGGCATCCTGAGCACACATGGAAGCCCCGATGCTCGCCGTAACCCTGCACGACACCCTGGATTCCATTCCCCGGCTGGACGCGCTCCTGGAGCTGCTGCGCGCCCAGCTGCCAGATACGGATGTTCGCGCCTCGCTGACCCGCGTCCTGCAGCCGGGCAGTCCGGCGAAACTGCTGGTGCTCTCCGAAGGGGATGGCGCCGATCCGGTGGGCTTCGCCTTCTTCAACCTCGGCTCGGGGCTGGAGAGCGGCGGGGACTACCTCTGGCTCAATGAGATCCATGTCTCGGAGCGGTATCGCGGCCAGGGGGGCGGGAGAAGGATGATGGATTTTCTGGCCGACTGGGCCCGGCGCAACCGGATCCGGGCGATCTACGGGATATGCGCCGAGAGCAACCACGGCGCCCAGTCCTTCTACCGGCGCCTGGGCTTCGCGACGGAACAGGCCTGCTGGCTCTCGAAGAGCCTATGAAGATCCGGAAGCTGCTGCCAGGCGACCTGGAGGCCTTGGCCCGGCTCCACAGGCAGTTCTGGGATGAAGCGTCGAACCTCGACCAGATGAAGGCCAGGTACGAAGAGCTGGCCGCGAACCCCAAGTACATCCTTCTCTGCGCCACAGTCGATGAGGTGGTGGTCGGTTCGGTGATGGGCATCGTCTGTGATGAGCTGTACGGGGAGTGCAGGCCCTTTCTGCTGATGGAAAACCTGGTTGTCGATGCCGGCTTCCGACGTCATGGCATCGGCAAGGCGCTGTTGAGGGAGCTGGAAAAGCAGGCGCGCGAATGGAAATGCTCTCAGATTCTTTTCATCACCGAGGCCGACCGGAAAGACGCCGTTTCGTTCTACGAATCAGCAGGCTATAATGCCAAGGAGCACATCGGCTTCAAGAAGTCGCTGGAATAGCAGCGTCAATGGAAAACATCTTCATCAAATACATCCAGCAGGGCAAGATCGCCAGCCTGGAGGAGCTGAAAAGGACCTACCGCCAGATCGTGATGAAGACCCACCCGGATGCCGTCGGCTCCGACAGCCTGGTGGAAGAGTACATCGAGTGCAGGCACTACTACGAGGAAGCCAGGGCGCTGTTCGAAAACGAGGTCCAGCATCACGAGATAACCGACTATCGCCTGCTGTTCTACAAGGAGTATTACAGCCTGGAGCGCAGCGACAAGCCGTACGCCTTCAACAAGTACTACTTCAGCAGGAACCAGATCGAGCTTACCAAGCAGAGGGCCTTCGAGTATTTCCGCAAATGGCAGCCGGAGCGGATCGAGCTGTACGAGCAGGCCAATCGTATTTACGACCAGATCAAGCTGGAAAAGCCGCGGGGACCCTACCTGAAGCACGCCCTGCTGTTCAACCTGAGCCCGGTGTTCCACAACATCCTGTCCTATGAGCTGACAGGACTGCAGTTCTATCAAAAGCAGCTCAAGCAGAACTTCGCCGCGGTGCTTTTCCAGCTGGAGCAGCGGCAGTTCCACAAGCTGGTCGAGTTCATCCAGTTCCTGATCGCGGACATGGAACAGGGACCGGTAATCCGCATTTGAATCATTGATTTCGCTTTTCGTATATTCAGGTGCATCGGGAGCCAAGTGACGAAATACATCGCGCTGCTGCGCGGCATCAACGTCGGCGGCCACACCGTCCGCATGGAGGCCCTGCGGCCCTGGTTCGAGGAGCTGGGGCTGCGGAACGTGCGCACCTATATCCAAAGCGGGAACGTTTTCTTCGAAACCGCAGGCAAGGACGTTGTCCGCCTCACCAGGAAAATTGAAGACCAGCTGAAAAAAGCCCTGGGATACGAGGTGGCCGTTTTCCTGCGAACCATTCCGGAGCTGGAAACGATCCTGGCCGCCGACCCGTTTGGAAAGCTCAAAGTCACGCCGGACATGCGCCTGTGCGTCGTTTTCGCCGCTGACCCCATACGAGGCGACCTCGAGCTGCCCCTGTTCTCGCCCAAGAAGGACCTGCAGATCCTCCAGACCCGGCAGCACGAAGCCTACGTGGTCTGGTATATTCAGAACGGCAGGCCGCCGAGCTCCCAGGGCTTCCTGGACGCAGCGCTGGGCAAGCGGACGACGACCCGGTTTTTCCACACGGCCGCAAAGATCCTGAAAGCAGCCAAGGAGGGATAGGTGGCGGGCACGATCCATCACGACCTGGAGCGCTTCCTCAAGGCGCAGGCCCCGGTCTACGACCAGGCCCTGGCGGAGCTGCGCGGCGGCCGGAAGCGCACCCACTGGATCTGGTTCATCTTTCCGCAGATCGACGGGCTCGGGCACTCTTCGACCTCCAGGCATTACGCCATCAGGAGCCTCGAGGAGGCCCGGGCCTACCTCCAGCACCCTCTTCTGGGCTCCCGGCTGGTCGAATGCGCGCAGGCGGTGCTGGCCGTGGAGGGCCGGTCGGTCTCCGATATCTTCCCCTACCCGGATGACCTGAAGCTGCGCTCCAGCATGACCCTGTTCGAATGCGTGGAGCATCCGGGCTCCGTGTTCGCCCAGGTGCTGGAAAAGTACTTCCAGGGCAAGCGCGACGAGCGCACCATCCAGCTCTTGAAGGGCCCGCGCTGAGGTTGCCGTTTTCTTTTTCAGATAATACCTTAGTGAAATAGTAAAGGAGCCAGCATGACCACGATCAACCCATACCTGAACTTCCCAGGCACCACCGAGGAAGCCTTCAAGCTGTACAAGTCCGTGTTCGGCGGCGAGTTCTCCTCCGTGCAGCGCATGAAGGACACCCCCGAGGCGGACAAGGTGCCCCCCGCCGACCGCGACAAGATCATGCACATCGCCCTGCCCATCGGCAATGGGATCCGGCTGATGGCCTCGGACTCCGTGGAATCCATGGGCCACAAGTACACCGCCGGCAACAACTTCTACATTTCGATCAACGTCGACAGCAAGCAGGAGGCCGACCGGGTCTTCAACGGCCTCTCCAAGGGCGGCAAGATCGAAATGCCCATGCAGAAGATGTTCTGGGGCGAATACTTCGGCATGTTCGCGGACAGGTTCGGGATCCAGTGGATGGTGAGCTTCGCCGAAAAGTCATGAAACGCTGGCTGTCCGGCATCGGCATCGGGCTGGCCGGCCTGCTCGCCGCGCTGCTGATCGCCGTGGGGGTGCTGGCGCTGCTCCCGGCGCGCACGCGCCCCATCGGGGGGCCGAGACTCCATCGCGGAGATCCGCACCATGGAGCTGGGAGGCTTCCCCCAAACGGTCCTGCTGCGGGGCAACGACCGCCGCAACCCCGTTCTGCTGTACGTGCACGGCGGCCCCGGGGGCGGCCAGCTTCCCCTGGCCCGGCACTACTCCCAGCGGCTGGAGAAGTATTTCCTGGTCGTGCATTGGGACCAGCGCGGGGCCGGCGCCTCCGCCAGGGGCGTGGACTGGGACAGCCTGTCCCTGCAGCGCATCGTCGGGGACACCATCGAGCTGGCCGAGAAGCTGGGGCAGGGCAGGAAGATCTTCCTGATCGGCCACTCCTGGGGCAGCCTGGTCGGGGTGAAGGCGGTCCTGCAGCGCCCCGACCTGTTCTACGCCTACGTGGGCACGGGGCAGCTCGTGCACCGGGACCGCCAGGAGGAGATTTCCTACAACTGGGTCGTAGACCAGGCCCGGAAGGCCGGCGACCGCGAAGCCCTGGCCGAGCTGGCCGCGATCCATCCGCCCTACTCCAGGCAGGCCGACTTCGGGCTGCAGCGGCGCTGGCTCAGCAGGTACCACGGCGATGAGTTCGCCGTCCAGCGGGTGCGCGAGTTCCTGCCGGCCAAGCTGTTCGGCCGCGAGTACACCCTGGGCACGCGCCTGGCCTATCAGGCCAACTTCGACCGCAGCCTGGAGCGGCTGCTGGCCGACCGGCTGCAGGTCGACCTGCTCTCGCAGGTGCGCCGGCTGGAGGTGCCGGTGTTCTTCTTCCTGGGGCGGCAGGACTACAACACCCCGACCTCGCTGGTGGAGGAATGGGCCGCCCGCCTGCGGGCCCCGCGGGTGGAAATCGTCTGGTTCGAGAACGCCGGTCACTTCCTGGCCGTGGAGGCTCCCGAGGAGTTCCAGAGCCGGCTGGTGGAAAAGCTCCTGCCGCTGGCGGGAGATTGCCGCCCATGAAAACCCTGCTGCGCATCGAAGAGGCCTTCCTGTTCCTGCTGTCGATCTTCCTGTTCTCGCGGCTCGGCTACGCCTGGTGGTGGTTCCCGCTGCTGCTGTTCGCCCCGGACATCGGGATGCTGGGCTACCTGGCCGGTCCGCGGGCCGGCGCCTGGCTCTACAATTTCATCCACCACCGGGCGCTGGCGGTCTGCCTCTACGTGCTGGGAGCCCTGCTCCCGGTGCCGGTCCTGCAGCTCGCCGGCGTGATGCTTTTTGCCCACTCCTCCCTGGATCGGGTGTTCCATTTCGGGTTAAAGTACGGGGACCGCTTCGAGCACACCCATCTGGAATAACTAGGAGGAGAGCATGACCGCGAATCTTGCGGAGCCTTCCCGGTCCGCCTGGAAAATGCTTTACGTCGTGGGCGGGGTGGCCGCCCTGCTCACGGTGCTGAACGGGCTGGCCGAGATCGGCATCACCTTTTTGCCGGGCGGGGGAATGTTCGCCGGACCCGTGACCGCGGTGGACTGGTTCACCCTGTACCGCGGCAGCCCCTTCCTGGGGATGCGCAACCTCGGCCTGCTGAACATCATCTTCACCTTCCTGTCGATTCCCCTGACCTACGCCCTCTACGCCGCGCACCGGCGGACCCACCAGGCCTTCGCCGGCCTGTTCCTGATCGCCGCCCTGCTCGGAGTGGCGGTGTTCCTGGCCGGGAACCGGGCCTTCCCCATGCTGGAGCTGAGCAGCCGCTACGCCGCGGCCGGCACCGAAACGCAGCGCGCCGCGCTGGCGGCGGCCGGCGAGGCCATGCTGGCCGTGGGGCAGAGCCACACCCCGGGCACCTTCCTGGCCTTCTTCTTCTCGACGCTGGCCGGCGCTGGGCCTTTCGCTGGTCATGCTGCGGGCCGGGATCTTCAGCAAGGCCAGCGCCATCCTGGGCATCGCCGGCTTCGGCCTGCTGCTGCTCTTCGAGATCACCGCGGACTTCGCACCGGGGTTCCGGGCCACCTTCCTGTTCGCCGCCATCGGCGGGCCGCTGAGCCTGGCCTGGGACGTGCTGGTGGCCCTGGGCCTGTTCCGGCTGGCCCGCCAGCCCGGCGCGTGATCCGCATCCAGCCTTTCGGGCCGGAACACTGGCCCGCGGTCTGGAGGATCCTGGAGCCCGTGTTCCGCGCCGGGGAGACCTACGCCTTCGCCCCGGACATCGACGAAGCGGAGGCCCATCGCGCCTGGGTCGAGACGCCGCGGGCCACCTTCGTGGCCCTGGGCGATGACCGCGAGGTGCTGGGCACCTACTACCTCAAGCCCAACCAGCCGGCCCTGGGCGCGCACGTGTGCAACTGCGGGTACGTGGTGGCCGGGCCGGCCCGCGGCCAGGGCATCGCCTCGGCCATGTGCGAGCACTCCCAGGTGGAGGCCCGGGCCCGGGGCTTCCGGGCCATGCAGTACAACCTGGTGGTCTCGACCAACGAGGGCGCCATCCGGCTGTGGAAGAAGCACGGCTTCGCGGTGATCGGCGTGCTGCCCGGCGCCTTCCGCCACGCCCGCCTGGGCTACGTGGACGCCCTGGTCATGTTCAAGCCGCTGGTGGGCTGAGGGCGCGGCTGAAAGGCGGCGGTCTACAGGCGCACCAGCTCCGCCGCTTCCGCCGGGATCCAGGCGGTCCGGCCGTCGCTGAGGCGGATGCGGTACCAGCCCGCGCGCTGCTCCAGCAGGCGGAACTCGGTGCCCGCGTGCAGCGGGTCCACGAAGCTGGACTGGTAGGCGGTGCCGTCGCCCTTGCGCGCCACCACCTCGCCGGCCAGGACCACCCCGTCCCGCCGGGAGCGCGCGCCCGCCTCCCCCGCCAGCAGCGAACCCAGCAGCAGAAGAGCCGCTCCGCCGAGGGCCGCGGACCACCAGCGGCCCCGGCGCCGGCCCGCTCCGCGCCAGCAGGACCCAGGCGCCCAGCAGGCAGCCCGCGGCAAAGACCGCGGTGAACAGGTAGAGCTTGAGCGGGCGCGGCAGCAGGTAGTGCCAGAACAGCACGGTGCGGGCCGCCGCCGAGAGCTGGTCCGGGGCCAGGCGGTCGGGGCGCTGCGAGCGCACGAAGCGCAGGTTGTGCTGCAGGTTGCGGTCCGCGGGGTCCAGCAGCTCCGCGCGGCGCAGGTACAGCACCGCCCTGCCCAGGTCGCCCAGCAGGAAGTAGGTGTTGCCGATGTTGTACAGCAGGCGGGCGTTGCGCGCGCCCCCCTCCTCCAGCACGGTCAGGAAGCGGTCCAGGGCCCGCTCGTACAGGACCCGCGCCTCCTCCGCCTCTGCGCTGTTGTTGGCCCTGCCGAACAGGGCCTGTCCCTGCTCCAGCAGCGCCACCAGGCGCTCCCGGTCCTGGGCGCCGGCCGTGGGCCCCGCCAGAAGCAGCAGCGCCAGCAGGGCGGCGGTCAGCAGCAGCGCCGGAAGCCGCGGTGTGCGTCGCATGGCCTACTCCTGCGCCGGCCCCAGCCGGGCGTCCAGCTCCTCGGTGAGGCGGGCCGCGCGCTCGGCCAGCGCCTGTTCCTCCCCGGCCTCCCCGTGCTCCCGCCCCGCCCCGGCGTAGCGACGCCGCTCCAGCAGGTCGAACAGCTCGCGGGTGCGCTCGAGCACCTCCGCCTCCAGCCCGCGCCCGGCCAGCTCGGCCTGCAGGTCCTGCCAGATCAGCCTGCCGGGCGGCAGGCCCAGCCGGACTTTCAGCAGCTCGCGGAAGGCCGCCAGCGCCTCCTCCGCGCTGCCGGGCCCCGCGGGTGCCGGCGGCGGCGGGCTGGCCGGCTCTTCCGGCGCCGGGCCTTCCGCCGCGGCCAGGCGGGCGGCCCGCCGGCGCGCGGCCAGCAGGGCGGCCAAGGCCAGCACCGCCGCCGGCACCACCAGCAGGCCGACCACCGCCGGCCGCCGGGCCAGCTCCCCCACCCCGGCCTCCCGGGACAGGAGCCGGGAGGTGTCCGCGTAGTTGAACAGGATGCCGTCCTTCCAGTCCCGCACCGTCCAGGCGGTCTCGGTCGAGGGCGGCCGGCGGCCCCCGGCGCCCTCCAGGTCCGATTCGGTCAGCACGCGGGTCGGCCGTACCGTGATCGGCACCGCGGCCGAGCGCGCCGTCTGGTAGGTGCCGCTGCGGGTGTTGAAGTAGGGGATTTCCAGGGAGGGCAGCGCGCGCACCTCCTCGCTGCGCACCCGCAGGCCCACCCGGAACACCTTCTCCTTTTCCCCGACCTGCTCGCGCAGGGAATCCTCCCTCAACAGGAAGTCCTCGCCCAGCTGGGCGAAGCTCTCCAGCGGGGGAAGCCGGGCCTGGGCGATGGCCGCCGGGCCGGACAGGGTCAGGCTCAGGGTCACCGGGTCGCCCACGTTCATCTCGGCGGGCTGGATCTCGGCCCGCAGGCGCAGGGCATCGGCCACCAGGCCGGAATAGTTGTCCGGCCGCCCCTCCTCGGGCACGGGCCGCACCAGGACGCGGAAGGGCAGCGAGCCCACCACGATGCTGTCGAAGTCCCAGCGCCCCCGCCCGGAGGAGGACTCCGGCTCCCCCGCGCCCCACACCTGCACGGTGGAGGCGGGGAAATCGAAGCTCCCCGCTTCCGAGGGGATGAGCACCCGCTCGAAGGACACCGTGTCGTAAGGGATGCCGTTGAGCAGGGTCTTGCCCTCCACCCCCTCCCAGGCCGAGTTGGCGGCCATCGGGCGCAGCGAGGGGGAATAGCCGCTGCTGCCGTTCTCCTTGAAGCTGGGGTGCCGGAGGATGGGGATGTTCACCGCGTAATAGTGCGCGCTCAGGCGGTAGTACCAGACCGCCCGCATCAGCACCGGCTCGCCGATGTACACCTGGCGCTTGGCCAGGGTGAGGCTCAGCTTGAAATCCGGGGAGTCCGGAGGCTCCAGCACGCGCACCACCGTCGCCTTGCTGCTGAGCACCGTCCCGTCCGCCCCCACGCTGAAGGGGGGAATGGCCAGGGAGCCGGGCCGCAGCGCGATCAGCCGGTACAGGTAGCTGGTGCCGGTCTCCAGGTCGAACTGCTGCAGCCGGCGGCCCACGCGGGTGCGGATCCAGTTCACCGGGATCTCGCGCACGTCGAAATCCGGCAGGTCCGGCACGTCCGGCTGGTCCACCGCGGAGGCGCCCAGCACCTGGAGCTGGAACAGGAAGCTCTCCCCCTGGTACACCTCCCTGCGCTCCACGACCGTCTTCAGCTCCAGGGCCCGCAGGGCCGGGGCCAAAGCCAGGAACGCCAATATCATCCATGCCGCCAGCGGCCAGCAGGCCGCGCGGCTACCACGCGGGGTATTCATTCACCGACCCTCCTCGGGATTGCTCCTCTTCGCGCCGCGCGCTTTCCTCTCGCAAGATCGCTTCCGCCGACTCGTCGGGCAGCTCCCACGGGGCCGGCTCCGCCACGACGGGGTCCTGGGGCGCGGGCGCGTTTTGCGGCGGATCCGCCGCCTTGTTGCCGGAGCCCGGCGCCGGGGTTCCCGGGCTGCTGGCTCCGGGAGCGGCCTGGGCCTGGACCAGCCGGCTCTCCAGCTCCGCCACCCAGCGCCGCACGATCTCCAGGTTCACGGCCGCGGCGCGGTGAGCGCTCTCCAGCTCCAGCACCCGCCGGAAGGCACCGAGGCTGCGCAGGTACAGCTCCAGGGCCTGCTCCGGCTCCTGCTCCTGGACCAGGCGGCCCAGGCGGGCCAGGGTGTTGCCCTGGTTGTAGTGCAGGCGCGCGGCCAGCCCGGGCGCCGCCTGCGGGATGCTCTGGAACGCGCCCAGGGCCGCCACCAGGTTGTCCTGCCGGTAGAGCACCACCCCCAGGTTGTACAGCGGCACGGATTGCTCCGGGAGCGGCCTGGCGGGCCTTCTCGTAGCCGGCCGCGGCCTCCGCCAGCTCGCCCTGGTCGTAGGAGAGGTTGCCCGCGGCCACCATTTCCGCCGCCCCGGCGCCGGCCGCGCGCGCGCCGGGCAGGAGGGCCAGGGCCAGGGCCGCCAGCAGCAGGCTGTTGCGGCGGGGGATCACGCGACCCTCCGGTCCCGCGGGCGCTCGGCCCTCGGTGCCGCACCGCGCGCCGCCTGCCGCCTGGCCTGCCGCGGGCGCTCGGAGAGCAGGCTCTCGGCGGCCAGCAGCAGCAGGGCCGCCAGCAGGAAAAGCTGGAACTTCTCCTGATAGCGGGTGATCTCCACCGGCCCGAAGTCCCGCCCTTCCTCCCCGGCGATCAGTCCCCGGTACAGGGTGCCCAGATCGAAGGTGCCCGTGGCCCCGTGCAGGTACCGGCCCCCGGGCGTGGCCAGCGCCATCCTGCGCAGGATCGTCGCCTCCAGGCGCGTCCACACCTCCCCGCCCTGGGTGCTCAGGTACTCCCGCCCGGCTCCGGACCCGCTCACCGGAATGCGGCTGCCCCTCCCCTCGTCCCCCAGGCCGATGGCCAGGATGCGCACGCCCTGCTCCCCGGCCACGGAGGCGGCCACCTCCGGGTAGCTACCCTGGTCCTCGCCGTCGGAGATCAGGATCAGGTCCTTGAAGCGCTTCTCGCGCGGATCGAAAACCTCCGCGGCGATCTTGCGCACCGCGTCCCCGATCAGGGTGCCCTGCACCTGCACGCTGCCCGGGGAAAGCCCCTGCACGGCCCATTTGAAGAAGCCGTAGTCGCGGGTGAGCGGGCAGACCACGGCCGCGTCCCCGGCGAAGGCCACCACGGCCACCCGGTCGCCCTGCAGGGCGGGCAGCGCGTCCAGGATGGCCAGCTTGGCCCGCTCCAGGCGGCTGGGGGCCAGGTCCTCGGCCAGCATGCTGCGGGAAACGTCCACCGCGAACACCACGTCCCTGCCCTCCTGGCGCACCACCAGGGGCTGGGGGTCCCAGCCCGGCCGCAGGAGGGCCACTCCGATGGCCGCCAGGGCCAGCAGCGCCAGCAGCTGCCGGGCCAGGCGCCGCCGCCGGTCCAACTGGGCCAGCCGGCCGCCCAGGGCGGTGAAGCGGGCCAGGGCCGCGCGGGCCCGGCGGCCGGACAGCCACAGCAGCAGGCCGGCGGCGGGCACCACCCACAGCAGGTGCAGCAGGTCCAGGGCAGCGAAGTGCACGCTCACGGCAGCCTCCGCAGCACGGTGGCCGACAGCAGGATCTGCAGGCTCAACAGGGCCAGGGCGGCCAGGGCCAGCGGGGTGAACAGCTCGCGCACGCTCAGGTACTGCAGGGTGCGCACCTCGCTCTTCTCCAGCCGGTCGATCTCCTCGTAGACCGCGCGCAGGCTGCGCTCGTCCCCCGCCTCCCGGTAGATCCCGCCGGTGGACTCCGCGGCCTGCCGCAGCACCTCGCCGGCTCCGGCGGGCAGGCTGCCGCCCGAACCGGCGGAAACCCCGATGGCGTAGATCCTGATGCCCCACTCCGCGGCCAGGGCCGCCGCCTGGGCCGGACTGCGCTTGCCCGCGTTCTGCTCCCCGTCGGTGAGCAGGATCAGGATCTTGCTCTTGATGCGGAAGGCGTCCCCGTCGGCCGTCGCCGCCTCGGCCTCCTCCTGGGCGCTCTTCAGGCGCGCCGCGCCCAGGGCGATGCCGTCGCCGATGGCCGTGCCGTCCTTGCTGGCGTCGCGGATGATGGAGAGCTCCTTGAGCAGCCCGGACAGGGCGTCGCGCGAGTTGGTCAGGGGGCTGATGGTGTCCGCGAAGCCGGCGAAGGCGATGATCCCGATCAGGTCGTCGGGCCGGCCGCGCAGGTCCCTCCCGTCGCCCAGCACGAAGTCGGCGAACACCCGCTTGACCACCTCGAAGCGCGGCAGCGCCTCGTCCTTGTAGTCCATACCGATGCCCATGCTGCCCGAGCGGTCCACCACCATCTGGATGGCCACCCCTTCGGTCACGTTGCGCACCGGGTCCCGCCCGCTCACCGGCCGCGCCAGGGCGGCCACCAGCAGGAGCAGGGTGGCCGCGCGCAGGGCCAGCGGCAGCCGGGCCAGGCGCAGGCGCCAGGAGGCGGGAAGCGCGCCCGCCCCGGCCGTGGAGCTGAAGCGCAGGGAGGCCCCCGGCGGACGGCGCAGCTCGTGGTACAGGAGCGCGGGGATCAGCAGGAGGAAGGCGAACATCCAGGGGCTCTGGAACTGGAAGCTCATGGGGCAGCTTCCTCCCCGGAGCCAGCGGTCCGGGTGATGAAGCTCCGGCAGGCCTCCACCGCCGCGGACACCTCCGCGGGCTCCGGCTGCAGGCGAGCGAACTTGACCAGGTCGCAGTGCCGCAGGAAGCTCTTCAGCAGCCCGCTGTGCCCGGACAGGGCCGGGTTGTCCTGGGCCTCGCGGAGGAACTCTTCCGTGGTCCGCTCGGGGGCGCGGATGGCGTAGCGGTTCTCCACGTACCGGCGGGCCAGGTCGCTCAAGCCCTGGTAGAACTCGCGGAACAGCCCCTGCTCCGCGAAGCCCCGGACCAGCAGCGCGTCGAGCTCGGCCAGCGCCGCCTCCGCGCTGCCCAGGGGCCTGGCGGGGGGAGCGCGGCGGCGGGCCCGGCGCAGCAGCAGCACCGCGCCCGCGGCCAGGACGGCGACGACCGCCGCCCCGCCGCCGATCCACAGCCAGCGGCGCGAAGCCAGGCGGTCAGGCCCGGCGATTTCCTCCAGGTCCTGCTCGCCCAGCGTGGGCGGCAGCACCGAGGAGACCTCCACGACGATCGGTTCGGAGGAGAGCGAGAAGGAGAACTCCTCGCCGGCCTCGCCGAAGTCCAGGGTGAGCGGGGGAATCTGGTAGGCTCCCGGCAGGAAAGGTTCCAGGGTGTAGGCCCGGGTGACCGTGATGGAGCCGTCGCGCTCCAGGCGCCGACGCTCGGCCTCCCGCGCGCTCACCCGGAACTCCCCGAGCTCCTCGGCGATTTCGGGGAAGGCCACCCGCCAGGCCTCCGCGGCGCGGCTCTCCAGCTCCAGGGCCACCTGCTCGGCGGTGCTGATTTTCAGGCGCGACACGCGCACCGCGAAGCTCACCGACCGCCCCTGGCCGTAGGCCTTCTCCAGCTCGAAGCTGTCGCGCCCGGCCGCGGGGCCGTCGCAGCCCAGGCTCAGCAGCGGCAGCCAAAGAAGCGCCGCCCCGCAGGCCCGCAGGAACCGCTTGCCGCTCATTGCCTCCCTCCCCGCTACAGCCGCCTCTCTCTGGCCAGAAAGAAGCGCACCAGGATCCGCGCCGGATCCTCGCCCATGGTGATCGGGATCAGGTCGATGCCCGCGCCGGAGCACAGCCGGGACAGGGCGGCGCGCGCCTGGGCCCCGGCCTGCTCGTAGGCGTTGCGCACCTCGCGGCTGGCGGAATCCACCAGCACGCGCGCGCCGGTCTCCGCGTCCTCCAACTCGAGCAGGCCCACGTCCGGAAGGCGCAGCTCGCGCGGATCGGCCAGCAGCACGGCGATCAGGTCGTGCCGCTTTCCCGCGGTCTTCAGAAGAGCCTCGTAGCCGCGGTCCTGGAAATCCGAAACCAGGAACACCACCGCCCGGCGCTTCAGCACGGCGGACAGAGCCTGCAGGCCCGCGTTGATGCTGGTGTGCTCGCCGGCGCTTCCCGGCGCGAAGGCCAGGATGTCGCGGATCAGGCGCAGCACGTGCCGGGAGCCCTTGCGCGGGGCGATCACCTTCCGCACCCGGTCGGTGAAGATGATCAGGCCCACCCGGTCGTTGCTGCGGATGGCGGTGAAGGCCAGCAGCGCGCAGATTTCCGCGGCCACCTCGGCCTTGCTGCGGGTCGTGCTGCCGAAGGAGCCGGAGGCCGACAGGTCCACCAGCAGCAGGATGGTCAGCTCGCGCTCCTCCACGTAGCGCTTGATGTGCAGGCGCCCGGTGCGGGCCGAGACGTTCCAGTCGATGGTGCGCACGTCGTCCCCGCTCTGGTACTCCCGCACCTCGTCGAACTCCATGCCGCGGCCCTTGAAGGCGCTGGTGTAGCGCCCGGCGAAGGTGGCGGTCACCGCCTTGCGCGTGGTGATCTCCAGAAAGCGCACGGCCCGGGCCAGCTCGGTAGTGGTCACGGCACCTCTACCCCGTCCAGGATGCGCTCCACGATGGTGTCGGAGCTCAAGCCCTCGGCCTCCGCCTCGTAGGTCAGCAGGATGCGGTGGCGCAGCACGTCCGGGGCCAGCGACTTCACGTCCTGGGGCGTCACGTAGCCGCGCCCGGAGAGGAGGGCGTGGGCCTTGGAGGTGAGGGTCAGGTAGATGGTGGCCCGGGGCGAGGCCCCGTACTGGATCAGCTCGGCCAGCGGCAGGCCCCGCCGCTGCGGGTGCCGGGTGGCGACCACCAGGTCCACGATGTAGTCCTCGATCTTGTCGTCGATGTAGATCTGGTCCACCTCCTCGCGCAGGGCGCGGATCTGCTCGGGCCCGATCACCGCCTCGGCCCGCGGGGGAGGCTGGTTGCGGGCCATGCGCCGCAGGATCTCCCGCTCCTCCTCCTGCGAGGGGTAGGTGACCACCAGCTTCAGCATGAAGCGGTCGACCTGGGCCTCGGGCAGCGGATAGGTGCCTTCCTGCTCGATGGGGTTCTGCGTGGCCAGCACCAGGAACGGGTCGGCCAGGGGATAGGTGGTGTCCCCGATGGTGACCTGGCGCTCCTGCATGGCCTCCAGCAGCGCGCTCTGCACCTTGGCCGGGGCGCGGTTGATCTCGTCGGCCAGGATGATGTTGGTGAAGATCGGGCCCTTGCTGCGGGACGAACTCCTCGGTCTTCGGGTTGTAGATCAGGGTGCCGATGAGGTCGGCGGGCAGCAGGTCCGGGGTGAACTGGATGCGCTGGAAGCCGGCGCGCACCGTGCGGGCCAGGGTGCGTCACGGTCAGGGTCTTGGCCAGGCCGGGCACGCCCTTCGATCAGCACGTGGCCGTTGGCACAGCAGCCCGATCAGCAGGCGCTCGATGAGGCGCTCCTGTCCGACCACCGTCCGGGTGATCTCGGCCTTCACGGCCTGCAGCACCCCTTGGCCAACCGGCACCCGCGGCTCCAGCTCCTGCCGCAGCGGTTGGCTTGCCGGCGACAGCCGCTCGGCTACGGCCGGCCGATCCGATGACTCTCCACCCAAATAGGACATGGGGCCCTCCGTAATATGACAATAGTAGTCAAGATTAGAAGCCGGAATCAAGCGCTAAGTTGCGTTGGGGGGGGCGAGGGGGTGCGGTGCGCGGCGCGCCGGAGCGGCGGTGGTCTACCAGGCCTCGCGGTGGACGATCTGTTCCAGCGGCAGGCGGCTCTTTTTCGGCTGTTCCGTGCTCTCGCGGGGGTATCCCAGGAGCATCAGCCCGACCACCTGGACCTCCGGCGGGATGCCCAGGATGCGCCGCACCTGCGCGGGATCGAAAGAGCCGATCCAGCAGGTGCCCAGGCCCTCGGCCACGGCGGCCAGGCTGAGGTGGTCCAGGGCGATGGCCACGTCGATGGGATAAGCCAGCTGCCCGCAGCGCATGACCCGGCCGTCGGTCTGGGCGCAGGCGGCGATGATCAGCGGGGCCTCCAGCATGAAGGCCTGGGTGGAGGCCTGGGTGGCCAGGGCCTCCCTCTTGGGCAGGTCGCTCACCACCACGAAGCGCCACTCCTGCTCATTGCGGGCCGAGGGGGCCAGGCGCGCCGCCTCCAGCACCCGGGCCAGCTTGGCCGGCTCCACCGCCCGGTCCCGGTAGGAGCGCACGCTGTGCCGCGCGCGGATCGCCTCGTACACTTCCATGACCTGCCTCCTACATTCTCAAGAAGCGACCCCGGCCCCGGGCCACCGCCTGGCCCTGCGGCCCCAGGATCTCCGCTTCGGTCTCCACCACCCGGCCCTTGACCTCCAGCACGCGGCCGCTGACCCGCACTTCCTGGCCCACTTCCACCGGCT
>CAVUYS010000065.1:0-37297 GCA_963745745.1 uncultured Spirochaetota bacterium | reverse complement strand
ACCAGGACCAGCTCGAGGAGGAGCGGGCCGGTCCTCCGACCCCGTCGCAGGTCGCTCGCGCGCTTCGCGGCGGGCGCCGTCCGCGTCCTCTCGGCCGCGGCGCGGTGGTGGTTCGTGGTCCTGCCGGCGGGGTACCTGCTCGTGCTCGCCGGCCTGAAGCTCGGCCCGTCGCTGCCGTGGATCCTGCCTGCGCGGCCCGGCCCGCTCGCGCGCGAAGGCCCGCTACCGGCTCGCGCTCGTCCTCCTCGCGGGCGTGGGTGCCGTGCGGCGCGGCGGGGAGTCGCACCTCGAGTTCGCCCGCCGAATGCTCGCCGACCGGGGCGTCGCGCTGCCCGACCTCACGGCCCGGTACCTCGACGCAGAGTTCGCGCGGGGCTTCGACGACGGCGACCTCGCGTCGTTCCTCGAGGCGTGGCAGGCGTTCCACCGGTCGTTCCGCGGCCGCGTCCCCCTGCCGCGGCGCGTGCTGGGCCTGCTGAACCCGGCCCGAGTTCCGGGGGGCCGTCGTGAGAACGCGCCGTGGCAGCCGCGACTCCCGCGCGGGCGGCTGCGCTCGCGTGCGTCCTGGCGATCGCCGTGGCGGCGTCGCTCGCCGCCCCGCGCCTGGCCGCCCAGGCCGCGCCCGGGCCGGCGGCGGCCCGCGCCGGGACGCGGACCCTGCGGAGGGCTCCGCGGACTGGTACGACCAGCGGGCGCGGGACGGCCGTCGAGCGCCACGGGTACGAGGCCGCGGCGAAGCTGTTCGGCGAGGCGAAGCGCGCCTTCCCCGACGACGCCCGGTTCAACCTCGGCCTCGCCTCGCTGTACTACGGGGAGCAGCTGTGGCGGCTCGCGCTGGACGAGTACGTCGAGGCGGAGCGCAAGGGGGCCGCGGACGCCGAGGGGTACGCGCGCATCGCCCGGTGCCTCGGCAAGCTCGACGCGAACCGCGAGGCCGTCGGCTGGCTCGAGCGGGCGGCGGAGAAATGGCCCGGGGACGCGGAGCTGGTGGACGACCTCGGGTGGATGTACTTCAAGGTCCACCGGTACGCCGACGGTGTGCGGCTCCTCGAGGAGGCCGTCCTGGCCGACGGGCATGTCGGCCGATCTCGCGATGACGCTCGGCACCCTCTACTCGGGCATGGGCGACTACGCCGAATCGTCCCGGCACTACCGGGCGGCGATCGAGCTGTCCGCGGCGACGATTCGCGCTACTTCGCCTCGATCGCCTGGTACAACCTGTCGCTGCTCGAGCGGCGGTTCTACCACTACCGGGCCGCGCTGCAGGCCACCGACGAGTCGCTCGCCGGCGAGGACCTCGCCTCGGGTCACCTCGCCCGGGGCGAGCTGCTCGAGTCCCGCATGGACTACCGCGGCGCGCTCGCGGAGTACGAGGCGGCCCTCGCGCAGGACGACACCCCGCTCGCCGGGGTCTCCCTCGCGGTCCTGCACCGGCGGTTCGGACGGCTCGATCTCGCGCTGCGGTACGCCGAGGAGGCGCTCGCCGACGAGGACCCCGCCTGGCTGCTGTACTACGGGTCGGACGTCGCGCACTACCGGCTGGACGTGCACGAGAGCCTCGCGGACATCCACGAGGGGATGGCGCGGCTCGCCCTCGGCAGGCCGACCGCGGATCCGTTCGCCCGCTGCCGCGCGCTGCTCTCCGCGGCCGTGAGCGCCCTGCGGGGCTGGTACCACCGGCAGCGGACCCGGCTGTACGCCGCGGAAGTCGGCCGGGCGTACCTCGCCGAAGGCGCCGAGGAGGACGGCGCCTTCCATCTCGCCATGGCCACGGAAGCCTACCCGCGCATATCGCTGAAGTACCTCGAGATCGCGCGCGCGGTCGAGACCGCCCGGGCGCCCCACGCGGAAGCCCTGTACCGGATCGACGAGGGTTCCCTGCGGCGGTCCGCCGGCATGATCCGCGAGGCGATCGGTGGTCTCGACCCCGTGTGGGAGCGGCGGTTCCTGGCCGACGCCTTCATCGAGATCGCACCGCTCGCCGCCCGCGAGGGCGACCGCGAGGGCCGGCGCGAGGCGATCAACCGGCTGTTCGCGGTCAACCCGGGTGCGCTCGCGCCGGAGGGCCTGGGCCTGCCGCTGGTGCCGCGATTCGTCGGCGGGTGGACCGGGCGGGAGCGCCGTGCCGTGCGGCGCCTGCTGCGGCGGTCCGGCTCGGAACTCGCCGACGCGATCGGCGGGGGGTTCCGATACGTCCTGACGCTCGAGCGCTTCCGAGGACGGGCGCGTCGGACTTCGCGCTCGCCGAGGGCGAGCGCGGCGCGCCCGGTGGCCGACGGGGCTGTCGAGCCGGCGGGCGGCCCCTGGCACCGTGCGGCGGACGTCGTGGCGGCGGTCCTTGCGGAATGCTATGCGGTCGAATAGACTGTGGGATGCGGGCATGAAGGTGCCCTGACGATGGCGAAGCAGGCGAAGAAGAGATCGAAGAGCGGACGGAAACCCGGCACGGGCGCCGCGCGGAAGGCGAAGCGCGCGTCGGCGGTCGCGGCCCGGCGGAAGCTCCGGCCGGCGATGCCGCGCGCGCGAAGCCGCGTCGACCCGCCGGCAAGAGCCGCGGGCCGCAGCCGCGAGCGCCCGATCGAGAAGGTCATCTTCTCGTGCATCACACGGATCGCCGCCGAGCGGAACATCGACCGGCTGCTGCTGCTGCTCGCGGACTTCGGCAGGGACCTCATCGGCGCCGACCGGTGCACGGTGTGGCTCTGCAACGAGAAGGACGGCACGCTCTGGTCGAAGGTGGCCCACGGCGTCGACCGGATCATCGATCCCGAAGACCCAAGGGCATCGCGGGCTGGGTCGCCACCCACGGCGAGCCGCTCATCATCAACGACCCCTACCACGACGAACGTTTCGACAAGGAAGTCGACCAGCGCACCGGCTACCTGACCCGGTCCATCCTCGCGCTGCCGATCAGGACGCCGACGGCCGGACGGTCGGCGTCTACCAGGCCGTCAACAAGCTGACCGGCTCGGGTTCTCCGAGCACGGACAAGGAGCACCTGCTGCTGGCCTCCACCTACACGGCCGAGGTGCTCAAGACGGCGCAGCTGCAGGAGGAGATCGAGGCCACCCAGCGCGAGATCATCTTCACCATGGCCGAAGCGAGCGAGATCGCGCTCCAAGGAGACCGGCCAGCACGTCAAGCGCGTGGCCGAGTACTGCCGGTTGTTCGGGGAGAAGTACGGGCTGTCGGAACGAGACCGACATCGCTGAAGCTCTCCTCGCCGATGCACGACATCGGCAAGATCGCCATCCCCGACCGCATCCTGCTGAAGCCGGCGAAGCTGGACGACGCCGAGTGGGACGAGATGAAGACGCACACCGACGCTCGGGCACGACATGCTGAAGCACTCCGAGCGCCGGCTGCTGCGGCTCCGCGGCCATCATCGCCTGGCAGCACCACGAGAGGTGGGACGGGAAGGGGTATCCCTGCGGCCTCGCGGGCGAGAAGATCCACATCTACGGCCGCATCACCGCCCTCGCGGACGTCTTCGACGCGCTCGCGAGCGACCGGCGCTACAAGAAGGCGTGGGAGCTGCCGCGCATCGTCGAGCTCTTCGAGGCCGAGCGGGGAAGCCAGTTCGACCCGGACCTGACGCGGATCTTCCTCGAGAACGTCGACGCGTTCGGAAGATCAGGGAAACCTACAAGGACGAATCCGAGAAGCCCGCCGAGCCGTCATCCTGCCCGGAGCACTAGGCCGGCTCCGGCCGCCCCGCTGCCAGCTTCACGATCTCGTCCTGCACCGAGTACGCGAGCGGCTCCCGCCGGCCGCCGCGCTCGATCCAGACCTGCTCGCCCTTCCCCAGCATCTCGCCGATCAGCGCCGCGGGGATGCCCGCCGCCTCCAGCCGCCGGCACGCTTCCTCGGCCACCGCGCGGGGCGCGGTGAACAGGAACGCGCCCGAGCCGAGCAGCCCGAGGGGGTCGAGGCCGAACCGCGCGCAGAGCAGGCGCGTCTCCTCGCGCACGGGGATGCGGTCCGCCGACGAGCAGCGCCCCGCAGCCCGAACGGCGCGCGATCTCGTGCACGCCCATCGCGATGCCGCCCTCGGTCGGGTCGTGGCCGCTCGTCAGCGCCGAGGCCCTCGAGCGCCCTGCCCTCGGCGATGATCGAGATGCCCGGGCCGCTCGAGCCAGTCGAGCACCGCGCGGTGGCGCTCGCGGCCCGAGCACCGCCTGCGACTCCGCGGGCCGCTCGCGCGCGATGAGCGTCGTGCCCTCGAGGCCCGCCCACTTGCTCATGCCGATCAGGTCGCCGGGCCGGGCTCCGCCCGTGGCGAGCGGGGCGCCGGTCGAGGAACCCCACCGCCTGGCCGGCCACCACGATGCGGTTGACCGCCGGCGTCACCTCGGTGTGGCCGCCCGCCCACAGCATGCCCGCCGTCGCGGCAGGCGGCCGCGATGTCCGCGAACACCTCCTCGAGCCGCGTCGTCCGTCGTGCCCGGGGGCGCGAGCAGCGTGGTGGTCAGGTACACGGGCCGGCCGCCCATGGCCACGATGTCGTTGGCGTTGACGGCGACCACGTACGCGCCGATGCGCTCCTCGGTGAAGGTGATCGGGTCCGCGGTCAGCACGATGACGGGAGGCCCCGGTGGCGACCGCCGCGTCCTCCCCCGCCCCGGCGGCCACGGGGAGCTCGGGCGCCGTGGAGGTGTACGCGAGGAGGCGCTCGAGGACGTCGGTGGGGAGCTTCCCCGCGGGCAGCACGCGTGCCATCGCGACCGGAGCATCGGGGAAAGGCGGGTCGACGTCAAGGCGCCGCTGGCTGTCGGGTTCGCGGGGTCCCGCACGGCGGGGCCTCGCTGACTTGAACTCCCGACCCGAGCGGCACTACTGCTGCGGCACACCGACTTCGACTTCGGCTACTTCTTCGAGGACATGGCGGGCAAGCAGGGCCTGCTGGTGAGCCCGGCGATCTTCCAGGAGTTCATGGCTCCCTTCGTATCGCAGGATCATCGGCTTCATGAAGTCCCGGGGCATCCGGCACGTCATCGTGGACTCGGACGGGTTCGTGGAGGAGCTCATTCCCCTGCTGATCGGGGTCGGGGTCACGGGCCTGCTGCCCTTCGAGATCCAGGCGGGCAACGACCTGCGGCGGATCCGCAAGAGCTACCCCCGCTTCCAGATGCTGGGCGGCTTCAACAAGGCTGTCTTACGGGACGGCAACCGGAACCTGGAGGCGGAGCTGGACGCCGAGATGGTGAGGATCCGGGAGCTCATCGCCCAGGGCGGCTACATTCCCTTCGGCGATCACTTCATCCCCTACGACGTGAGCTTCGCCAACTTCTCGCTGTACCGCAGGCGGCTGCGGGAAGTCATCGATACGACCCCGGTACTCCCGGGCTGAGCCGCCAGGAACCGCGCGTGCAATCCATCGAGCGGATCAAGCGGACCTTCCACGGTCAGAGCGTCGACCGGGTCGGGATCGTCGACTACTACTGGGGCCTCACCGTGGCCCGGTGGCGGCAGCAGGGCCTGGGGGATGCGGAGCCGGAGTACTACTTCGACCACGACCTCATCTACTTTCACATGGACCCGCGGTTCGGCTTCCCGGAGCGCTTCCTAGGGGAGGACGCGGACTACAAGGTCATCTACACCACCGACGGGGAGACGCTCAAGATCCCCAAGGACCCCGAGAGCATCATCTCCCGCTCCGACGTGCTGGGCGTGCCCGTGGACTACACCATCAAGGGCCGGGCGGACTGGGAGAAGCACAAGCACCTGTACCAGGCCGGGGAGTGGCGCCTCTACTCCAACCCGCCGCTGTCCGGGTCCTGGTTCGGCTACCCCGACCTGGAGCACTACCGCCGGCGGTACCGCCGGGCCGTGGAGCAGGGGAAGTTCAAGTGCCTGGTGTTCCGGGAGCCCTACGAGTGCATCCGGGAGATCATGGGCACCGAGCGGATGCTCGAGCAGATGGCCCTGGATCCGCAGCTGATCCGGGAGATGCTGCGGCACAACCTGGACATCACCTTCCGGATGCTGGACCTGCTGGAAAGCCTGGGGCTGCGAATGGACGGCTACTGGGTGTGGGGCGACATCGCCTACAACCAGGGCCTGTTCTTCTCCCCCCGGATGTACCGGGAGCTGCTCCTGCCGCTGCACCGGGAGCTGCTGGCCCGCCTGGGGGACTACGTGATCTACCACACCGACGGCCTGCTGAGCGGCTGCCTGCCGCTGCTGCTGGAGGCGGGCATCAAGGGCATCAACCCGGTGGAGATCAAGGCGGGCAACGACTTCTTCGACATCGTGGACCGCTACGGCGAGCGCATCGTGATCACCGGCGGCATCGACGCGCGGGTCCTGAGCACCAACGACCAGGCGCTGATCGAGGAGGAGATCCGGCGCAAGCTCCTGTACGCCAAGCGAAAGAAGTACATTTACCACTCCGACCACTCCATCCCGTACGACGTGACCCTGGACACCTACCGCTTCGTGATCCAGAAGGTGAAGCAGTACGGGTCCGGCGAGGGCGCATGAGCGCGGCCCGGACCGGCCCCTGGAGCTGGCCGCGCGGTGCCGGCGTGCCCTGGACCTTCGACTTCGGCTCCTGCAAGGGGATCAACGCCGAGCTGCTGGGGCCGGCGCGGCAGCAACTCGGCCTCAGCGGGTCCTTCGCCGAGAGCCTGGACTACGACATCTGGATCGCGCTGGACCCCGACCGGATCCACCACGACCCGCTGCCCCACGCCGACCCGGCGCTGCGCGCCCGTTTGCCGGTGGGCGGGCTGCAGTGCCTGCCCCCCCTGCGCCGCCGCCCGGGTTTCGACTACCTGGCTTTCTACCGGGAGGCCCTTCAGGACCCGCGGATCGCCGCCGCCGTGGGCCAGCAGGGCGAGCGGGGGAGCTTTGATGCCTTCGGCCTGTGCTACTACAACTGGCCGGGGCAGACCGAGCACTATGCCTTCCTCTCGCCGCTGGCGCAGGTCAGTGAGCTGTCCACGGTCGCCGGGTTTCCGCTGCCGGAAACCGACCCGGACCTGCTGGACTACTTCCGCAGGGACATCGCCTACATCCACTCCCGCGGCAAGCTGTGCGCCTCCTGGTCCGGCTCCCTGTACGAGCTGAGCTGGTACCTGCGCGGGAGGGAACGGATCCTCTACGACTACTACGACCACCCGGACCTGGTGGACTTGCTGGTGGAACGGATCGCCGCTTTCGTGGAGGAGCTCACGGAGCGCAACCTGGCCGCCGGGGTGGACGTGTTGAGCTTCTACGACGACCTGGGCACGCAGTCCAGCCTGTTCATCAGCCCGGAGATCTTCCGCCGCTTCTACAAGCCCCACTACCGGCGCATCTGGGGCCGGGCCAAGGCCCTCAACCCCGAGGCCCTGATCTTCCTGCATGCCTGCGGCAATGTGGCCGCGATCATCCCCGACCTGATCGAGTGCGGGCTGGACATCCTCAACCCGGTGCAGCCGGAGGCCATGGACCCGCAGTGGGTGAGCCGGGAATACGGCAGGGACCTGGCGCTGTGGGGGAGCATGAGCGTGCAGCGCACCTTCCCTTTCGGCAGCCGGGAGGATATCTTCGCCGAAGTCCGAAGCCGGGTGGAAAACCTCGCCTCCCGCGGGTCGCTGGTCCTCGGCCCGGCGAACACGCTGGGGGCGGACACCCCGCCGGCCAACCTGGCCCACTTCGTGGACGCCTGCCGCGAGCTCTGCCGCCGCTAGAACAGGATCGGCGCCGGCGCCCCGCAGCGCGCGCAGCGGCCGTCGTGCAGGCCCGGCATGCTCACCTGGTAGCCCCGCCGGCGCACCAGCACCGCCGCGCACCGCCGGCAGGCCGTGTCGGACTGCTCCGCGCCGAGGTTGCCCAGGTACACGTAGCGCAGATAGCGGCGGGCCACCTCGGCCAGCCGGCTCAGAGTGGCCGCAGGGGTGGGAGGCAGGGTGTAGCGGTACTGCGGGTGGTAGGCCGAGAGGTGCAGGGGGATGGCCGGGTCCAGGGCGGCCAGGAAGGCGGCGATCGCCTCCATTTCCTCCGGCCCGTCGTTGCGGCCGGGGATCACCAGGGTGGTCACTTCCAGGTGGATGCGGCCGCGGGCCTGGGTCAGGAAGCGCTTCACCTCCTCCAGTTCCCCCCCGATCTCCCGGCGGTAGAACTCCGGATTGAAGCTCTTTAGATCTATGTTGGCCGCGTCCAGCACCGCCAGCAGCTCCTCGGCCGGCAGCGGGTTGACAAAGCCGTTGGAGACCAGCACGTTCTTCAACCCGCTGGCGCGGGCCAGGCGGCAGGCTTCCAGCACGTATTCCATGTGCACCAGCGGCTCGGAGTAGGTGTAGGCGAGGCCGAAGGAACCTTCCTGCCCGGCCAGGGCCACCAGCTCCCCGGCGCTCACCTCCCGGGTGGGCACACCCGTGTCCTGGGAGATGCGGTGGTTCTGGCAGAAGGGGCAGCGGAAGGAGCAGCCCACGAAGCCCACCGAAAGGATGTTCTGCCCCGGGTGGAAGTGGTACAGCGGCTTTTTCTCGATCGGGTCCACCGCGATCGAGGACAGCCGGGCGTGGAAGGGCAGCTCCAGCACCCCCCCGCGATTGAAGCGCACGCGGCAGCGGCCATGGCGCCCCGGAGGGATGAGGCAGGCATGCGGGCACAACGCGCAGCGCACCGCCTCGTTTTCAGCTAATTCCCAATAGCCGGCCTTCATGTCTTCAATGTACGGCCGCTGCCACGACGCTGCAACCGCCGCAACCGCCGCACCGCCGCAGGAAGCGCGAGCGGCGCGCGTAGCCCTGGGCCAGGGCGCCCAGCACGGCGGAGCTCACCAGGCCCACGGCGAGAAAAGGCGGAGCGATGAGCCAGGCCGACGGTCCGAAGGCGACCGCCCCGGCCAGAGCCGAGCTGGACCAGATTGCTGGCCAGAGCCCCCAGCACGCTGATGCCGATCAGGGAGATCCTGTTCCCCAGGAGGTGGCGGGAGCCGAGCATGACCGCGCCGCTGGCCAGGGTGCCGGCCGCGGAAAACAGGAAAATCACCGAAAAAAGCGAGCCCTGCACCAGTCCCTGGCCCGCCGCCTTCAGGGCCAGCAGCAGCAGGAAAGGTCCGGCCGGCAGCAGGTCCAGGCAGACCAGCAGGGGCAGGTTGGCCAGGCCCAGGCGCAGGAAGGGCAGGGGCTTGGGGATCAGGTACTCGATGGAGGAGAGGAACAGGCAGACCGCGGCGGCCAGGGCCACCGGCCGCTCCCAGGGCCCCCCGGGTTCAGAAGCTGATCGCATCGGCGGACCGCCCGGCGCGGCCCTGGACGTCGAGGATCACCCGGTTGGGCAGGCAGGCGATCCACTGACCCGGACGGGCGATCGCCCCGGAGCGCACGCAGATCTTCTCGGCGCAGGGGGAGGACAGGACCCGGGCCTGGCCGTCGCGGATTTCCACGACCGTGTCGCCCAGCGGGCCGCTCACGGTCACGGTGCGGTCCGACCCCAGCGGGTACACCCACTCCCGGCCCGGGCCGCGCAGGTGGAGCTGCTCGGAGCCGGGCCGGCCGCCGTAGGCCCGCACGGAAGCCAGGACGATCACCGCCAGGGCCGCGGCTACGGCCGCCAGGTCCAGGGCCTTCAGCCGCAGCCCGGCGATGCGCACTTGAGCACCCCGCGGCCTATTTCAGCCGCTCCCGCAGCGCTTCCACCCGGTTGACCTTCTCCCAGGTGAACTCCTCCCGGCCGAAGTGGCCGTAGGTGGCCGTCTCCTGGTAGATGGGCTTCAGCAGGTCGAGCGCGGTGATGATCCCGCCGGGGGTGCAGGTCGAAGACCTGGGTCACGGCCTTCTCGATCTTCTCGTCGGGGACCTTGCCGGTGCCGAAGGTGGAGACGTACACCTGCACCGGCTTCGCGCACGCCGATGGCGTAGGCGAGCTGCACCTCGCAGCGCTCGGCACAGCCCGGCGGCCACGATGTTCTTGGCGACGTAGCGCGCCATGTAGGCCGCCGAGCGGTCCACCTTGCGTGGGGTCCTTGCCGGAGAAGGCGCCGCCGCCGTGGCGGGCCATGCCGCCGTAGGTGTCCACGATGATCTTGCGCCCGGTCAGACCGGTGTCGCCGTGCGGGCCGCCGATCACGAACCGCCCCGTGGGGTTGATGTGGTAGGTCACCTGCCCGGCCAGCAGCTCCGCGGGGATGGCCTTCCGGATGATCGTCCTCGATCAGGGCCTCCTCGCAGCTCCTTGTGGCTGACCTCCTCGGAGTGCTGGTGGGAAAGCACCACCGTGGACACGCGCTCGGGCTTGCCGTCCTCGTACGCCACCGTCACCTGGCACTTGCCGTCCGGGCGCAGGAAGGGCAGGGTGCCCTCCTTGCGCACCTGCGGCGGCCCGCCGCATGATGGCGTGGGCGTAGGTGGATGGGGGCGGGCATCAGCTCCGGGGTCTCGCGTGCAGGCGTAGCCGAACATCATGCCCTGGTCGCCGGCGCCCTGCTCGTGGTGCAGGCCCGTGCCGTTCACCCCCTGGGCGATGTCGGGGGACTGCCTCTGGATGCGCTCGAGATGACCGCGCAGGACTGGTAGTCGATGCCGTAGTACGGGTCGTCGTAGCCGATGGACTTCAGCACGCCGCGCACCACCTTGCTGCAGGTCGATGTAGCCGTCGGTGGTGATCTCCCCGCCCACCAGCACCAGGCCGGTGGTCGTGAAGGTCTCGCAGGCCACGTGCGCGTTGGGGTCCTGGCGCAGGGCGCTGTCGAGCACCGCGTCCGAGACCTGGTCGCAGATCTTGTCCGGGTGGCCTTCGCCGACGCTCTCCGAAGTGAAAAGGTAGTCCTGTCTTTCGCTCATGCCTTGCCTCCATCGGTTCGTTCGTTGGTCAGGGAGAAGGGCTGCCCGGTGGCTTCCAGCACGTTGAGCCACAGGGAGTCCTCCGGGGAAAGCCGCTTGCGGTGGGAAGCGGCCAGGGCCAGGGGCAGGTGGGTGAACTCGTCGTTCCAGTAGCCCACCAGCATGCCGGTCTTGCCGGCCATGCCGGCGTGCACCGCGTTCTGGGCGAGCTGCATGCAGTAGATGGCGTCGTGGGCATTGGCGGGGACCGAGCGCACCAGGTAGCTGGGGTCGATGTACTTGATGTTCACGTAGAGGTCGGTCTTCTCCTTGAAGTACTGCTTGATCCGCAGTCGCCAGGAAGCTGCCGATGTCGCCGAGCACCGGGTTGCCGGATTCATCCGGCTTGGCGCCGGCGTGGGCCCACGTACTCCTGTCCGGCCCCCTCGGCCACGACGATCACCGCGTGCTTCTTGCGCCGCAGGCGCTGCTCCAGCACCGCGGAACAGCCCCCGCGGTCCCTCCAGGTCGAAAGGCACCTCGGGCACCAGCACGAAGTTCACCTCGTTCAGGGCCAGGGCGGCGTTGGCCGCGATGAAGCCCGACTGCGGCCCATCACCTTGACGATGCCGACGCCGTTGGGGGCCCCGACTTGGCCTCGATGTGCGCGGAGCGGATGGACTCCGCGGCCACCGAGAAGGCGGTCTCCAGCCCGAAGGTCTGCTCGACGAAGGAGATGTCGTTGTCGATGGTCTTGGGGATGCCGATCACGGCGATGGCCAGCCCCCGGCGCTTGACCTCCTCGTGGATGGCCAGGGCGCCGCGCAGCGTGCCGTCGCCGCCGATCGCGAACAGCAGGCAGACCCCCAGTGCGCTGCAGGCAGTCCACGATCTGGCCGGGGTCCTGCTCGCCCGCGCGAGGAGGCCAGGATGCTGCCGCCCTTTTCGTGGATGTCGTCGACCACCTCGGGGTCCAGGGCGCAGCGGCTCGTGCCCGTAGCTGGGGATGAAGCCCTGGAAGCCGTAGCGGATGCCGTAGATCGTGCGCACGCCGTAGCCGTGGTGCAGGGTCATCACCAGGGAGCGGATCACGTTGTTGATGCCGGGGCACAGGCCGCCGCAGGTGACGATGGCCGCCGCGGGCGGCGGCCGGGTCGAAGAAGATCCTGGCCCGCGGCCCGGCCCGCTCGAAGGCCGGCAGGGCCTGCCCGGCGCGCAGGCGGGCCTGGGTCCGGTCGCGGTCCAGGTCGTAGAGCACGCTTTCCGCATCCTCCACGTAGTTGGCCACCCCGTCCCCCAGGATCGTGGACAGTCCCAGGGGGGAGGGGAGGACGGCCGGCCCGAGAGCGGTCGATGGCGAGGTCCTCCGGCGGGGTCAGATTTTCCATGTCCGGGCCAGGCCCATCTTCTCCTTGACCTCCAGGATGGTGCGCCCGCGCGTCGGCGCGGCAGGTGCGCGGCGTTGGCGTCCAGGGCCTCCCGCACCTTGCTCGCGGCCGGGCGGCCAGCTCCTGGTAGCGCTCGCGGATCGGGTCGAGCTCCTTCATCAGATTGTCCAGGAACAGCTTCTTGCAGTCGATGCAGCCGATGCCGGCGGTGCGGCAGCCCTGGGCTACGATCTGGGAGAGCTGCGGCTCCGGGGTGACCAGCTGGTGGTAGGACCAGATCGTTGCACTTCTCCGGCGTGCCCGGATCGGTGCGGCGCACGCGGGCCGGGTCGGTCTTGGCCGGCGCGCAGCTTGGCCCAGATCTGCTCCGGGGTCTCCAGCAGGCCGATGGTGTTGCCCTTGCTCTTGCTCATCTTGGCCTCGCCGTCCAGGCCCATGATCCTGCGGGGTGGCGGTCAGCAGGGCCTCGCACTCGGGGAAGGTGTCGCCGTAGCGGGCGTTGAAGTGGCGGGCCACCTCGCGGGTGAACTCCACGTGCTGGACCTGGTCCTCGCCCACGGGCACCACCTCGCCCTTGTAGATCAGGATGTCCGCGGCCTGCAGCACCGGGTAGTCCAGCAGGCCCACGTTGACGTTCTTGCGGTGCTGGTCGCGACTTGTCCTTGAACTGGGTCATGCGCTCCAGCTCGCCCAGCGGGGTGATGGTGTTGAAGATCCAGGTCAGGTCGGCGTGTCCCGGCACCTCGGACTGCACGAACAGCAGGGTCTTCTCCGGATCGATGCCGCAGGCCGTACAGCTCCAGGGCCAGCTCCGGTCACGGCCCCGGGCATCTCCCGCGGCTCGTACTGGATGGTGATGGCGTGCAGGTCCACGATGCGAGATGTAGGTGCGGTACTGGTGCTGCAGGCGCACCCAGTTGCGCACGGCCCCGAAGTAATTGCCGATGTGCAGCAGCCCGGTGGGCTGGATGCCGGTAAAGAGAACCTTCACAAACCTCTCTCCTTGTGCCAGACTAGTTGCAATATGTATAGGAGAGGGCCCTTTTAGTGTCAAGCTGGCCGCGAAAGCTGGCAGTCGCCGAGGGAAGGGCCATGGTCCGGGTGCGCCGGACCGGCACAGGGGACCTGGCCACCATCGGGGTCTGCCCGGCCTGCTGGAACATCCCGGAGCGCAGGGCCGACCTGCTGGTGCAGCTGGGCAAGATGGGCCTGGAGGTCGCCCACCGGGACGACCTGGCCGGGGGCTCCTACCGGCCGGGCAAGCCTCACGCCCCCGGCTGCCGCCACGCCCGCCTGGCGGGCGATCCCTGGGAGCGTTTCTCCAGGGCCGTGCGCGGCAGAGTTATGCGTGGCAGGGCGGGCTGAGGGGGGCTTTCAGCTCTCGGGGACGGTGCGGGCCATGGCCTGCTGCAGCTCCCGCTTGGACCGGCTGCGGATGTAGCGGAACAGCTTGTGGTGCCCGCCGGGCTCGAAGGAGCTGAACTGCAGGCCCAGCTCGCCCCGGTTGCGGCTGACCTGGCAGACCAGGGTGACCAGGTCCTCTCCCACGCGCAGCGTGGCCAGGGGGATTTCCTCGCCCCGCCGCAGGTCGGCCGTGCTTTCCGGCTCGGCGGGCTTGAAGCCCGCTCCCTGGATCGATATTTCCGACAGGCTGCCGGTGATGATCACCGAGCTGCGGGGGTGCACGAACACCAGCTGCAGGCGTTCTTCTGCGGTCGGCACCAGGCGCTGGAAGCGGCGCTGGTCCTTCACGGAGCGGTAGCGGCGGTACAGCTGGGCCAGCTGCCGCACCTGCTGCCTGTCGCTCAGGTCCGCGCCGACGATCCCGTTGACCCCCAGATGGGTGGCCTTGGCCGCTTCCTCGAAAGGGAGGCTCCCGGCCAGCAGCACGAAAACGCACTCCTCCTTGGTGCGCTTCTCGCGCAGCACCCGGGCCAGTGTTTTCCAGTGCCGGGGGAAGTCCACCGCGCTGGTCAGGATCATCTCCGGTTCGAGGCGCTCCAGCTCCTCGAGGGCCTTCACCGGGTCGCTGAAGTAGGTGACCTCGAAGCCCAGCGGCTTGAGATGGTAGGCCAGCAGGTTCTTCAGGGCATCGTTGCGGGCGATGACCAGCGCCTTCATTCCGTGCCCAGGTTGACCGTTTCGTACCCCGTGATCAGCCAGATGCGGTCGCGGCGCGTCAGGTTGTAGGTGAAGCGCTTGAGCTCGGTGAAATCCCGCTGCCGGAACTTCTCCAGCACCTGCACCTCCGCCTCGAAGGGGGAGTAGGTGGTCCGCTGGACCTCGAAGTCCGTGGGGATCAGGACGATGTCCGTGTCCACCACCGTCTGCTGCAGCTGCCGGCGGTAGCCTTCCAGGGCGGCCCGGCGGTTCTCCTCGGACAGGCGGCGGTAGCTCTCCCGGCGGGGCGGGCTGGCCTGGTACAGGCTCTCCAGGTCCAGGTACAGGAAGAACTTCTCCCACTGGCTCTTCTGCCGGGCCCGCAGGGTGTAGGCCACCACCTCGTCGGGGGGCAGGGGCTCGCGGGCCAGCAGGGCGCCGGTCTCCGCCTCGATGCGGGCCTTCTCCTCGGGGAAGACCACGGCCGGGCGAAGGCTCAGGGAAAGGGTATTGGAGCGCAGCGGGGCCGCGGAGGAGGTGGACAACTCGGGATAGAACAGCCCCTGCACCGTGTACAGCCCGGCGGAGCGGAACTCCACGAACTCGTTCAGGTTCACCGTGATGCTGTAGCGCTCGCCGGGCTCCAGGGTCACCTCGCGCAGAAAGACGGGTTGATTGGAGTTTTTCGATCTGATAAATTTCTGGGCGTGGTCCAGCAGCTGGTTGGAGGGATTGCTCACCTCGAAGTCCAGGTTGAAGAAGCGGTTCTCCGCCATCTTGAAGCGGAAGGTGGCGGAGCTTTCATTGGCCAGGGCCGCTTCCAGGAGCACGGGGTTCTGGGCGTCGCCGAGGTAGTAGATGCGCTTCTCGTGGAAGCGGATGGAAAAGCTGACCCCCTGGGCTTCGGCCTGGGACAGGCCGGCTCAGCTGCAAGGCGAAGATGAGGCACATCGCTGTCCGTAGTAAGGCAGTCACTTTCGTGGTTCCCCTTTAATCTTCGGACGATCGCATGATTTCCTTATTAATTAATCATCTGGCTTCGGCCCTAAGTCAATACGAGCCCATGCGCACGCTCACCGGCCTGGTGGAGGCTCAGCGCTTCCCCGTGGAGGCCGAGGGGCTGGCCGGGGCGCTCCTGCCCCTGGTGGCGGAGAAGGTCTCCGCAGGCCGCTCCTGCCTGCTGATCGTGCCCACGGAGGCGGAGGCGGGCGAGATGGTGGAGGACCTGGCGGTTTTCCAGCCGGAAGCAGGCCGGGGCGGGGCGCTTTTCCCGGCCTGGGGCACTCTTCCGTACGGCGACGGCCGCCCGCTGCCCGCGGTGGCCGGCGAGAGGGCCAGCGTGCTGGCCCGCCTCCTGGCCGGCGAGCCGCTCCTGGTGGTGGCCAGCCTGCGGGCCGCGCTGCACCCTCTGCCGCCCCCCGGATACCTGGCCGGGGAGGTCCTGGCGCTGCGGGCCGGCCAGCCTCTGGACCCCGCGGAGCTGGCCGGACGCCTGCAGTCCCTGGGCTACCTGCGCGTGCCGCGGGTGAGCCTGCACGGGGAGTTCGCCCTGCGCGGCGAGGTGGCCGACGTGTATCCCCACGCCGGCCAGGAGGCCCTGCGGCTGGTTTTCGACCTGGACCGCCTTTCGGAGCTGAAGGCCTTCGACCCGTTGAGCCAGGCCTCCGTCCGGCGCCGCGACCAGGCGCGGGTGGCTCCGGTGCGCGAGGTCCAGTTCTCTCCCGGGGAGCTGCGGACCCTGCGCCGGCGCCTGGGGGAGGGGGGGAGAGGGTCGAGGAGCTGCTGGAAAGGCTGGCCCTGGACCCGGAGACCCCGGGCGCCGAGTACCTGCATCCGCTGTGCTTCGACCAGCCGGCCTGCCTGACGGATTACCTGGGGGAAAGCTCCCTGCTTTTCCTGGTCGATCCCGAGCGCCTGGCCGCCGGCTCCGCGGCGATGCGCAAGGAGTACCTGGAGCTGTACCGCCGCTCGCAGACCCGCCGGGAGAAAACGGGCTACTCCCCCCCGCCGCGCCACATCCTGCTGGAGTACGGGACGCTGGAGAAGCGCTTCGCCCGCCAGGTGCGCATCCAGGCCCTGAAGGCCCCCGCCGGGGCGGGGCCCAGGGTGCGCTTCGGCTGCGATCCGCCGCGCTCCTTCTTCGGCAACATCCCTTTCTTCCGCGAGGAGCTGGCCAACCTGCTGGGCCTGGGCTACCGCATCTACATCTTCGCCGAGTACGCCCACCAGGCCGAGCGCCTGCGCTTCCTGCTGAAAGACCTGAAGGTGGAGGTCTTCCCCGAGGGCATCTCCCGGGGCTTCGCCGTGCCGCAGTTGAAGATCCTGGTGATCCAGGAGAACGAGATCTTCGGGCGCAAGAAGCGCATCCCCCGCTCGCTGGCCGCGGCCAAGACCCAGGCCATCGACTCCTTCGTGGACCTCGCCCCGGGGGACTTCGTGGTGCATCTGCACTACGGCATCGGGCTGTTCCAGGGCATCGAGCGCATCCGGGCCGCCGGCCACGAACGCGACTACATCAGCCTGGCCTACGACGGCGGGGAGAAGGTGTTCCTGCCCATCGAGCAGGTGAACCTGATCCAGCGCTACGTGGGCCAGGAAGGCAGGACCCCCAAGCTGGACCGCCTGGGCGGCAAGGGCTGGCAGAACAAGAAGGAGAAGGTCCGCCGCTCGGTGGAGGACATGGCCCGCCGCCTGGCGGCGCTGTACGCCCGGCGCAACGCGGCCCAGGGCTTCGCCTTCGCCCCGGACACCGACTGGCAGAGCGAGTTCGAGGCGCGCTTTCCCTACCAGGAAACGGAGGACCAGCTGGCGGCCATCGAGGCGGTCAAGCTGGACATGGAGAGCACGCGGCCCATGGACCGCCTGGTCTGCGGGGACGTGGGCTACGGCAAGACGGAGGTGGCCCTGCGGGCCGCCTTCAAGGCGGTCATGGGCGGCAAACAGGTGGCCATGCTGGCCCCCACCACCATCCTGGCCGAGCAGCACTTCGAGACCTTCCAGGAGCGCTTCCGCGGCTTCCCGGTGCGGGTGCAGATGCTCTCCCGTTTCCGGACGGCGGGCGAGCAGAAAAGCGTGGTGCGCGCCCTGGGGGAGGGCCAGGTGGACGTGGTGATCGGCACGCACCGCCTGCTGCAGAAGGACGTGCGCTTCAAGAACCTGGGGCTGATGGTGGTGGACGAGGAGCAGCGCTTCGGGGTGAAGGACAAGGAGCGCCTGAAGGAGCTGCGGGCCTCGGTGGACTGCCTGACCCTCACGGCCACCCCCATCCCGCGCACCATGCACATGGCGCTGATGAAGATCCGGGACATGTCGGTGATCGAGACCCCGCCGGCCAACCGCTTCCCGATCGAGACCTTCATCCAGGAGTTCGACGAGGAGCTGGTGGCCCGCGCCGTGCGCCAGGAGCTGGACCGCGGGGGCCAGGTCTTCTACCTGCACAACCGCATCGAGACCATGGGGCGGATCCAGTCCTTCCTGGCGCGCCTGCTGCCGGAGGTGCGCGTGATGACCGCCCACGGCCAGCTGGACGAGGAGGAGCTGGAGGAGGTGATGCACCGCTTCGTGCACGGCGACTACCAGGTGCTGCTGGCCACGGCGATCATCGAGAACGGCCTGGACATCCCCAACGTCAACACCATCATCATCGACCGGGCGGACATGTTCGGCATCTCCCAGCTCTACCAGCTGCGCGGGCGGGTGGGGCGCTCCGACCAGGCGGCCTACGCCTACCTGTTCTACCCGGACCGGCGGGTGATCTCGGAGCTGGCCATGAAGCGGCTGCGCATCATCTCCGACTTCACCGAGCTGGGCTCCGGCTTCCACATCGCCCTGAAGGACCTGGAGATCCGCGGAGCGGGCAACCTCCTGGGCCGGGAGCAGCACGGGGACATCCTGGCGGTGGGGCTGGACATGTACCTGAAGATGCTGGACCAGGCGGTGGGCGAGTTGGCCCAGGAGAAGCGGGAGGAGCCGCCCGAGGTGTACCTGGAGCTGGAATACTCCGGCTTCATCCCCGACTCCTACATCGCCGAGCCCATGGCCAAGATGGAGATGTACAAGAAGATCGCCTCGATCGGGAGCGAGCCGGAGCTGGAGGCCGCCGAGCGCGAGCTGGAGGACCGCTTCGGGCCCCCGCCCGAGGAGGTGCGCAGCCTCTTCGGCATCGCCGAGATCCGCCTGCTCTGCCGGCGCCTGTACATCAGCTCCCTGAAGGAGTCCAGGGGCCTGGCCCGGGTGGAGTTCACGCGGGTGGCCCAGGTGGCGGTGGACCGGGTCCTGCGCCTGATCGCCGAAAGCGGCGGCAGCGTGGCCCTGGACCCCCAGGCCCCCCAGTGCCTGCTGATCCGCACCGGCAGCGTCGGGCTGAAGGAGAAGTCCGAGTTCATCAGCGAGCGGTTGTCCCGCCTGCAGTGAGGTTCTACTTGCGCTGGCCTATCGGCAGGTAGGGTCGGTTCTTCAGCACGTCACGGTAAGCGGGGCGGATGATCCGCACCCCGCTCACCAGCTCCTCGATGCGGTGAGCCGCCCAGCCGGCGGTGCGGGCGATGCAAAAAATCGGAGTGTACATCTCCGTCGGGATATTCAGCATCTGGTAGACGAAGCCCGAGTAGAAGTCCACGTTGGCCGCCACCACTTTGTTGGAGTTCTTGTCCTTCTTGAGCACCTCGGGGGACAAGCGGGCCACAATGCGGTGCAGGCCGAACTCGGTCTCCAGGCCCTTCTCCACCGCCAGGTCCGCGGCCTTCTCCTGCAGCAGTACGGCCCGGGGGTCGGAGAGGGTGTACACCGCGTGCCCCACCCCGTAAATCAGGCCGCTGCGGTCGAAGGCCTCCTTGCGCACGATCTTCGACAGGTAGGCCCGCACCTCGTCCTCGTCCTTCCAATCCTTCACCTTGGCCTTGATGTCCTCCATCATTTCCCGGACCTTCAGGTTGGCGCCGCCGTGCAGCGGCCCCTTCAGGGAGCCGATGCCCGCGGCGATGGCCGAATAGGTGTCGGTGGCCGAGGAGGTCACCACCCGCACGGTGAAGGTGGAGTTGTTGCCCCCGCCGTGCTCGGCGTGCAACACCAGGGCCAGGTCCAGGGTCTCGGCCTCCAGCTTGCTGAAACGGCTGTCGGGGCGCATCAGGTGCAGCAGGTTCTCGGCGGTGTTCAGGTCCTTGCGCGGGTTGTGGATGAACAGGCTCTGCCCGTCGAAGTAGTGGCGCTTGGCCATGTAGCCGTAGGCGGCCATCGTGGGCATGCGGGCGATCAGCTCGATGGACTGCCGCAGCACGTTGCCCAGGCTCACGTCGTCCGGGTTGGAGTCGTAGGAGTACATGACCAGGACGCTGCGGGCCAGCTTGTTCATCACGTCGTGGCTGGGCGCCTTGAGGATCATGTCCTCGGTGAAGCTGTTAGGCAGCGCCCGGCTTTCGCCCACCAGGGAGGTGTATTGCTCCAGCTGCCGGGCGGTGGGCAGGTCGCCGAACAGCAGCAGGTAGCTGGCCTCCTCGAAACCCGGACGGTTCTCCTGCTGCAGGCCGGTGACCAGATCGGTGATGTTGATGCCGCGGTACAGCAGGCGGCCCTCGTCCGGGATGATGTCGCCCTCGTCGATGATGTAGCCGTGCACGTCCCCGATCTCGGTCAGGCCCACCAGCACACCGGACCCGTCCTCGTTGCGCAGGCCCCGCTTCACGGAGTACTTCTGGTAGAGCTCCATGGGGATGCGGTTTCGCTTCTCCGCTTGCCCGGTCAGTTCCTGCAGGAAGGCTTCGCGTTTGCTGTCCATTCCGGGAGCACTGTAGACAAAAGGCCCGACCTTGGCAAGGCTTGCTGGCCGTTTCAGAGCCGGGGTGGGGGCTCCTCCTGGGGGTCGCAGCGCTCGCAGGTGTTGGAGTCGTAGAACAGGATCCGTTTGCTGTCCAGGCTGCCCCCGCAGCGGGCGCAGCGGAAGCGGAAGGGGAAGGTGTGCCGGCGGAAGACCACCCCGACGGCGGCCACGGCCAGGGTGAAGGGGATGAGCAGCCAGTCGGGCCAGCGGAAGGCCACGACCACGATGACCAGGATCATCCAGGCCAGCACCAGCATGGCCAGGTACAGGGTGGCCAGGCGTTTCCTCTCGGCGGCCTTCTGGTAGCGCCGCTGGAACAGGTTCAAGGCCAGCACCGCCAGCAGCAGGTAGAAGAGGTTTTTCTGCAAAAAAAGAGTTATGGGGTGCACGGCTTCAACCTTCCCGGGCGATCAGCAGGGTCTTGGGGTCCAGCTCCAGGTGCAGGCTGCCCACCGCCGGTGCGCCGTGGTCCTTGACCAGCTGCAGGCGCACGTGCCGTTCCTCGGCGCGCAGGAGGATCAGGATGCTCAACTCCTCGATCACCCCGGCCAGCAGCTGCGGCACCCCGTCGGGGCGGTATTCGGGCTCCTCGTGGCCCAGGGACACGCTGAACCAGATCTCCAGGCCCAGCTCGGCGGCGAAGCTGCGCACCTCCTGCAGCTCCTGCCTTCCCACCGCCGCGAAATCGTAGCCGTCCACGATGATCAGGTCGGCGGCGAAGTGCCCGTCGCGGATCATGGAGCGCACGCTGCCCAGCACCTTGGGCAGGGGCACTCCCTGCTGGTTGAAGTTCATGATGATGCGGTGCCGGATGATCTCGTCGTGCACCTCCATGGCGTTCTCCAGGCCTTCCAGCCGGGCGACCTCGGAGAAGATGTCCTCGTACCAGTCCACGATGTGGCTGGTGTTGGCCGAGAAGGACACGTGGATCACCTGCCGGCCTTCCAGCAGCTGGTCGGTGGCCAGGTGGACCATGCAGGCCGTTTTGCCCACCCCTCGGCGGGCGGCGATGGCTCCGAGGTTGCCCTTGCCCAGCCCGCCCTGGGTGGTCTTTTCCAATATGCGCCAAGGGCTGCGCTTGACCAGCTCGCTGCGTACCATTACTTGCCTCCCCTGTATTCTTCTTTCAGGGCCTCCGCGATCCCGGTCGGGACGCGGGCGTAGCGCGAGAACTCCATGGTGAACTGGGCCTTGCCCTGGGTGATGGAGCGCAGGATCGTGGAGTAGCCGAACATCTCGCTCAGGGGGACCTCGGCGTCGACCTTGCTCATGGCCCCGTCCTCATTGCTGGCCACGATCATGCCGCGCCGCTGGTTGATGGAGGCGAAGACGCTGCCCTGGTACTCCGTGGGACCCTCCACCGAGAGCTTCATGATCGGCTCCAGGATCTCGGGGGCCGCCTTGAGGTAGGCCTCGCGGAAGGCCCCGATGGCCGCCTGCTGGAAGGCCAGGTCCGAGGAGTCCACCGAGTGGGCGGCCCCGTCGTTCACCGTGGCCTTCACCCCGATCACCGGGAAGCCGATCAGCCCGCCCTTGGGCAGGCAGGAGCGGAACCCCTTGTCGCAGGAGGGGATGTACTCGGTGGGGATGCGGCCGCCGCGCACCTCGTTGACGAACTCGTAGCCGCCCGCCGGGTTGGGCTGGATGCTTCCGGCCACCCGGGCGTACTGCCCGTGTCCCCCGGTCTGCTTCTTGTGGGTGTAGTCGAACTCCGCCGCGCGGGTGATGGTTTCCCGGTAGCTCACCTGCGGCTCGCCGGTCTGGACTTCGGCCCGGTACTCCCGCTTCATGCGCTCCAGGTACACCTCCAGGTGCAGCTCGCCCATGCCGCTGATGATCGTTTCCCGGGACTCCGGATCCACGTGGGTGCGGAAGGTGGGGTCCTCCTTGGTGAAGCGGTTCAGGGCCTTGGACACCTGGTCCTCGGCGTTCTTGTCCTTGGCCTTGATGGCCAGGGAGATCACCGGCTCGGGCACGAACATGCTGGTCATGGAGTAGTTCAGGCCGCGCGCGGTGATCGTGTCCCCTGAGGCGCAGTCGATTCCGAACAGGGCCACGATGTCGCCGCAGCAGGCTTCGCTGATGTCCTCCATTTTGTCGGCGTGCATGCGCACCAGGCGCCCCACGCGCAGCTTCTGGCGGGCCCGGTTGTTGTACAGCTCGTCCCCCTTGCTCAGGGAGCCCTGGTACAGGCGCAGGTAGGAGAGCTGACCGAACTGGCCGTCCTCCAGCTTGAACACCAGGGCCACGGTCGGCAGCCCGGGATCGGGCTTCAGCTCGACCACCGCCTCCTCCCTGTCCAGGTCCAGGGCCTGGTTGGCGACCTCGGTGGGATCGGGCAGGAAGTTCACCACCGCGTCCAGCATGGCCCGCACCCCGATGTTCTTATAGGCCGAGCCCACGAACACCGGGGTGAGCTGGAGGGCCAGGCAGCCCTTGCGCACCGCGGGGTAGATCTGCTCCGGGGTGGGGTGCCCCTCCAGGTAGGCGTGGGCCAGCTCGTCGGAGAACATGCTGGCCGCCTCCAGCAGCTCGCCGCGCAGGGCTTCCGCCCGGGGCAGCAGCTCCGGGGGGATTTCCTCTTCCACGATTTCCTGGTTGGCTGGGCCGGCGTAGGTGACGGCCTTCATGGTCACCAGGTCGACGAAGCCGCGGAAATCCCCTTCCAGGCCGATGGGCATCTGCAGGAACACCGCGTTCTGGCCCAGGCGCTCGCGCAGCTGCTCCAAGACCTTGAAGGGATTGGCCCCGGTGCGGTCGCACTTGTTGATGAAAGCCAGGCGCGGGACCTTGTAGCGCTTCATCTGGCGGTCCACGGTCAGGGACTGGGACTGCACGCCGCCCACGGCGCAGAGCACCAGGATGGCCCCGTCCAGCACGCGCAGCGCGCGCTCCACCTCGATGGTGAAGTCCACGTGCCCGGGGGTGTCGATGATGTTGATGGGGTGCTCCTTCCAGTCCACCTGGGTGGCGGCCGAGGAGATGGTGATGCCGCGCTCCCGCTCCAGCTCCATGGAGTCCATGGTGGCGCCCACCCCGTCCTTGCCCCGCACCTCGTGCATGGCGTGGATCTTCTTCGTGTAAAAGAGGATGCGCTCGGTCAGCGTGGTCTTGCCCGCGTCGATGTGGGCGCTGATGCCGATGTTTCTCATCCTGGCGATATCGGTGTTCATGGCGTTCCTTGACCTGTCAGGCTTGGCTCCCATCCCCGGGACGGAGGGATGGGAAGTGCCTAAGTTATCCACAGGCCGGGAAAAAGTCAAGTATCGGTCCGTCCGGTCCGGTTCGGGAAAAAAAAGTACATCAGATTGGGGATTTTGTCTATTTCGGAGAATTTGACACCTGCCGGTTTATGGTCTTTAATGGTAAAAAGCCACTTCTCAAGGAGGAAGGAATGAGACACGCGAAATGGATCGTGGCGATCCTGGTGATCGCCGGGCTGCTGCTGGGCGCCACCCAGCTGTTCGGTCAGGACCCCTACAAAGTGTTCAACAGCTACCGGGCCATGGCCAAAGCCGGCAAGGCGTATACCGGGGCCCCGCTCAAGGGCAAGGTCATCGGTTTCGCCAACATCTTCGGAACCCTGCCGTTCTGCATCTCGGTGGAGGACAACATCAAGCAGCACCTGCGGCTGGCCGGCGGAGACCTGGGCAAGGGCTGGATCAGCATGGACAACCAGTACGACTCGGTGATCGGCCTGAAGAACGCCGACATCATGCTGTCCCAGCAAGCCGCACTTCTTCATCGAGTTCCAGGCCGACGCCAAGGTCAACAACATCGTGGCCGCCAAGTTCGGCGCGGCCAAGATCCCGCTGCTGGCCATCGACGTCGGCATCCCCGGCTCCCCCTTCATGGGCGTGGACAACTGGAAGGTCGCCCTGATGGGCGGGCGCGAGATGGCCAAGCTGATCAAGGCGAAGTGGGGCGGCTGGGACGGCGTGGACATGGTGGCCCTGGGCCAGATGCCGGCCGGCGGGGACGTGACCATGCTGCGCTCGGAAGGCTTCGCCGCGGCCCTGGCCGAGGAGTTCGGCATCGACGTGAAGGATCCCAAGATCGTGCGCTTCGACGGCGGCATGGGGCAGACCGAGCAGGCCAAGGCGGCCATGGACGACGTGCTGGCGGCCAACCCCGATGCCAAGCGCATCGCGGTGACCTCCATCAACGAGCAGACCATGGCGGGCATCATCGCCGCCATGCAGGGCGCGGGCCGCTGGGATCCGGCGGACAAGATCGTCATCACCCTGGGCGTGGACGAGCTGGGCCAGTCGCAGATCCGCGAGGGCCTGAGCGACGCCGGCATCGCCTTCTTCCCCGAGCGCTACGGCGAGTACGTGATCCCCGCCGTGTGCGCGACCCTGCAGGGAGCGCCGGTGCCCGCCTACATCTTCGTGGAGAACGAGGTCATCACCAAGGCCAACATCGACAAGTGGTATCCCAAGAAATAGCTTGAAGCACCAGGGGCTGGGCGCGCAGCGCCCGGCCCTTCTCCTTTTCGCGAGCGCAATTCTAAGGGAAATAGCGGATGGGCAGTGCACTTCTGGAGATGCGCGGAGTCTCCAAGCAGTTTCCCGGCGTCCAGGCCTTGCGCGACGTCAGCATCGAGCTGGCCGCGGGGGAGGTGCTGGGGCTGGTGGGCGAGAACGGGGCGGGCAAGTCCACGCTGATCAAGATCCTGAACGGCGACTACCAGATGGACGCCGGGGAGATCCTGCATCAACGGGCAGAAGGTTTCCCTGCGCTCGCCCTCCGACGCGGCCGAGCTGGGCATCCGCGTGCTGTACCAGGAGCTGATCACCCTGGACACCCTGACCGTGGCCGAGAACCTGCTGGTCGGCCACCTGCCCACCCGCCGGGGCTCCGGGCTGGTGGACTGGAAGGCGGCCAACCAGACCGCCCGGGCGGTGCTGCGCCGGATGAACATCGACCTGGATCCGCGCACCATCGTGGGGGACCTCTCCGTCCACCAGAAGCAGGTGCTGGAGATCGCCAAGGCCATCCAGAAGAAAGCCACCATCCTGGTCATGGACGAGCCCACGGCGGCCCTGGGCGAGGAGGACACCCGCTCCCTGTTCGGCATCATCCGCAGCCTCAAGGAGCAGGGGGTGGGCATCGTCTACATCTCCCACCGCCTGATGGAAGTGTTCGAGATCACCGACCGGGTGACCGTGCTGCGCGACGGGCAGAAGATCGGCACGGTGGGCACCGGCCGAGGCGAACATGGCCCAGCTGATCGGCATGATGGTGGGCCGGCAGCTGGAGGAGTTCTACCCGAAACGCGAAATCGCCAAGGGTGAATTGCTCATGCAGGTCGAGGACCTGTCGATCAAGGGCATCATCGATAGAATCAGCTTCACCCTGCGCGCCGGGGAGATCGTCGGCCTGTTCGGCCTGCTGGGCTCGGGCAGGATGAACGTGCTGCGCGCCCTGTACGGTCTGGACCCCTGCGACAGCGGCACGATCACCGTGCGGGGCCGGGCCACCGCGGTCACCAGCCCCAACGGGGCGCTGGCCGCCGGCATCGGCTACCTGCCCATCGACCGCAAGCTGGAGGGGCTGGCCCTGAGCCTGCCGGTCTCGACCAACATCACCATGGCCAACATCGACCGCATCGGAGGCGGCTTCTTCTACAGCCGCCAGGTCGAACGGCAGAGGGCGGAGAAGTGGGTCCGGGACGTCAGCATCCGCACCCCGGACATCGATACCGACGTGAACAGCCTTTCGGGCGGCAACCAGCAGAAGATCGTCCTGGCCAAGCTCCTGGAGACCGGTTCCAGGATCTTCCTGATGAACGAGCCGACCCGCGGCATCGACGTGGGCGCCAAGGTCGACATCTACCAGATGATGGAAAACCTCTGCGAGGCGGGGGCGGGAATCATCATGATCTCCTCGGAGCTGCCGGAGATGCTTTCGATGGCGGACCGCATCATCGTGATCGCCAAGGGGCAGCTCAAGGCGGAGTTCAGCCGGCAGGAGGCCACGCAGGAGAACCTGCTGGCCGCCACCACACTGTAAGGCAGGCAGGCGAATGGGAGACGCAAAGAAGAAGCGGTTGTCCACCACCCTGATCCTGTTCCTGGCCCTGGTGGCCATGATCGTGGTCTTCGCCGCGCTGAGCAGGGACTTCTACTCCTTCCTGAACATCTCCACCATGCTCACCAACATCTCCTTCAGCGGCATCGTGGCCGGCACCCTGACCATGATCCTGATCACCGGCGGCCTGGACATCTCCATCGGCGGGAACATCGCCCTGACCTCCTGCCTGGTGGCCTACCTGTTCAACCTGGCCAGGCCGGTGCCGGCCTGGACCCTGATCCCCATTGCCCTGGGCCTGGGGGCCGCCATCGGGACCTTCAACGCGGTGCTCATCACCCGCCTGGACCTCAACCCGATCATCACCACGCTGGGCACCATGGCCGTCACGCGCGGGCTGGGATACGTGCTGACCAAATCGCGCTCGATCCTGATCATGGAGGAAGTCACCGGCTTCATCGGCCGGACCGTGATCCCGGGCATCCAGATCCCGATCCCGCTGGTGCTGCTGGTCATCACCTACGTGCTGCTGTACTTCCTGCTGGGAAGATCCAAGTTCGGCCGCAAGGTCTACTGCATCGGCGCCAACCAGGCCGCGGCCCGGGCTTCCGGCATCCGGGTGAACCGGGTGAAGTTCGCCCTGTACCTGATCAGCGGGATCACGGCGTCGATCAGCGGGCTGATCCTGACCGGGCAGACGGCCGTGGGCATGCCCCAGCACGCCAACGGGGTGGAGCTGGACGTGATCACCGCGGTCCTGCTCGGGGGTACGGCGCTCTCGGGCGGAAGGGGTGACATCCTGGGCACCCTGGCCGGCGTGCTGATCCTGGGGGTGCTCTACAACGGCTTCACCATGATCGGCTTCCGCTTCGTGCACATCCGCGTGTTCCAGGGCATCCTGCTGATCCTGATCGTCGCCCTCTACGAGCTGCGCGACAGGAAGAAAGCCTGAAGGAGCGGGGGGGCACATGAGCGAAGTCCTGCGGCTGCGCAAGAGGGGCATTGGGGAGAGCCTGCTGTACGGCAAGAGCATGCTCCCCGCCCTGGGCCTGCTCCTGCTGATCCTGGTGCTGGTCTTCGGGTTCGGGACCAAGAACTTCTTCACCCTGGGCACCTTCAAGGCCATCATCAGCAACATGCCGGTGATCGCCATCATGTCCGTGGGCATGACCTTCGTGCTGCTGATCGGGGGCCTGGACCTGTCGGTGGGCTCGATCCTGGGCTTCACCGCCGTGAACGTGGTCCTGTTCCACGACGTGCTGGAAAGGCTCGGGGTGCCCCTGGGCTGGATCCCCGCGCTGGTGGTGGTGTTGAGCCTGGTCCTGGGGGTGATCCTGGGCACGATCAACGGCCTGATCATCACCCGGCTGGGAATCAACCCGGTCATCACCACCCTGGGCATGATGGCCTTCGCCCGGGGGCTTTCCTCCTGGTTCGCGCTGGGCTTCGAGATCCTGAAAACCGGCCGGATCACGGACCAGAAGTTCCTGGACATGGCCAGGGTCTACCTGCCCAACGCCAAGACGGCGATCATCCCCATCACCCTGATCTACGTGGTGGTCCTCTACGCCCTGGCCATCGTCGTGCTGCGCTACACCCGCTACGGCCGCAACGTCTACGCCGTGGGGTCCAACGAATACGCCGCGCGCCTGGCCGGCATCGACGTCCGGCGCATCAAGTTCCAGAGCTACGTCATCTCCGGGGCCATGGCCGCGCTGGCCGGAGCCATCCTGGTGGCCCAGTTGAGCCTGGGGCGCGATGACGCGGGACTGGGCAGCGAGATGGAGGTCATCACCGCGGTGGTGCTCGGGGGCGTGTCCATGGCCGGCGGCAAGGGCAACCTGTTCGGGGTGTTCATCGCCGTGCTGATCCTGGGGGTCATCCGCAACGGCATGGTGCAGCTGCAGCAGGCCATCGGCCTGTCCTATTACTGGCGCGAGGTGGTCAAGGGCCTCATCCTGATCCTGGCCATCTCCATCGACGCCGCCCGCATCATGGCCACCAAGAAGCGCCAGCGCGTGCGGCAGTAGTCCCGGGAGGCGGCGACAATGAACCTGCGCGAGCGTTTCCACGAGGTCATGAGCTTCAATCCCGGCGCTGTCCCCCCCAAGTGGGAGTTCGGCTACTGGGGGCAGAACATCGAGAACTGGTACCTGGAAGGGCTTCCCAGGCGCCGCTACCCCAGAATCCCCAGGCCGGGCAACACCCACACGGCCCTGTACGCCCCCTGCTGGGGCTCGATCCGGGGGGACCACCTGCCGGCCGGCATCGGCGTCATGGGCGGAGGCCTGTACTGGCCGACGCAGAGCTTTCCACAGGACAACGACGTCAAGGATGCCCTGGGGATGGACCTGGGCCAGATCGCCGTGAACGTCAACCTGCTGTTCTGCCCCCAGTTCGAGCCCCGGGTGCTGGAGCAGGACGAGGAAAGGCTGATCTACACCGACATCGACGGGGTGAAGCGCGTTTTCATGAAGGCCACCGGAGTGCTGCCTTCCGCCCTGGAGAACGTGATCCGGGACTGGCCGAGCTGGAACCGGCTGAAGAGCGAAAGGCTCTCCCTGAAAAATCTCAAGGAGCGTTTCCCGCCGCACTGGAGCAGGCTCCTGGCCATCTATCGCGACCGTGATTTCCCCCTGGTGCTGGGCGGCTACCCGGCGGGGTTCTTCGGCACCCTGGCCCACCTGATGGGCTACGAGCGGCTGTTCTACACCTACACCGACGACCCGCCCCTGATCCACGACATCCAGAAGACCTTCACCGAGCTGTGGATCGCCCTATACGAGGAGGTGCTCTCGCAGACCAGCGTGGACCTGGCCATCGTCTGGGAGGACATCTCCGCCGGCAGCGGCTCCATGGTGGGGCCGCACATGATCCGGGAGTTCATGCTGCCGTACTACAAGCGGCTGACCGGGTTCCTGAAGGCCCACGGGGTGAAGACGATCTTCGTGGACACCGACGGCGACTGCTCCGACATCATCCCCCTGTTCCTGGAGGGCGGGGTCACCGGCATGTACCCGATCGAGGTGAGCTGCGGCATGGATCTGCTGAAGACCCGCCAGGCCTACCCGCGCCTGCAGCTCATGGGCGGGGTGCCCAAGTCGGAGCTGCCCAGGGGCCGGGCGCGCATCGACGAGGTCCTCCAGCCCGTGGCCGAGGTGCTGAAAACCGGCGGCTACATCCCCTTCGGCGATCACCTGATCCCGCCGGAGGTGCACTGGGAAGAGTTCAAGTACTACCGCCTGAGGCTCAACCAGCTGCTGGACGCCTGCGCGCGCTGAGGGCGGGCTATCCGCCGCTGCCCAGGCGGGCCAGGATTTCTGCGGTGCCGGCGACCCAGCCGTAGTACTTGGCCAGGCTGCGCAGGGCGGACTGATGGTCCTCGGCGGAGGGGGCGATGCAGGCGTCCTCCGCGATCGTGCACAGGTAGCCGCGGTCGTAGGCCTCGCGCACCGAGGAGGACACGCAGGCGTCGGTCAGCCCGCCGGCGAATACCAGCCGATCCACGCCGTTGGAGCGCAGGACGTTGTCGGTGTCGGCCGAGCAGAAGGCGCCGCTGCCCGTTTTCAGCAGGACCACGTCCTGGGGCCCGGGAGGGAGGCGCTCGTCCACTTGAGCGGCCCGCTCCCCGGCCAGCAGGTGGTAGGGGCTCCCGTGCAGGTCCCGCAGGCCGCCGGCCAGGACCTGGCGGGCCAGCCCCGGGACATCCCGCAGGTTCTCGTTGAGCGAGGCGATGCGGGTGTACAGCACCAGGCAGCCCAGGCCGCGGAAGGCGGCCAGCAGGCGCAGGAGGTTGGGCAGCACCACCTCGTGCAGGCGGCGGTAATAGTAGTCGTCGCCCCCTGCGGCGGTCCAGGCGCCGCTGTACTCCGGCAGGGTGATGTAGTTCTGCACGTCGATGACCAGCAGCGCCAGCCTGGCCTTCTCCAGCCAGCTGGCAGGGGAGATGCCGCGCGGCCCGGCGGGGTCCGCAATATAGCCGGAAGGCCCGCGGTTCACGGCTGGCTCCTGCGCTGCCATGCCGATGGCGAGCGGCCGGTCTTCTTCTTGAAAATCCGGGAAAAGTAATATTGGTTGTCGAAGCCCAACTCGTAGGCCACTTCCTTGACGGAAAGATTCCCTTCCTGCAGCAGGTGCCGCGCCCGGTGGATCTTGAGCTGCAGGAAGTACTGGTAGGGGGAAAGGCCCGTGTAATCCTTGAACAACCGGCGGAAGGCGGGGTAGTCCAGCTTCAGCTCCCTGGCGAAGGACTCCAGGTCCAGCGGCCGGGCCAGGTTCTCCAGGAAGCGGAAGCGGGCCTTCTGGATCAGGGCCTCGACCTCCGAGCCCAGCCGGTGCTCCTTGGAGAAGCCCCGCACCTGGGCCAGCAGGTTCACCACCAGGGCCCCCAGCCGCTGCTGGAAGGCGGGCGGCTCGTTCCTGGCGATCTCCATCAGGTTCTGGAAGTCATCCAGGATCGTCTCGGAAAGCCCCACGTGCAGGACCGGGCGGCGGGGGGAGAGGAAGCGCCGCTGCAGCAGGATCTGGGTATACTCCCCCGTGAAGCCGACCCAGTGCTCGTCCCAGCCGGTATCGGCGTCCGGGGCGTACCAATGCGGCACTCCCGGGAACAGGAGGAAGACGCTGCCCGCCTCCAGGCCGCGGGGGCGGTCCTCGCCGTGGTACAGGCTGCCCCGCCCGCGGGTGATGTAGTGCAGCTGGAACTCGTCCTCGAACACCCGCCGGGCCCCCTGCCCGGTGCGCCAGGCCCAGACATAGCGCGGCGGGTGCTGCGCCGGGTCCGGCGGGTAGGGGGAGCCGGCCTGGACGCAGGCCCAACCCAGGCAGGTGCAGTAGACCCCCCACAGCCGGTCCCTCGCCCCGAAGGTCAGGTACTTGCTGAACTCCTGCGAGAGCCGCTCTTCCACGGACTCCCATTATACACAAAAATGAATCTTCCCGTTCATTTTCTGCATTTACAGCGCCGTCGGGAGGAAATAGAATCGCTTCCAGGAGGAAACCGATGAAGCTCAACGTCGACGCCCACCTCTGGTGCCTGGGAACCTACGCGGAACGCTACGTGCCGGGGGGGTATTTCGAGCCCCTGAGCCTGGACCAGCAGCTCCAGATCATGTCCAAGGTCGAGGGACTGTCCGGGCTGTTCGTCTTCTATCCGACCCCTCCGCTGCCCACCGATCCGGACAAGCTGGTGAAGAAGCTGGCCGACCACAACCTGAAGGTCTCGGAACTGGCCGTGGAGTGCTGGTCGGACCGCAAGTGGAAGCACGGCGGCTTCAGCACCAACGAAGCGCACGTCCGCCGCGAGATGGTCAAGCTGTTCAAGGAGGCCATCGCCTTCTCCAAGGAGATCAAGGCGGAGAGCGTGCTGCTGTGGCCGGCCCACGACGGGCTGGACTACCCCTTCCAGACCGACTACCGCGACGGCTGGAAGCACCTGGTGGACACCATCCGGGAGATCGGGGAGCTGGACCCCTCCGTGAAGATCTGCGTGGAGTACAAGTCCAAGGACCCGCGCCAGAGGCAGTACGTGAGCAACGTGGGCAAGGCCATGATGCTGCTCAATGACGTGGGCCTGCCCAACGTGCACGGGGTCATCGACGTGGGCCACGCCCTGATGTGCCAGGAGAACCTGGCCGAGAGCCTGGTGATCATGGACTCGCACGGCAAGCTGGGGCAGATCCACCTGAACGAGAACTACAAGGACTCCGACCCGGACATGATCTTCGGCACGATCAACTTCTGGGAGCTGCTGGAGTTCTTCTATTACCTGAACAAGACCGACTTCTCCGGCTGGTGCTCCATCGACACCATCGTGCCCCGCGACGACCGCACCAAGAACCTGGCCATGGGTGTGAAGCTGATCTGGAAATACAAGAGGATGGCCGACACCCTGGCCAAGCACGCCAAGGAAATCGACGCCAACCTGCAGGGCTACCGCTTCGCGGACAACATGGAGCTGATCACCGACCTGCTGTGGAAGGCCTGAGGCCGGCGGTATGGCGATCTGGGAAAAGCAGTACGCCCTGCTGGCCGAGACCCTCCGGGACCGCGGAATCGACGAAAGCCAGCTCAAGAGCCTGCTGAAGAAGCAGGTGATCGAGCTGCCCTCCTGGGCGGTGGGCAACTCCGGGACCCGCTACGGCACCTTCCGCGACGAGGGGGCGGCGGCCACCATCTGGGACAAGGTCGACGACTGCGCGGAGATCCAGCGCCTGGTCGGGGTCTGCCCGGTCATGGCCAGCCACGTGCTGTGGGACCTGACCGACGACGGTCGCTACGAGCCGGTGCGCCGGTACGCGGCCGAGCGGGGCCTGGGCATCGGAACCGTGCATCCGAACACCTTCATGGGGCAGCAGTTCCGCTACGGCTGCATCTGCAGCCCGCGGGCGGAGGTGCGTGAGGCCAGCAAGGCCCATTTCCGGGACTGCGTGCGCATCGCCAGGGAGATGGGCTCCCGGGTGATCGGCATGTGGCTGGCCGACGGGACCAACTACGCGGGGCAGGACAGCCTGCGGGAGCGCAAGCACCGCCTGCTGGAGGGCCTGCAGGCGCTCTACGAAGCCCTGGACCCGGACATGACCCTGCTGCTCGAGTACAAGCCCTTCGAGCCGGGCTTCTACTCCACGGACGTGCAGGACTGGGGCATGTCGCTGCTGACCTGCACCAAGCTGGGGCCCCAGGCCAGGGTGCTGGTGGACCTGGGGCACCATCTGCCAGGGGGTGAACATCGAGCAGATCATCGCGATCCTGCTGGACGAGGGCCGGCTGGGCGGCTTCCACCTCAACAACCGCAAGTACGCCGATGACGACCTGATGGCCGGCTCCATCAACCCGCTACGAGCTGTTCCTGATCTTCAACGAGATGGTGGACGCGGAGAGGGATCGGCGCTGGATACCGCGCCTGGTCTACATGCTGGACCAGTCGCACAACATCGAGCCCAGCCTGGAGGGCATCATCCAGTCCGTGCTCAACACCCAGAAGGCCTACGCCAAGGCCCTGCTGGTGGACCGTCCCGCGCTCGCCCGGGCGCAGGCGGATACGGACGTGGTGCTGGCCAACCGCCTGCTCATGGCGGCCTTCGAGCAGGACGTGGAACCCCTGCTGGCCCGGGTGCGGGTGGAGATGGGCCGCGATCCGGATCCCCTGGGCGCCTACCGGCGGGGTGGGTACGCGGCGAAAATCGCCGCCGCCCGCCAGGGCAGGGGGATGAACACCCTGGGAGGGGGTTAGTCCAGCGGCCATGAACTCGCGGGAGAAGTTCCTCTCGGTCATGCGCATGCCCCCGGGCCGGCACAGCCCGGGGGTCCAGGTGCCGAAGGTGGAATTCGGCTACTGGGCCGGCGTGCTGCGCCGCTGGTTTCGCGAAGGGCTGGAGGAGCGCCAGCCGGTGCCCGCCGAAATCCCGGACGGGGAGGCGGTCATGGCCAACCGGAACGTCTCGGCCGGCGGGCTGGAGAAGGCCGGGGACCTGAACGTGCAGCCGGTGTTCGGCCTGGACCAGTACCTGACCAAGTTCCCGGTGGACTACAGCCCCGGGTTCCCGCGCCAGGTCCTGGAGCAGACGCCCGACTACGTCGTGTACCGGGACAGCTTCGGGGTCACCAACCGGAACGATCCGGGGATGCGCTCCCTGCCCATGGAGCTGGACAATCCGGTCAAGGACCGGGCCAGCTGGGAGCGGTACAAGGAGCACTACGAGGAAGGCACCATCGCCGCCAGGCTTCCGGCCGACTGGGACCGCATCGCGGCCCGCCTGCGGGAGCGGGATTTCCCGATCCGGCTGGGCGGCACCTATGGGGGATTCCTGGGCTTCCCGCGGCAGATCATGGGCCTGACCCGCTACCTGCTCACCCTGTACGACGACCCGGCCCTGATCCACGACATCTGCGACACCTTCCTGCGTTTCCTGCGCGCCTATTACGAGCGGATCATCCGGGACGTGCGGGTGGACTGCATCCTGATCTGGGAGGACATGGCCGGCAAGCAGGGCTCCCTGATTTCCCCGGCCCACTTCCGGGAGTTCCTGGCGCCCCGCTACCGGGAGCTGGTCGGCTTCGCCCGCGAAGCGGGGGTGGAGGTGGTGCTCACCGACAGCGACGGGTACGTGGAGGAGCTCATCCCGCTGATCGTCCAGACCGGGGTGACCGGGATGTACCCGTTCGAGCGGGCCGCCGGCAACGACCTGCTGCGCATCCGGGAGGCCTTCCCGGCTTTCCAGCTCCTGGGCGGCTTCGACAAGCGGGTGCTGTTCGCGGGCGCCTCCCGGGCGGCCATCGACGCGGAGCTGGCGATCACGCGGCAGCTGCTCGCGCGGGGCCGCTTCATCCCGCACGTGGACCACTTCGTTTCCCAGGACTGCACCTGGGAGAGCTTCGCCTATTACCGCCGGACCCTGAACCGGATCATCGACGAGCTGTGAGGAGGAACTGCATGAAGAAGCGCTACGCCTTTCTGATGCGGATCAAGCCGGAGCTGAAAGCCGAGTACCGGAAGGTTCATGACCAGATCTGGCCGGACATGGCCAAGGCCATCCGCAGGAGCGGCATCCGCAACTACTCGATCTATTTCCGCGACGACGGAACGTTGTTCGCCTACCTGGAAGCGGCGGACCCGGCCAAGGCCTTCGCCTGGCTGGGGAAGACCGAGGTGAACGAGCGCTGGCAGAAGGCCATGGACAAGTATTTCGTGAAGAAGGACCGCACGATCCTCGGACCGGAGGTGGTGGCCCTGGAAGAGGTCTTCCACCAGGCCTGACATGAAATTCAGCCTGCGCTCCAAGACGGTGCTCCTGGCGGTCCTGCTGGACCTGGTCCTTTCCGGGGGGATCGGTTTTTCCATCTACCGCGTGTCGGAGGTCAGGTTTCGGGAGAGCTTCCTGGACCAGAAGCTGGAGCTGGTCGGCAGCGTCGCCCGCCTGATCGATGGGGAGGCGCACGCCCGCTTCACCGGGCCGGAGTCGCTGCGCGACCCGGAGTACCAGCGCTGCCTGCGCATTCTCAACGGAATCCTCGAGGAGCAGGACTTCATCCGCTACCTCTATTCGCTGAACTACGACCGGCGCTCCGGAGGGTTCCTGTACGCCGTGGATGCGGGCATCGCCGCCAGCGACAAGGTCTGGGTGGAGTGCGAGCGCTTCGCCCTGGTGCTGAGCCTGGACGGCCGGCAGGCGCTGCAGGTCGAGTACCAGGAGCAGCAGTTTTCCTCCGGATTCGACCTGGAGCTGGACGGGGTCACCGTGCCCCTGGCCGTCGAGCCGGCTGCGGAGGGCCTGCGGCTGCTGCTGGGCGGGGAGCCGCTGTGCACCGTGGAGTCGCTGCGCCCGCTGCGCCTGGCCACGGCGGCCGGAGAGGTCGGCGAGGACCGCCGGCTGGCGGTGTTCGATTTCCCCGTGGCGGGCCAGCTCCTGCCGCTGCAGCTGTCTTTCACCGGCGAGGGGGAGTCGGACAGCATGCCGGGCGCCCCGTACGTGGACACGCCGGAGAACATCGCCCGGCTCAGAGGGATCTTCCAGGAGGGCCGGGACTTCGTCGAGAGGGAAGTCGTCAGGGACATCTACGGTTCTTCCCAGTCCCTGTACGGGATCATCCGGGATGGCGCCGGCCGGCCGGCCGGAGTGCTGGAAATGGACATCTACCGCACCGGCTTGGACAGATTCCGGCGCTCCATCGCCCTCATCGGCCTGATCGTCGCCGCGGTCAGCTTTTTCGTGGTGGTAGGGGTGCTGATCGCCTACACCGAGTACCTGCTGATTCCTATCCGCCGGATCCACGCGGCGGTGCAGCGCGTGTCGGGGGGGCGGCTGGACGTGGAAGTCGCCTCCGGACGCGGGGACGAGCTGGGGGAACTGGCCCGGGGGGTCACCGGCATGGTCCGCTCCCTGGCCGCCAACCAGGAGCAGCAGCGCCGCGACAGGGAGAAGCTGTCGCAGCTGGCCTTTTTCGACCCGCTCACCGGCCTGCACAACCGGAAGGCCTTCTACGATCGGCTGGAGGAAAGCCTGGCCCAGGCGCGGCGCCTGGGGGACGCCACCCGGGCGCTGATGTTCCTCGATCTGGACAACTTCAAGGACGTCAACGACAGCCTGGGCCACGACGTCGGCGACCGGGTGCTGCAGGAGGTGGCCGGCCGGATCCGCTCCGGCGTGCGCGCCAGCGACTTCGTGTCCCGGCCCGGCGGGGACGAGTTCACCGTTCTGCTGACCGCCCTGAGCCAGGAGACCGACGCGGCGGTGGTGGCCGAAAAGCTGATCCGGGAGGTCCGCCAGCCGATCGCCATCGAGGGCCAGCACCTGCACCTCGGGCTGAGCGTGGGCATCGCCCTGTTCCCGCGGGATGCGGACTCCCTGGAAAGCCTGATGCGCAACGCCGATATCGCCCTGTTCGAGGCCAAGCGGCGGGGCAACACCTACCATTTCTTCACCCCGCTGCTGCAGGCCCAGGCGGAGGAGAAGATGCGCGTCATCGATCACCTGCACCGGGGCGTCCGGGACGGGCAGTTCGAGCTGTTCTATCAGCCGATCGTCTCCGCATCCGGAGCGCTGAGCGGCGGCGAAGCGCTCCTGCGCTGGAACCATCCGGAATGGGGCCGCCAGGCTCCGCTGCGCTTCATCGGCCTGGCCGAGGAAACCGGCCTGATCATCCCGCTGGGCCGTTGGGTCATCCAGGAGGCCCTGCGGCTGCTGGAGCGGACCAGCGCCGAGCGCCGGGGCCCGCTGTTCATCTCCGTGAATCTCTCCGTGCGGCAGCTGCGCGAGCCGGACTTCGCGCGGGAGGTGGCGGAGCTCCTGCGGGGCAGGAGCTTCGCCCTGGAGCGGCTGCACTTCGAGATCACCGAATCGCTGTTCCTGGAGTCCACCGAATCGCTGGCGACCATCCAGGCCTTGAAGGACCTCGGCGTGCGGCTGGTGATCGACGATTTCGGGATCGGCTATTCGTCGCTGTCCCGGTTGAAGGACCTGCCCATGCACGGCTTGAAGCTGGACCGCAGCTTCATTGCCGGTCTGGGCGGGCAGAAGCGCGACCGGGAGATCGTGCGGGCGATCATCGCCATAGCCCATGAGCTGCAGCTTTTCGTCGTGGCCGAGGGCGTCGAGCGGCCGGAGCAGGTGGAATTTCTGCTTTCGGCCGGCTGCGACGCCTTCCAGGGGCATATCTACAGCCAACCCCTCCCTGCCGAGGAGTTCCTGCGGATGGCGCGCGACTTCGGC
>CAVUYS010000064.1:0-6123 GCA_963745745.1 uncultured Spirochaetota bacterium | reverse complement strand
CTGACAGCGCGCGAGCGCGGGAGGAGCGTTCCATGTCCGTTGAGATACCCATGCCCCGCCTGAGCCAGACCACGGACGAGGTGAAGCTGATCCGCTGGCTGGTGGCCGTTGGGGACCGGGTGGCCAAGGGCCAGGCGCTGTGCGAGGTGGAGAACGACAAGACCACCATGGAGGTGGAGAGCTTCGCCGCCGGCACGGTCCTGCGCCTGGCCGGGGAGCCGGAGAGCATGATTTCGGCGGGCACGGTGATCGCGGTGCTCGGGGAGGCTGGCGAGGCGGGGGCCGTCGCCCCGACCGCGCGTGCCCGAGCGGGAAGCGGGCGACGCCGGCCGACGCCGCGCCCGGCCGCCGACGGCCTCCCTGACCGCGCCTGCGCCCGCCGCCCGCGCCGGGGCAGCGCCGTCGAAGGCGTTCGGGCGACGCCGCTGGTGCGCAACCTGGCGCGCAAGCACGGGGTGGAGCTGGCGCAGGTCAGAGGCACCGGGGCGCAGGGGCTGGTCACCCGCGCCGACCTGGATGCCTACCTGCGTGCCAGCCTCCGCCTGGCCCCTTCCGGCTGCCGCGGCGGCCGACCGCCGCCGGCCCCGTGGAGCTGCCCTTGTCGGCGCACCAGCGCGCGGTGGCCCGGGCGGTCACAGCCGCCAAGAGCCAGGTCCCTCACTATTACCTGAAGGTGCGCATCGGCGCCGACCGGCTGCAGGCCTGGCGGCTGGCCCACCCCCGCGCCCGACGGGAAAAAGGTGGCGGTGGACGCGGTCCTGGCCTGGGCCTGCGCCCGGGCGCTGGCCCGCCACCCCCGGCTCAACGGCACCTTCGCCGAGGAGCGGCTGCGCCTGCAGCCGCAGGTCCACGTCGGGATTGGCGTGGCCGTCGGGGAGGAGCTGCACGTTCCGGTGATCCGCCAGGCGCAAGCAAAGGACATCGCGGCCATCGACCGGGAGCTGGCCGCCCTGGTCGGCAAAAGCCAAGGCGGCCGCCTGGCCGCCGCGGACATCGCCGGCGGCACCTTTACGCTCACCAACCTGGGCATGTACCCCGTGGAGGAGTTCGCGGCCGTGCTGAACGCCCCCCAGGTGGCCATCGCGGCCGCGGGGCGCATGGCCGGGAGATCGCGGTGGCCGAGGACGGGAGCTTCCGCGCCCGCTCGGCGTTCATCCTCACGGGGAGCTTCGACCACCGGGCGGTCAACGGGGCGCAGGGGGCGGCCTTCCTGGCCGAAATCAGGCGAGTTCTGGAAGAGGAGCTATGAGCAAGACAAAGCAAGGCGCCGGCGGACGCGCCGGGCTCCGCGGCGGCGGAGCGCGCAGGAAATGCTCCGCGAGCTGGGGCCGGAACGGGCCGCCGGCATGTACCGCACGATGCTGGTCATCCGCCAGTTCGAGGAGCGGGTCAAGTTCCTGTTCCTCGAAGGCATGATGCCCGGCACGATCCACCAGTACCAGGGCCAGGAGGCCTGCGCCGTGGGCGTGTGCGCGGCCCTGCGAGCCGCGACGACGTCATCACCTCCACGCACCGCCCGCACGGGCACGCCATCGCCAAGGGCCTGCCGCTGGACGCCATGATGGCCGAGCTGTTCGGCAAGAGCACGGGCTGCTGCAAGGGCAAGGGCGGCTCGCATGCACCTGGGCGACCTGTCGCAAGGGCATGGTGCCGGCCATCGCCATCGTGGGCGGCGGCCTGCCGATCGCCACCGGCATGGCCCTGGCCTTCAAGATGCGCGGGGAGAAGCGCGTGGCCGTGTGCTTTATGGGCGACGGGGCCACCAACGAGGGCGCCTTCCACGAGGCGCTCAACATGGCCGCGCTCTGGGACCTGCCCGTGCGTGTACGTCGTGCGAGAACAACCTGTACGGGGCCTCGACGCCATGCCAGGGTCAGCAAGGTGGAGAACATCGCCGAGCGGGCCTGCGCCTACGGCATGCCCGGCGCATCGTCGACGGCAACGACGTGCTGGCCGTGTACGAGGCCGCCCGCGAGGCGGTCGAGCGGGCCCGCTCCGGCGGCGGGCCCACCCTGCTGGAGCTGAAGACCTACCGCATCACCGGCCACTCCCGCCGCGACCCGAGCAACTACATGAGCAAGGAGGAGAAGGAGCACTGGGCCGCCCGCGACCCGATCCCGGCCGCCGCGCGCGCTGCTGCGGACGCGGATCGCTGACCCGGCACGCCGGACGCAGCGCCTGGAGGCCGAAGTGGCCGCGGAGATCGAGGCGGCCGTCCGCGCCGCCCAGCAGGCCCCCGAGCCCGCCCCGGAGGCGCTGGACAGGACCTGTTCGTGTCCATGGAGGGCCCCGATGAGGATGTCGCATCGTCGAAGCCCTGCGCGAGGCCATCCGCGGGGAGATGGCCCGCGACCCGCGGGTGTTCTGCATCGGCGAGGACATCGGCATCCCGGGCGGCTGGGGCGGGGCGTTCACCGTGACCCTGGGGCTGGAGAAGGAGTTCCCCGAGCGCATGATCGACACCCCGATCTCGGAGGCGGCCATCTTCGGCGTGGCCTGCGGGGCGGCGGCCATGGGGCATGCGCCCGATCGCCGACGTGCAGTACGGGGACTTCCTGCTGTGCGCCATGGACCAGATCGTGGACAACATCGCCAAGCTGCGCTACATGTCCGGCGGCAAGCTCACGCTGCCGCTGGTGATGCGCGCCCCGGTGGGGGTCACCGGCCGCGGGGCCCAGCACGCGCAGAACCTGGAGACCTATTTCCTGTCCTGCCCGGGCATCAAGATCGTGGCCCCGGCCACCGCCTACGACGCCATGGGCCTGCTGCGCTCGGCGGTGCGCGACGACGACCCCGTGCTGATCTTCGAGCACAAGCTGCTGTACGGCTCCAAGGGCGTGCGCGCGGAGTCCGGCAGCATGGACGCCTCCACGGAAATCCCCGACGGCGACTTCACCGTGCCCATCGGCACAGGGGGTCGTGCGCCGGGAAGGGCGGGACGTGACCCTGATCGGGCACCTGCTGATGATGCACCACTGCCTGCTGGCCGCCGAGCAGCTGGCGCGGAGGGGATTTCCTGCGAGGTGATCGACCCGCGCAGCCTCTGGCCCCTGGACCTGCCGCTGATCCTGGCCTCGGTGCGCAAGACCGGACGGGTGGTCCTGGTGGAGGAGTCCCCCCGGCAGGGCGGCGTGGGAGCGGAGATCGCCGCCCAGATCGCGGAGGCCGCTCCCGATTGCCTGCTGGCCCCGATCACCCGCGTGGCCGCGCCCAACACCCCGGCGCCCTTCGCCCCCGTGCTGGAGAAGCTCTACGTGCCCCAGCCCGGCCGCATCGCCGAAGCCGCCCGCCGGCTGGTGCGGGATTTCTGAAGGATCGCCGGCCCATGACCTCGCGCGAAAGGGTGCAGAAAGCCGTCAACTTCCAGGTGCCGGACCGGGTGCCCATCGACCTGGGGGGCATGAAGGCCACGGGGATCGCGGCCACCGCCTACGCCCGGCTCAAGGAGCTCCTGGGCCTCGGCGGCCCGACCCGGGTCCTGGACCCGCGCTTCATGATCGCCGCGGTCGAGGAGCAGGTCCTGCGGCGCTTCCACGCCGACGTGCTGCCGGTGGACCTGTCCGGCATCGCCTCCGCCGTTCGCCCCGATCGGGATTGGGTTCCGCGCGCGGCCTTCGACGGGACGCCGCTGCTCTTCCCGCCCGGCACGGCCATCCGCCAGGACGCGGACGGCACCTGGATCCTGCTGGACGCCAGCGGGCGCGGATACCACCTTCCGCATGCCCAAGGGAGGCTACTACTTCGACGACACCTCCTTCAACCGCGGCGGCCGGATCGACCCGGCGAAGTTCCGGCCCCAGAGCGACATCCCCGACGAAGCGCTGCGCCTGCTGGCCGACTACACCGCAGGCCTGCACCGGGACACGGAGTACGCCCTGCTGGGCTGGGGCTTCGGGGTCTGCTTCCTGGGCCTGAGCCTGATCACCGACCGCTCCAGCAACGTGACCCAGGGCAGGCCCGACGAATGGATGATGATGCTGCTGACCGAGAAGGAAACCTGCCACGAGCTGATGGCCGCGTCCGTGGACGCCGCCATCAGCTGCCTCGAGCTGGCTGCAGCCAGGCGGTCGGGCGACCGCTGCTTCGCCTGGGGCATCGCCTCGGACGACAGCGGCACCCAGCGCGGGGAGTTCATCAGCCCCGAGCTATGGGCGGAGATGATCAAGCCCCACTACGCCAGGCTGTGCGGCTGGATCCACCGCACACGAAGATGAAGACCTTCTTCCACTGCTGCGGCTCCATCTCCAGCCTGATCCCCCACCTGATCGAGGCGGGCGTGGACATCCTCAACCCCGTGCAGACCTCGGCCGCGGGCATGGACCCCGCCGGCTGAAGCCCGCTTCGGCGGCCGGATCGTCTTCTGGGGCGGCGGCTGCGACACCCAGTCGGTGCTGCCTTCGGCACGCCCGGAGGAGGTCCGCGAGCATGTCCGCGAGCGGATGCGCGATCTTCAAGCCCGGCGGCGGGTACGTGTTCAACCAGGTGCACAACATCCAGGCCAACGTGCCGGCCGAGAACATCCGCGCCATGCTGGAAGCGGCGTACGAGTTCGGCGGCTACTGACTACTGTCAGCCCGCGTCCGGCAGCGCCAGCGCCTCGGCCAGGACGTTCAGCACGATGTCCGCCTCGGCCCGGTTGATCACGAACGGCGGCTTGATCTTCAGGACGTTTTTCAGGATCCCGCCCGACGCCGAACAGCACGCCGTGCTCCATGGCGAAGGAGCGGACCCGGGCGAGCAGCTTTTCGTCCGCCTCCCTGCTCTGCGGATCCTTCACCAGCTCCACCCCGATGTGCAGCCCGGCCTGGCGCACGTCGCCCAGGCGGGGGAACCGCTTCTGCATCTTCCGCAGCTCCTCGCCCAGGTAGTTGCCCATCCGGTTGCAGTTGTCCAGGAGGCCGTTCTCCAGCATCTGGATCTGCTTGAGGGCCGCCACCTGGGAAATGGTGTTGTTGGCGAAGGTGTGCAGCTCCTCGGTGTCCGGGGAGAAGCCTTCCAGCTCGTCGCTGATGAGCGTGGCCGCGATCGGGTACCCCGCCCCCAGCCCCTTGCCCAGGCAGATCATGTCCGGCTCCACGCCGTAGTACCCGCTGGCGAACCAGCTGCCGATGCGGCAGTAGGTCTGGATCTCGTCCCAGATCAGGGGAATGCCGTACTCGTCGCAGATTCCCCGCACCCCCTGGTGGTACTCCTTGGGGAAGATGATCTGGCCCGCCGCTGGCCTGCAGCGGCTCCATGAGGATCCCGGCCACCGGCCCGTTGATCCCCTTCTCGATCGTCAGGCGCAGGATCTTCAGGCACATCAGGCCGCAGGATTCCTTCTCCAGCCCCAGAGGGCAGCGGTAGCAGTACGGATTGGGCACCCGGATGAACTGCCGGGTGAGCCGGTTGAAGCGCGCCCCGCCGATGAACTTGCCCGTCGCCCGGGTAGAGGCCCAGTTGGAGCCCAGCACGCCCAGCGTGGTGCCGTGGTAGGCGTCGTACAGGCAGATGAACTCCTGGGCATTCTCCCGGTTCTTGACGGCGATCTTCATCGCTCCTTCCACGGCCGCAGCCCCGCCCACGGTGAAGGAAACCCGGTTGATCTTCTTCGGCGCCAGCTCGCACAGCTTCCTGGCCAGGGCGAAGCGCGAGGGGGTGTCGAAGCCCTGGTGCACGTGGCTGATCCGCTCGGCGTGCTCGCTGACCGTGCGGTTGAGCTCGGCGTTGGCGAAGCCCAGGTACATCGCCCAGCTCTGCGAAGTGCAGTCGATGTATTTCTTGCCCTGGATGTCCTCCAGCCAGACCCCCTGCCCGCGCAGGATGGTCGGGGCCGGCCGGGTCCCGCCCCCGAGCATCAGGTGCTTCGCGCAGGCCTCGATTTCCTGTTTCCGCATGGAATAGAGTCGCTCCAGCAGCGCATCCATATTCCACACTCCTGAATGGTCAAGTAATAAGGCGAACGAAAACAAGACCAGACGAAAATCCCGGATTCAGGCGAGGTGGAAGACTTCCTCCAGCGGCACGACCTCCGGCCCGAGGATCAGGGATCTTTCTTCACGAAATACCTGTCCATGGCCTTCTGCCAGCGCTCGTTGACCTCGGTCTTGCCCAGCCACCCGAAGGCCTTGGCCGGGTCCCCGG
>CAVUYS010000063.1:0-22721 GCA_963745745.1 uncultured Spirochaetota bacterium | reverse complement strand
GCTGTTTGCGGCGGGGATGATCCCCGGCCTTCTCATGACGGTATTCCTGATGGGCGCGGTAGGCTTGGCCGCCAGGCAAAAGGGCTATCCCCCCGAACGGGAGCACCGGGCCTCCCTGAAGGAGATGGCCGCAACCTTTGTCGATTGCATCTGGGCCTTCCTTTTCCCGGTCACTCCTGATCGTCGGCCTGCGCTTCGGCATGTTCACCCCGTCCGAAGCAGGCGCTTTCGCCTGCGCCTATGCCATTGTGGTCGGCGCGGTCGTCTACCGGCAGTTCACCTGGAAGAAGCTGATCAAGACGCTGGAAAACACCGTCGTCGACATCGGCATGGTCATGCTGCTGATCGCCCTTTCGGCGATCTTCAGCTACGGCATCATCTGGGATCAGACTGCCCCAGCAGCTGGCCGAGTTCATGGTGGGGGTATCCAGCATCCCCTGGATCGCCATGCTGCTGATCATCGTCTTTCTGCTGCTGGCCGGCACCTTCATGGACTCCACGGTCCTGATCCTGATGCTGACCCCGATCCTGGTGCCCGTGGCCCTGCAGCTGCACATCGACCTGGTGCACTTCGGGATCGTCATGGTGCTGACCCTGACCCTCGGGCTGTTGTCCCCGCCGGAGGGGGCGGTGCTGTACATCATCTGCAGCGTGTTCCAGTGCAGCATCTGGGATTTCATGAAGGAGAGCTGGCTGCTGCAGCTGGCGATCGTGCTGGTGGTGGTGCTGGTCATCTTCTGGCCGCAGCTGGCCCTGTGGCTGCCCAACCTGATCTTCGGCAAAGGGTGAGCCGATGCTGTTGACTGGAAGAACCGCGCTGGTAACCGGGGCGTCCCGCGGCATCGGCCGGGCCATCGCCCTGCGGCTGGCCGCGGAAGGGGCCGCAGTGGCCCTGCTGGACGTTCGGGAAACCGGGGCGGCCGTGGAGGAGGTCCGCGCGGCGGGCGGCCGGGCCCTCGGTTTTCAGGTCGACATCACCGACCCGGCCGCGGTGGAGGCGGTCGTGGCCGAAACGGTGCGCTCCTGGGGGAAAGTGGACATCCTGGTCAACAACGCGGGGGTCATCGCCCGGGGCACGCTGCTGGATCTCACTCCGGAGGCCTGGAAGCGCGTGCTGGAAGTCAACGTCAACGGCACCTTCCACTGCTGCCGGGCCGTGGTTCCCCAGATGATCGCCCGCGGCTACGGCCGGATCCTGAACATCACCTCCGTGGCCGGCAAAACCGGGGACGTCACGGCGGCTCCGGCGTACGGCACCTCGAAGGGCGCGCTCAACGCCCTGACCAAGTCCCTGGCCCGGCAGCTGGCGGCCCACGGCATCACGGTGAACGCCATCGCCCCCCACGCCATCGAGACGGACATGAGCGCGGAATGGAGCGCGGAGAAGCGGTCCGAGGTCCTGCGCGGCATCCCCCTGGGGCGCCTGGGAAAGCCCGAGGAGGTGGCGGCGGCGGCGGCCTTCCTGGTTTCAGGGGAGGCCGGCTACATCACCGGGGAGATCCTGGATCTCAACGGCGGCTTCTTCATGGATTGAGGGTGCTATGTACAAGAAGCTTTCCAGCCAGAACAAGCTGTCCCACGAGGCGGCCAACCACATCAGAGCCCTGATCCGCAGCGAGCAGCTGAAGGCCGGCGACAAGCTGCCCAACGAGATGCAGCTGGCCAAGTCCTTCGGGGTCAGCCGGCCGACCGTCCGGGAGGCGGTGCAGAGCCTGATGTCGCAGAACATCATCGAGATCGTGCGCGGCAGGGGCACCTTCGTGGCCCAGAACACCGGCATGTCCCGCGACCCGCTGGGCCTGGACTTCCTGGCCGACCCCGACCTGCCCCTCTCCCTGATCGAGGCCAGGCGCCTGCTCGAGCCCGGGGTGGCCCGCCTGGCCGCCCAGCGCGCCCGGGCCGCCGACGTGCAGAAACTGGAACGCCTCCTGGAGGAGATGAAGGGCATCGTCACCCGCGACGCCAACTGGGTGCGGGTCGAGCAGGAGTTCCACTCCAGCATCGCCAGGGCCACCCAGAACCCGGTCATCATGCGCATCGTGCCGGTGATCGTGGAGGCCATCGTCAAGAGCCTGCACTACGCCCCCCGCACCCCCGAGGACCACCGCCAGGCTTTCCGGGAGCATTCGGCGATCCTGAGCGCCATCCGGGAGAAGAGCCAGGAGAAGGCCTTCCAGGCCATGCGGCAGCACCTGGAAGCCAGCTACCGCCGGACCATCAGCATCGGCAGGAAGCGGTAGAGGCACGCTGGTGGACGGATATCTGGAGTCAATGTTCGGCCTGGAGGGCACGGTGGCGGTGATCACCGGCGGGGCCGGGGTGATCGCCGGGGCGATGGCGGAAGCGCTGCTCCAGGCCGGGGCCAGGGTAGCCCTGTGGGGCCTTCACGGCAGCCACATCGACGAAGCCGCCCGGCGGCTGCAAGCCTCCGTCCCGGGGGCTTCCGCCAGGCTGTACGGCCGGGAAGTGGACGCGGGCCGGGAGGAGGCCTGCCGGGAGGCCCTCGCGGCCACCGAGGCGGAGTTGGGCCCGCCCAACCTGCTGGTCAACGGGGTGGGAGGAACGCGCGGCAAGCGCCCGTTGCTGGAGGAGGAGGCGGACGGTTTTCTGCAGGTGCTGCAGCTGAACCTGGTGGCCGGCCTGCTGGTGCCCACCAAGGTTTTCGCCGCCCGCTGGATCGAGCGGGAGCAGAAGGGCACGATCGTCAACATCGCCTCCATGGCCTCCTATGTGCCGCTTTCCGGGGTCTGGGGCTACGACGCGGCCAAGGCCGGCGTGCTCAACCTGACCCAGGCGGCGGCCAAGGAGCTGGCCCCGCACGGCATCCGGGTCAACGCCCTGGCTCCCGGCTTCTTCCTGGGCAAGCAGAACCGGGCCCTGCTGGTGGATCAGGAAACCGGCGAGCTGACCGCGCGGGGGCGGACGATCATCGCCCGCACCCCCTTCGGCCGCTTCGGGGAAGCGGCGGAGCTGGCCGGGGCCCTGCTGTTCCTGGCCAGCCCGCGGGCCTCCGGCTTCGTCACCGGCGTCTGCATCCCGGTCGACGGGGGTTTCCTGGTCGACAACGTCTGAGGCTTATGCCGGAGACTTTCCTGCACCCGGATTTCCTGCTGCCCTCCCCGAGCTCCCGCAGGTTGTATCACGAGTACGCCGCGGGCCTGCCCATCTTCGACTACCACTGTCACCTGCCGGCCGCCGAGATCGCCGAGGATCGCCGTTTCGAGAACATGACCCGCCTCTGGCTCGCCGGGGACCACTACAAATGGCGGGTCCTGCGGGCGCTGGGAGTGGACGAGCGCCTGATCACCGGAGCGGCCCCGGACTGGGAAAGGTTCGCCGCCTGGGCGGCGGCGGTGCCGTATGCGGTGCGCAATCCCATCTACCATTGGACGCACATGGAGCTGAAGGATCCCTTCGGCATCAGCGACCGGCTGCTGGGCCCGGATACGGCGGCGGGGATTTGGCAGCGCTGCAACGAGCTGCTGCCGGAGGCGCGCTTCAGCGCCCGCGGCCTGCTGGAGGGCTTCCGGGTCCGCGTGCTTTGCACCACCGACGATCCGACCGATTCCCTGGAGCCCCACCAGCTCCTGGGGCGGGAGTTCCGGCGCGGGACGCTGCCGGTGCAGGTGCTGCCTACCTTCCGTCCGGACCGGGCCCTGCGGGTGGAGCGCCCCGGCGAGTTCAATGCCTGGGTCGACCGGCTGGAGGAGCGCTCGGGTTTGGCCATCCGCGGCTACGCGGCCTTTCTGGAAGCCCTGGCTCTGCGGCATCGTTTCTTCCACCAGCAGGGCTGCCGGTTGTCGGACTACGGACTGGAAAGGCCGTGGGCCGAGCCGTACGGCGAACGGGAAGTACGCGCCGCCTTCCGCCGGCTGCGCGGCGGCCGCCTTTTGGACCCGACGCAGGCTCTGCGGCTGAAGTCCGCGGTTCTGCACGAGTTGGCGCTGCTGGACGCGGAGGCGGGCTGGACCCAGCAGCTGCACCTGGGCGCGCTGCGCAATGCCTCCTCGCGCCTGCTGGCCGCCCTGGGCAGCGACGCCGGCGGGGACGCCATAGGCGATTATCCGCTGGCCGACTCCCTGGTGAGGTTTCTCGATCGCCTGGACCGCCAGGGACGGCTGGCGCGCACGATCCTCTATGTCTCCAACCCCCGCGACAACGAGTTGATCGCTTCGCTCGCCGGCTGCTTCCAGGACGGGACGGTGCGCGGCAAGATCCAATTCGGCCCTGCCTGGTGGTTCAACGACCAACTGGACGGCATGAGCCGGCAGCTGGAGGCGCTCAGCGGCATCGGACTGCTTTCGACCTCCGTGGGCATGCTGACCGATTCCCGCAGCTTTCTTTCCTACGTGCGGCACGAGTACTTCCGGCGCCTGCTCTGCAGGCTGCTGGGGGGCGAGGTGGAGGCGGGGCTGCTGCCGGCGGATTTCCCCCTGCTGGGGGGCATCGTCCAGGACGTTTGCTGGCGCAATGCCGCCGCCTATTTCGGGGCGAGCCTGCCGGACTTCAGGCCCTCATAGGTCCTTGCGCCCGCGGCGCCGCCAGAAGCCGGGGGCCAGCGAGAGCCGCTCGCCTTCCCAGCTGCCGATGCCCTCCTCCTTGAGGCGCAGCAGCAGGCGGGAGAAGGTCTCCGGGATCGTGCCGATGGCCGCGGCCACCTGCTTCTTGGCCAGCGGGATGTCGTAGCTCTCGCGGCGGCCGTACTGTTCGGCCAGGAAGTCGAAGAAGCGGTCCTCCACGTCCCGGGTGGTGAGATACAGGATGCGCTCCGCCAGGTAGCGCTGCTTGCGCATCAGCATGGCAATGAAGTCGACGCGGAACTCGCCTTCGGCCAGCAGGCAGTCCAGCTGCAGCCGGGTGAGGCGCAGCAGGACTGAAGGGGCCAGGGTGATCGCGCTGGCCGGGTAGCGACCGCTCTCGAACAGGACCACCTCGCCGAACATCTCCCCCGCCTGCAGTGTCCGCAAGACCACTTCCCGGCCGTCCTCCGCGCTCTTGAACAGCTGCACGATCCCCTCGGCCAGGATGTACAGGGAATCCCCTTCCTGGCCTTCGCGGAACAGCAGCACCTGCCGGTCCACGCGCTTGGGAATGCAGGCGGCGGCCAGGGAGCGCAGGCTGCGCTCGGAGATGCCCCGGAAGAACTCGGCGCCGGCCAACAGGGCCTGGAGGTCCACGGAAAAATAATCGGGAAATCCTTGACCCAGGTCAAGGCGGCGCGGGCCGCGACAGGCGATATTGAGGGGGCGGAGGTGCGAAGACCATGAAACGGAAAATCATCCATATCGACGCCGGGCTGTGCAACGGCTGCGGGAACTGCATCCCCAACTGCCCCGAAGGGGCGCTGCAGATGATCGACGGGAAGGCCCGCCTGGTGAGCGACCTGTTCTGCGACGGGCTGGGAGCCTGCATCGGCGAGTGCCCGGTGGGGGCCATCGCCATCGAGGAGCGCGAAGCCCAGCCGTACGACGAGCGGCAGGTCATGGAAAACATCGTCAAGGCGGGGGACAACACCATCCGCGCCCACCTGCAGCACCTGGCATCGCACGGGGAGAGCGGGTACCTCGCGGAGGCCAGGGCGTACCTGCGCGAGCAGGGCATCGCGGTGGCGGAGGAGGCGCCGCTGGCCGAGCAGCACCGCGGCTGCCCGGGCTCCCAGGCTCGGGAACTGCGCCCCCACGCGCACGGGCACGAGCACGGGCAAGCGCAGGCGCACGAGCACGGGCACGCGCACGGGCCTGCGCACGAGGGCGCGGCGCCGCTGGCATCGGAGCTGGCCCACTGGCCCGTGCAGCTGCACCTGATCCCGCCCAACGGTCCGGCCTTCCGCCAGGCCGACGTGCTGCTCTCCGCCGACTGCGTGGCCTACGCCTTCGGGGATTTCCACCGGCGCTTCCTGGCCGGGCGCAGCCTGGCCATCGCCTGCCCCAAGCTGGACGGCCAGCAGGATGTCTACCTGGACAAGCTCACCGCGCTGATCGACTTCGCGGGGATCCGCTCCCTCACGGTCCTCACCATGGAGGTGCCCTGCTGCCGCGGGCTGCTGCAGCTGGCCCTGCAGGCGGCCGGCGCCGCCAAGCGCAAGATCCCGGTCAAGTGGCTGGAGATCAGCGTGCAGGGGGAGATTCTGCGGGAGCAGGAGCTGGCCGCCTGATCTAGGCGGGTTTGTCCAGCAGCCGGCGCACCCGGGCCAGCAGCTCCTCCGGGCGGTACGGCTTGTTCAACACCAGCTGCCCCGGGGCGAGGGACTCGGGAAGCTGCTCCGGGCTGTAGCCGGAGGCGAACAGGACCGGCAGGTCGGGGCGCACGCGCCGCAGGCGCTCGGCCACCTCCCTGCCGCCGCGCTTGGGCATCACCACATCCAGCACCGCCAGGCGCACCTCCCCGGGGGCTTCCAGAAAGCGGGCCTCGGCTTCCTCCCCGTCGCGGGCCACCCGCACCCGGTAGCCGGCGCGCGTAAGCACCTCCACCGCCAGCCTGCGCACCTGTTCGTCGTCCTCGGCCAGCAGCACCGTTTCCCCCTCCCCCTGCGGGGCGCGCGGGCCGGCGGCGGCGGACGGAGCCTCCGGCCTCTGCCCGGTCACCGGCAGGTAGACGCTGATCACCGTGCCCCGCCCCGCCTCGCTCTCCACCTGGATCAACCCGGAGTGCTGGCGCACGATTCCGTAGACGGTGGCTAATCCCAGGCCGGTGCCCCGCCCGGGACCCTTGGTGGTGAAGAACGGCTCGAAGATATGCTCCCGATGCTCCGGGGCGATGCCGGTGCCCGTGTCGGCCACCTCCAGGCAGGCGTACTGTCCTTCCCGGGCCCAGGGATTGGCGGCGCAGAAGCGGGCGTCCAGGTCGGCGTTGCGCGTGGACAGGCCGATCCGCCCGCCGGAGGGCATGGCGTCCCGGGCGTTGACGCAGAGGTTGATCAGCACCTGTTCCAGCTGGCCGGCGTCGGCCAACACCGGCCGCAGGCCGGCGGCGGGACGGATGTCCAGCTCCAGGTGCTCGCCGATCAGGCGCCGGAGCAGGCGTCCGGCCTCCGCGATCAGGGCGTTCAGGTCCAGCACCGCGGGGCGGAAAGCCTCCCGGCGGCTGAAGGCCAGCAGCCGCCGGACCAGCTCCGCCGCCCGGTTCACGGCCGAAAGCACTTCCCCCAGGTGCTCCCGGTTGGGCTCCCCGGGCCGGGTGTTCTCCGCCGCCAGGGTGGCGAAACCCTGGATCACCTGCAGCAGGTTGTTGAAGTCGTGGGCGATCCCGCCGGCCAGCTGCCCGACAGCCTCCATTTTCTGGGCCTGGGCCAGCTGCCGCTCCAGGCGGACCTGCTCGGTGATATCGCGCATGAGGGCCACGTAGTTCACGATCCGCCCCTCCCCGTCGCGCACGGGGCAGATGGTGGTCTGCTGCTCGAACAGGCTTGAGTCCTTCCTGCGGTTGGTGAAGGTGCCCCGCCAGACCTGGCCGGAACGGATGGTGCGGTGCATCTGCTCGTAGTAGGAAGGGTCCTGCAGGTGGCTGTCCAGGAAATCCGGCGTCCGCCCGATGGCTTCCTGGCGGCTGTAGCCGGTGACGCTCTCGAACACCGGGTTGACGTACTCGATCACGGTCCGCTCGTCGGTGACCATCAGGATGTCCTGGCTCTGCTCGATGGCGGTGGCCAGGCGCACCCGCCCAGCCTCGGCGGCAGCGCGCTGAGCCAGCATGTCATTGGCTGAAGCGGCCAGGCCGCGGAACTCCAGGAAGCGCAGGCGGGACTCCTCGATGGCATCGGCGTGGGTGGCGGCGCGGGAGAGCAAGCCGGCCAGCCCCGCCAGCTCCCTGCGGACTCCGTGGGCCAGCAGCAGGGCCGAGGCGATCACCCCGGCCATGACCACCAGCAGGGTGACGGCCAGGCGGCGCGACTGGCGGGATACCGACCGCAGGAAGTCCTGCCGGCGTTCGCTCACCCGCTTCTCCAGATCCTCCAGGTAGATCCCGGCGCCCACGTACCACTCCAGGTCCGGAATCGGCAGGCTGTAGCTCAGCTTGGGAAGCTCCCGCTGGCCTTCCAGCGGCGGCATGACGTACTGCACGTAGCCGCCCCCGGAGCGGGCGGCGCGGATCAGCTCACGGACGACCTGGACTCCCTGGCTGTCCGTGGTCTGGATCATGTTCTGGCCCTTGGCGGGGCCGCTCAGCGACACCCCGTCCCAGCGCCCGGCGAAGATGTACCCGTCGTTGGCGAAACGGATCGTCTCCAGGTAGGTGAGGATCTCCTGCTGGACGTCCCGCTCGAAATCGTCCAGGTATTCGCCGGTGCCGATCACCCAGCCCAGGGGCTCGAACAGCTTCACGAAGGCCAACTTGGGATAGCCCCGCCCCTGCCGGCCGGGTTTGCTCCAGGTGTAGGTGTAGAAGCCTTCCGAATGCCGCCGGGCGATGCGCAGCATTTCCCGCACCACGAAACGACCCTCGCTGTCCTGCACCTCTTGCAGGTTGTGCCCCTCCAGGTCCGGGCGATCGGCGAAAAGCTCCTCCGTGCCGTCCAGGCGGATGGCGAAGAAATACCCCCGCCCATTGTCGAAGCGCACCGGGCGCAGGGCCTCCTTGACGGCCGCCCCGACCTCCTGCTGCGTCAGGAGGGGGCTGTACTTCCGGAAGAGGTGCTCTGCCACGGCGTGGGCTTCGTAGACCCGGTCACGGACCAGCGCTTTCAGGCGCGCTTGGGTGGAGGTCCTGCTGGATTGGATGAAGGCGACGGCCTGCTCGGCCTGGCCGCGGATCAGCTCCCGGCTGTCCTGGATCGACTGCTCCTGCAGGGCCGCGGTCTCCCGGCGCAATGCGGCCGCGGTGAGCAGCGCCCAGAGGATCACGAAAAGCAGAGCCGAAGCGACGGCGGCCGCCGAGCCGCTCAGCACCAGCAGGCTGCTGAGCCGGATCGGAGGGTGCTCCCGACGGGAGGCCTCCCTCATGGGCCGTATTGTAGCACGACCGCGGTCAGCGCTTCGAGGTGGAATAGGGCGAGAGGGCCGCGGCCAGCGCCGCGGGCACCCTGGCCGCCAGGCGCGTGCCCCGTTCCCCGTGCTCGAACCAGTCCACGGAACCCTGTGCGAACACGCGGCTGGCCAGGGCGCCTTGCTCGTAGGGCAGCTCGACGCGCACGGGCACCAGGCGCTCCCGGACCGCCTGCTCCACAGCCTCCAGCAGGCCGGGCAGGCCTTCCCCGGTCAGGGCGCTCACCGCCAGACCTTCGGCCGGCGGAGCCGCGCCTTCGGCAAGCGCGTCGCTCTTGTTCCAGACCAGCAGCGTCGGTTTGTCCGCCACCCCCAGCTCCGCCAGCACCTGCCGCACCGTTTCCACCTGGGCGAGCACCTGGGGGTGGGAGGCGTCGGCCACGTGCACCAGCAGGTCGGCTTCCTGCACGCCTTCCAGGGTGGCCCGGAAGGCGGCCACCAGCTGGGTGGGCAGCTTGCGGATGAAGCCCACCGTGTCGGTGAGCAGCATCCGCGAGCCGGAAGGCAGGGCGAGGCGCCGGGTGGTGGGGTCCAGGGTGGCGAAGAGCTGATCGGCCGCGTAGGCCAGCGGCGGGCCGCCGTCCTCGCTGACCACCCCCTGCGAGCGGCAAAGGGCGTTCAGCAGGGAGCTCTTCCCGGCATTGGTGTAGCCGACCAGCACGGCGGTGAACAGCTCGCGGCGCTGGCGGTGGCGGTAGTGCACCGCGCGGCTGCGGCGCACCTCCTCCAGCTGGCGGCGCAGGCCGTCCATGCGCGCGCGGATGCGGCGCCGGTCGGTCTCCAGCTGGGTCTCGCCGGGGCCCCGCAGGCCCACCCCGTAGCCGCCGGCGGCCCGGCCGCCGCCCTGCCGGATCAGGTGCGTCCACAGGCCCGTCAGACGGGGCAGCAGGTAGGAGTACTGGGCCAGCTCCACCTGGATCTGCCCCTCGCGGGTGCGGGCGTGCTGGGCGAAGATGTCCAGGATCAGGCCGGTGCGGTCCAGCACCTTCAGGCCGTCCCCCAGCTCCCGCTCGATGTTGCGGGCCTGGGCCGGGGTGAGCTCGTCGTCGAAGATCAGGGCTCCGGCGCCCGCGGCGCGGGCCTCCAGGGCGAGCTCGGCCAGCTTGCCCTTGCCCACGTAGGTGAAGGGGTTGGCCTGGGCCAGGCGCTGCCGCAGGCGTCCCGCCACGCCGATGCCGGCGGTGCGGGCCAGCTGGGCCAGCTCTTCCAGGGACTCCGCCGCGCCCCAGGGAGCGCGGGCCGCCCCCCGGCCCGCGGGCAGCTCGGCGGCCACCAGGAAAGCGCTCTCCATCAGATGTAGAGCTTCAGCAGCTGGACGAAGTAGTACAGCTTCTTGTACTGGGCGATCAGCTGCTCCCGCAGGGAGCGCGGGCCGCGGGCCACCAGCTCGCTCCAGTTCAGCACCAGCTGCGGTTTGCCCCTGGCCACGTCGTCGACCACGTTCTTGAGCAGCTTGCCGATGGTCACGCAATGCTGGCAGGAGCGCAGCAGCAGGTCGCGGGCCTGCTCGTTGACCTTGTTCATCAGGCGGCGGGCCATGTAGGCCCGCTGGCGGTCCTTGTCCGCCCGCGCGGCGATGCTGGTCAGCTTGCGCCCCAGCTCGCTGTCCGGGTTCAGCTCGCCGTCGAACTGTTCCAGGCTCTCGCCGATGGTCTGCAGCTCGTGATAGCCGTCGGAGAGCATCTGGGCCATGGCGGTGTCGGACCACTTGCCGCGGACCAGCAGGGAGTCGAAGGAGCCGGACAGCTCCTTCTGCACGAAATCCAGCAGGAAGGCGTGCAGGTAGTTCAGGGGGGCGACGAAGGCGTAGCCGGTGGCCAGCTTCTTGGCGAACTGGGCGTTGGCCTCCTCGGTGTAGTTGGCCAGGCGGTTGACCAGGACCCCTCCGAACACCTGGCGGGTCAGGCTCTCGATGTTCTGGGCGCGCTTTTCCTTGGCCACCTTCTGCAGCGTGGTTTCGGTTTCCGCCCGCAGCTTGGTGAGGTACTCCTCCGCGATGTTGTCCCGGTAGGTGCGGGCGGTGGGACGGAAGAACGGGTTGGCGGTGATGAGCTGGGCCACCATCTCCAGCTCCCCGGAGCGCTTCAGGCGCCGGATCACGCCCAGCAGCTTCCGCCAGGCGTCCGTGGCCACCGGGTCGGCGCCGCGGTAGGACTTGAGGGTCTGCCACAGGCTGGCCCAATCCTCCATCGGGTCGAAGGCGGGCAGGATTTCCAGGAAGTCCTTCAGCTCGCCCTCGATGTACTGGGCGTTGATGGCCTCGAAGCGCGGGTTGCCGGCGTAGTCCCCCTCCCGCAGCGCGGGATCGAACTTGCGCAGCAGCATGAAATAGTCGAAATGCACCAGGGCCAGCAGGATGGCCATGGAGCGGTACTGCTCGTTGACCTGCCGGGCGCGGGCGGCGTCGAAGATGGCGGCGAAGGTCTTGAGGTCGTTCTTGATCTCCTCGACCGTGGACTGGCCCATGCCCTGACTCAACCGGGTGCGGATGGACTGCTCGTTGAGGCGCTCCCGCAGGGCGGCCTGCTCCGGGGACAGGCTGTTCTCGATGAGGATGGAGCGCAGCACGGCGGAGCTCTTGGCGTGGGCCAGCAGGGTCTGGGCCGGGCCCAGGGCCTTGTAGAACTCGTAGAACAGCTTGGCCAGGCCCGGCAGGACCTGGTCGCTTTTCGGGTTGTAGAGCCGGTTGTTGATCTTGCGCAGGGAACGGGCCACGCCCTTCAGCTCCCGGCGCTTCTCCTTTTCCGGGTCGGGGCTGGAGAAGAACTCGGCCAGTTTCCGGAACGTCCCGCCGGAGGCCCTGCTTTTTTCCTTGCTCCCGGGCGGAAGCGGCGGCCGGGCCGGCGGTCCGTCGGCCTTCCCGTCTGGCATGGGGACAGGGTACGGAATCCGTCATTGCCTGTCAATCCGCTGGAGGAGGTCCGTGGATTGCGCTATCATGGGCTGGCATGCGGCGTCACATCCTGCCCGGCTTGCTGTTGGCAGTCCTCCTTTTTCTGCTGGCCAGTCTGCCCGCGGCGGCGCTTTGGAGGAGCCTGCAAAGCCCGTCCTTCACCCTCTTCTATCCGTCGGGACGGGAACAGGCGGCCTGGCAGGCGTTGCGGGAGCTGGAGCGGTGGAAGGGGTACGCGACGGCCCTGGTGGGAGCGGCCGGGAGGCGCCGCCTGTCGGTGGTCCTGGCGGACGCGGGCACCCAGTCCAATGGTTTTGCCGACCCGGCCTATCGCCGCCTGCACCTGTACCTGTACCCCCCATCGGATCCGGACCTGGGCTTCGCTCCGAGCTGGTGGAGCCTGGTGGGCGTGCACGAATACGTGCACTGGCTGCACCTGACGGCCGCTTCCGGCCTCCCCGGCGCCCTGGCCTGGGCCTTCGGCGACGCCTGGGCGCCGGGGGTCTTCAGCCCCGCCTGGCTGGTCGAGGGCCTGGCGGTGCACGCCGAATCCGCCGCCGGCCCGTACCAGGGCAGGTTGAACTCGGGATTCTACGATGCCTACCTGGAAGTGTGCCTGCAGGCCGGGCGCCCGCCGGGACTGCCGCAGGCCACCTTCGTTCCTCCCGCCTTTCCCGGCGGCGAAGCCCCGTACCTGTTCGGGGGACAGTTCGTGGATTACCTGGCCCGCGCTTACGGACAGGAAGCCGTGACGCGTTTCCTTCAGCGCAGCGCGGGCTCGGCCCTGTCCTACCTGACGCCCCTGCTGCCGCTGGCCGGACTGGACCGCAGCGCCCGCCGCGAGTTCGGCAAACGCACGGCGGCGCTCTGGAGGCAGTGGCTGGATACGGCCGGGCGCTCGGGCGCCGGAAGCGCCCGTGGCCCCGATGCCCCCGGCCAGCCAGACCGCCTGGTGGATGGGCACCCCGGTGCCCGGGGACGGCCGGATCTGGTTCCTGCGCTCCCTGCCCCATCCGGCCGGTCCCTTCCGCCAGTCCTGGCGCCACGAGCTGCGCGAGCTGGGCCCCGGGGGAGAGCGCACCCTGGCCCGCTTCGCCTCGCCCATCAGCGCGGACTTGAAGTGGCGGGAGGGACGGTTGTACTTCGGCCTGCAGGAGCTGGAGCGGGGCCTGGCCAACGTGGAGCTGCTGGGCTTCGGCGCCGGCACCGTGCTGTACGAGCTGGATCCGGACAGCGGGCGGCGCCGGCGCGTGCTGCGCGCCCCCCTGCGCGCCTACGAGGTGCTGCCCGGCGGGGACGTGGTGTTCTCCCGCGACCGCCGCGATGTTTTCGGCTCGGAAATCCTGATCTGGAAGAGGCGTCCCGCGGAGGGCGAGGAGAATCCCCGCCTGCTTGTCACTTCCGACTACCTGGTCCGGGAAATCCTGGCCCGCGAGGGCAGGGTGTTCGTGTCCGCCCGGCGCGACGGCGAGAACTTCGGCGTGTACGAAGTGGATCCGCTCACCCTGCGGCTTTCCGCCGTGCTGCCGAGTCGCTATGAGGCCGGAGGCCTGGATTTCACCGGGGGCCGCTTGAGCTTCACGGCCAACTACGACGGCCGGCATGCCGTCTACGGCTGGGATCCGCAAGGTAGCGGGCTGACCCGGTTGACCTCGACGCCGTACGCGGCCTCCCCGGCGCTGGATGCCGCCACCGGGCGGCTGTGGTACGTGGGCTTGAATCCGGGGGGGTACGCCCTGTACAACGCGCCGCCGCAGCCCGTTGCCGCGGAGGCCCCGGCTGACCGGGAGGCCGGGGCGGGCCCCGCTCCGGCGCCTGCCGCTGGAGAAGCGGACTTCCGCCCCGGCGGCTACGCCCGGAACCTGTTGACCCTCGCTCCCCGCGTCCTGGCGCCCGTGCTGGCCGCGGACACCGCGGGGTCCAGTTACCTGGCCGGGGCGGCGCTGTTCGGGCGCTCCGCGCTGGGCGACCTGGCCTGGTCGGTCACCGGCCTGGTGGACCTGGCCAGCGGCGCGCCGGCCGCCGAAGCGGCACTGGAGCTGCTCACCCCGCCCCTGGCCTGGAGCCTGGCGGCCAGCTCGCGGCCGCAAGGCTGGCTGGGGGCTGCCGTGCGGGCGCCTGTCTTTCACCGCCTGACCCCGCTCTCCCGCAGCCTGGAGCTCGGCCTGGCGGGATACCTGTACGGCGGCCCGGGCTTGCCCGGACGGGCCCTGGAGCCCTTCCTGGCCGGAAGCCTGGGCTGGCCCTTGGACACCCTGGACTGGCGGGCGGGCTTCTGGCTGGAGCGGGTCGAGTGGGGGGCTCCCGGAAAACCAGGCCCGGCTGGAAGCCGGGCTGACCTTCGAGCACTCCTTCCGTTTCGGCGCGCTGCGCGCGGCGTTGGAGGGCTTCCAGCACCTCGATGGGGGGCAGAGCGGGCTGGCCGGCCTGCGGGGCAACACCGCGGCGGTGCAGGGGGGATCGGCCGCGGCGGGGAACCTTGATTTTTTCCTTCGCCTGCTTCAAATTCGGGCGGGGAGCTGGAACCCGCCATTCTTACCTTCAGGATGTGTACCTGGTGCCTTTCGCCGGCGCGGCCTTGAGCGACCTGGGGCAGTGGCAGGCCGCCGCCGGGCTGGAGCTGCACTGGGAGCTGAAGGCGCTGGCCGTCTGGACCGGCCTGCCGCTGGACTTGAGCGTGGGCCTGGCCGTGAACGCGGAGGGCCAGCCCAGCCTGTACATCGACCTGGGGTCGCCCCTGCAGGGGCTGCCGCTGGCGGGCCCGCCGCCCGGGAGGATGCCATGAAGAGCAACGAAGGAACCTACGAGGGCAGCGACGGACGGAGCCTGTTCTACCGCTTCCAGGTTCCGGCCCGCCCCGCCGGGGTCGTCCTGCTCCTGCATGGGTATGCGGAGCACTCCGGCCGCTACCAATGGGTGATGGACCGCCTGGGCGAAGCCGGCTTCGCGGTGTACGCGCCCGACATCCGCGGCTTCGGGGCCAGCGCGCGCCCCGGGGCCCTGGCCGACCTGGACAGCCTGGAGTCCGCGGTCTGCGACGTGGCCAGCCTGGCCGCCGTGATCCAGAGGGTCCTTCCCGGGGCGCCCCTGTTCCTGCTGGGCCACAGCATGGGGGGCATCCTGGCTCCGCTGTACGCCCTGCGCCACCCGGAGGGTCTGGCCGGCCTGCTCACCACCGGGGCCGCCGTGGAGATCCCGGAGTACATCTCCCCGCTGCTGCTGCGCGTTTCCCGGCTGATGAACCGCCTGCTGCCCCTGCTGCCGGCCCAGAGGTTCGAGTACCGCGAGCTGAGCCGCGACCCCCAGGTCATCCGGGCCCTGGAGGAGGATCCCCTCTACTACAAAGGCAAGATGCGGGCCCGCACCGGCTACCAGCAGCTCCTGGGCATCCGCGAGGTCCTCTCCGGCCTGGCGAACCTCAACCTCCCGCTGCTGGTTCTACACGGCGCGGAGGACCGGACCATCTCGCCCAAGGCCTCGGAGGCGTTTTTCCGGGGCGCCTCCAGCCAGGACAAGACCCTGAAGATCTTCCCCGGCCTGCGGCACGAAATCCTCAACGAGCCGGAGCGGGAGCAGGTGCTGGCGGTGATCCTGGACTGGCTGCGGCGGCGCCTGGCTTGAGCACATCGGCTGGGGGCTGGCGCGGGCAGCTGGCCGCCGCCGCGATGGGCCAGGGCTTCCAGCGCGTGCGGTGGCTGCGGGCCGCGGACCTGCCGCCTTCCGTGCGCGAGCATCCCGTGCTGGCGGCGCTGGGCGACGGCCTGTACCTGCTGGCCGCCCTCTCCTGTCATCGGGAGGAGCCCAACGACCTTTCGGCTCCCGGTGACCCGCACGCCCTGGTGGCCCCCTTCGCCCGCCGCAACTACTACCGCGAGGCGGTGGTCCGGCTGAAGAGGGTCATCGCCGCGGCGATGGTCAACAAGGACGACGGACCCGCAGGACACGCCGAGCCCGCAGCGCCGCGCCTGTTCTCCAACTCCCGCCTTCCCGAGAAGCCCCTGGCAGCCGCCTGCGGCCTGGGCTTTCTCGGCTCCCACAGCCTGGTCATCGCGCCGGAGCTGGGTTCGGCCTTCCTGATCGCCGGGGCCTTCCTGCCCGCCTCCCGGGTGCCGGCCTCCGCGCTGGAGCAGCCTTCCGATCCGCCCCTGCCTGGCGGCCTGCAGGCGGGGGGCGGGTGCGGGCGGTGCCGCGCCTGCATCCCGGCCTGCCCGGTCGGGGCCATCACGGCCCCCGGCGTGGTGGATCCGGAGCGCTGCCTGCCCTCGCTTTCCACGCGCCTGGCTGCCTGGCCGCCGGAGGCCCGCGAGGCCTGGGGCTTCCGGCTGTACGGCTGCCAGAGCTGCCAGGACGCCTGCCCCCACAACCGCGGCCTGCGTTTGCAGACCGCGATCCAGCGGGGAGAGATCGGGCCGAGCGTGCCGCTCGGCCGCCTGCTCTCCGGCGGCGAGGAGGGGGTGCGGGAGATGTTCCGGGGCACGGCCCTGGGCCTGGCCTGGATCCGGCCGGCCGCGCTGCTGCGCAACGGCCTGCTGGCCGCCGGCCGGCGCGGGGACCCGGCGGTGCTGGAGGCGGTGCGCGCTCGCCGCCAGGACCCGGTCGGGGCGGTGCGGCAGGCGGCCGCCTGGGCCGAAGCGAGGCTGGACCGTGGTTGACTGGAAGCGCAACCTGACCTTCCTGTGGATCGCCCAGTTCCTCTCCCTGATCGGGTTCAGCTTCGCCCTGCCCTTCGTGCCGTTCTACTTCCAGGAGCTGGGGGTCACCGGGCGCGGGGCGCTGCGGGTCTGGACCGGATTGTTCGCCGCGGGCTCCGGGATCCCGCTGGCCATCGCGGCCCCGATCTGGGGGGCCCTGGCCGACCGCTACGGGCGCAGGCCCATGAGCCTGCGGGCCAGCCTGGCCGGCGCCGTGGTGCTGGCCGGCATGGGCCTGGCCCGCACACCCGGAATGCTCATGGTCTTCCGCGTGCTGCAGGGCGTGTTCACGGGCACCATCACGGCCAACCTGACCCTGGTGGTCTCCAACACCCCGGAAAAGCGCATTGGCCTGGCCGTCGGCATCATGAACTCCGCGGTGTTTGCGGGGGACACTCTCGCGCCGCTGCTCGGCGGCCTGTGCGCGGACCGCTTCGGCTACCGGCTGAGCTTCACCATTTCCGCGCTGAGCCTGCTGGCCTCCTTCCTGGTCACCCTGCTGTTCGTGCGCGAGGAGTTCCAGCGGCCGCCGCGGCCGGCCTCCCGGCCTGCGCGCCTGCCCCTGCGCCTGGCCGGCCTGCGCACCGCCGTGGCCCCTTTCCTGCCCGTGGTCGGCCTGATCGCCCTGGGAGGCTTCGCCCGGTACCTGGCCACGCCGCAGTACCCGCTGCTGGTGCAGGAGATCGCCGTTTCTTCCCTGGGCCTGGCCACCCAGACCGGGCTGGTCAACGCGGCCGCCGGGCTGTCCGTGGTGCTGGCCGGCATCGTGTTCGGCCGCCTGGCGGACCGCGGCGGCTTCTCCCGGTTGGGCAGGGTCAGTGCCCTGGCGGCTGGGGCGTTCACCGCGGCGCTGGCCGCCGCCCGCTCCATCGCCCTGCTGATCCCCCTGCGCATGAGCGCGGATTTTTTCTCCGGCGGCGCGGACAGCCTGCTCAATGTCCTGCTGGCGAGGAGGGCCGATCCCGGCCGGCGCGGTCTGGCTTTTGGGCTGGCCGGCAGCGTGCGCTCCGCCGCCTGGGCGCTGGGCGGCCTAGTGGGGGGGCTGTTGTCCGCCGTGGCCGGGTTCTGGGCGGTGTTCCTGTTGGGTGGCGCGTCGTTCCTGGTCGTGTCCTGGCTGTTCGGACGCCTGGTCTCCGGGAATCGGCCGGCGGCCCAATCGTAGTTTTTTTCGCGATTCATTGCGATTTTTCTCCGAAGGTATACATTGTTACCTATCACAATGTAGGAGGAATTACGCATGAAACGAATCGTAGTGGTAGTCCTGCTGCTGGCCCTGCTGGCCGGGCTGGCCTTTGCCCAGGAGGAGAAAAAACCGACCGCGGCGGTATCCTTCGAGCTTTTCGGCAGCATCATCGCCCCGATGGGCGTCGGCGCGGAGTTTTTCCTGGGACCGGTCGGGTTGGGCGTGGAGCTGCGCGGCCTGTTCCTGGGTTATGGCGGCAACATGATCGGCACCGTGGAGCCCGGGGCCTGCGTGCGCTTCTACTTCGGGGAACTGGACAGCAGCATGTTCCTGATGGGCGGGGTGAGCTACGTCACCGCCTTCGCCATCGGCGAAAGCTCCGGCATGGCGCCGATCGGCCTGCTGAAGCCCAAGGCGGCCGTCGGCTACAACGCCCTGTTCGGCAAGAAAAACAGGACCCGCTTCGCCATCGAGCTGGGCGCGGTGTACATGCTGCCGGTGGTCGAGGGTGACGTGTTCGATGTCAGCACCATGTTCCCGATCCTCCCGCACTTCCTGATCATGTTCGGCCGCGCGTTCTAATCAAAAGGAACCCGATTGGGCGCGGCCCCAGGCGGGGCCGCGCCTTTCCATAGCATGTTCGACATCATTTCTCTGGGCCCCGCTCCGGCCGCGGCCGAGCTGGAGACCGCGCGCTCCCTGTTCCGGGAGTACGCGGACTCGCTGGGCTTCTCCTTGGGCTTCCAGGGCTTCGTCGAGGAGCTGGCCGGCCTGCCGGGCGAATACGCTCCGCCGCGGGGTCGGCTGCTGCTGGCGTACACCCGATCGGGACCGGGAAGCCGGGCCGAGCCGGCCGGCTGCGTAGCCTTGCGACCCCTGGAAGGGGAGGCAGGGGAGATGAAGCGGATGTACATCCCGCCCGCCTTCCGGGGGCGGGGGTTGGGGCGCCGCCTGGCCGAGCGCCTGCTGGCCGAAGCCCGCGCCACCGGCTACCGGCTCCTGCGCCTGGACACCATCGACACCATGAGGGAAGCGCTGGGCCTGTACCGTTCGCTGGGCTTTCGGGACATCCCGCCCTACCGCTTCAACCCCATCCCCGGCGCGGTCTACCTGGAAATGGACCTCGACGCTCCGGGCCAGGCCGGGCCGGCGCCCGCTTGAGTCTTGACACACCGGGGGTTTGTTTCGATCATGCCCCCATGAGCGAAGCCCCCACGTTCCTGTGGGAGACCCACGGCATCCACGTGGGCACGGGCAAGGACCACGTCAAGCACGGCATCGACGAGCTGGAGCCGGTCGTGGAGCAGGCCATGCGGCGGGGCTTTCCGTCCCTGACCTTCGTCATCCACACTCCGCGCCTGACCCGCTTCCGCTACCGGGCCGAGCGGGAAACCATGGTCAAGTTCATCCGGGGGGACGCCGCCTACTTCGGCTTCACCCGCCGCATGGAGGAGCTGCGGGACAAGTACCGCGGCGGCATCAGCCTGCGCTACGGGGTGGAGCTGGAGTGGATGGGCCCGGGGCTGGGCCTGCAGTGGGGCCGCTCCAAGCTTTTCCAGGCCTATGGCGCGGACTTCGTGCTGGGCTCGGTGCACTTCTCCTCCGAGGGCATCCCCTACGATTATTCAAAGGAAGACACCGACGAGCTCATCCGCCGGCGCGGGGGGCTGGAGAGCTTCTGGGCGGGGTACCTGGACGAGGTGATCGAGATGGTGGACGCCTCCTGGGAGATGATCCACGTGGTGTCGCACCTGGACCTGCCCAAACTCTTCGCCCCGGTGCCCGAGCCGCTGCGCAACCTGGATTCCTCCTCGCACTTCCTGGCCCGCCGGGCCCGCACCCTGCTGGAGATGGTGAGCGACCTGAACCTGGCCCTGGACGTGAACACCGCCGGGCTGCGCAAGGGTTCCGGGCTGTTCCCGGACCCGCACCTGTTGGAGCGGGCCTGCCAGTTGCGCATCCCCATCGCCATCGGCAGCGACGCCCACCAGCCGGAGGACATCGGCAGGGACCACGGCGAGGTGGTGGAGGCGGCGCGCCGGGCGGGCTACCGCTGGTACGTGTCCTTCTCCCGGGGCATCACGGAGAAGCGGCCCCTGAGCGCGGGCGGGGAGGGCTCCTACAAGGTGCTCAACCTGGCCAGCGAGATGCTCAAGCTGCGCTTCGAGAGCCGCCTGCGGCAGGAGACCCCCAAGTTCTCCTTCGGCGGCTCCTTCCTGGGGCTGCTGGAGGACTTCCCCGGCTCCGTCTCCCTGGGCCAGTTCAACGCGGTGCGGGTGCGGCGCGACGACCGTTCGATCACCCTGAGCGACACGCCGCTGCCGGGCAACGGCCAGGAGTTGAGCTGCCTGTTCTCGCACCACACCGACACCCCGGGCACCCTTTCCATCCTGTTCAACACCCTGGCCTCCGAAGAGATCAACGTGGAGACCGCCTACCTGAACTCCCTGGCCGACGGCACGGCCACCGCCTACCTCACCCTGGGCGGGGAGCCGGAGCGCATCAAGGAAGCCGTGGAGTTCGTCAAGGGCACGGGCGGGGACCGCTTCTTCACCGTGCAGCCGGAGGTGCGGGTGAAGCTGCCGCCGCTGAAGCGCGCCCCCGTGTACCTGCTGGAGGTCGACGGGGTGGACCTGCCGATCCCGGTTTCCGGGCACATGGTCATCACGGTGCACTCCAACCGTCCCGGCACCCTGCTGGTGCTGTTGAGTGCGCTGGCCTCGCGCGGGGTGAACATCAAGGACCTGCAGCTCGGGCAGCGCGGGGAGCGCGGCTTCGCCGTGCTGGGCGTGCAGGGCGGGGAGCGCGAGGTGGCCGAGGTGCTGACCCAGCTGGGGCCGGAGTTCCACGAGGCCAGCCAGGTGCTGCTCCGCGGCTATGAGAGCTTCTGAGCCGAGGCTGCGGGCGGTCTTTCGCCGGATCGACGTCACTCCTTCCTACCCGGTATCGCTTCTGGGCTATTTCAACGACCGCCGGTCCGAGGGAGTCCTGGACCCCCTGCACTGCCGCCTGGCCGCCTTTCAGGACGCGGGCCGCCCGGCCGCGCGGCTGCTGTTCGTGCAGATCGACTCCTGCCTGTTCGACCAGGCCTTCGCCTGGAGCCTGGGCCGGGCCCTGGGAAGGCGCGAGTGCGGGGCCTGGGGACGGGAAGAGGTCCTGGTCTTCGCCAGCCACACCCACACCGCCCCGGCGCTGGCCCGGCTCTACGAGGCGCCGCGTCAGGAGCGCTACGCCTACGAGCTGGGGGCCCGCATCGCCGCCGCCGCCGGGGAGGCCGCCCGCGCCCTGGTCGATGCACCGGCGGTGAGCGTTTTCGTGGCGCGCGGGCGCGCCGCGGGGCTGTCCTTCAACCGCCGCTGGCTGGGCGCGGACGGGAAGGCCGTCACCAATCCCTCGCGCGCCCAACGCGCCGGGCTTGCTGGCCCGGAAGGACCCGTGGACCCGGAGGTGCTCAGCCTGTGGTTCCGGGACGCGAGCGGGGCCCCGCGCGCCGCGTTCGTGAACGCGGTCAACCACACCGACACCGTGGGGGGCCAGAGCATCTCCGCGGACTGGCCGGGCGCTCTGGAGCGGGAGATCGGGCGCGCGCTGGGAGCGGACCTGCCTGTTTTCTTCCTGCCGGGGGCGCAGGGCAACATCAACCACTTCGATCCGCAGGCCGAGCGCGACCAGACCTGCCAGGCGGAGGCCCTGCGCCTGGGCAAAGCCTACGCGGAGGCGGTGCTGGCCGGCCTGCCCGCGGCGCGCCCCCTGGCCTTTGCCGCCCGCCGTCCGGCCCTGGAGAACTCCCTGCGGCGGGTGCGGCTGCCGGGGCGGCCCATCCCTGCGGCGGAGATGGAGGCGGCCCGGGCTTTGCTTGCCGCGGACGGGGAGACCGGAGGCGCGCAGGCGCTGACGGCCAGCGAGCTGGCCGCCGGGTCCGCGGCGGTGGGCCGCGTGCTGGCCCGGGAGCTCCTGCGGCAGGCGCCGGCGCGCCGCCGCTCCTACCGGGTGCCCCTCCAGGCGGTCCGGCTGGGGGAGGCGCTTTTCTGCGCCATTCCCGGCGAGCCGTTCGTGGAGCTGGGCCTGGCCTTGAAGGGCGCCGGGGGGCCGGCCGGCAGGCCCAGCGGCCGGCCTCTGATCGTGCCGCTGGGCCTGGCCGGCGGGTATTACGGCTACATCCTTCCCGGGGAGCGCCTTCCGGCCGGCGGCTACGAGGCCCTTCCCGCCTCCGGCCGTCTGGGCGGCGCCGCGGCCGCCATGATCGTGGAGCACTTCCGCGCCTGCCGCTGAACCTCTCTTCACTCCCTCGGCTGCCTATGCTATGATGCCCAGGCAGCCTATGTGTGAAACCTGCATGAAGCACGGCGCCGGCGGCAAGTGGTACCTCAACGCCCGGCACTACTCCGAGGAAATCGCCCGGAAGTACAACCTGCGCGAGTTCCTCCTGGAGCAGTACAAGAACTTCGAGCAGATCCCGGTGCGCAAGGTGGCCGGGATCAGCCCGGTGGGGCTGGGCTACAAGCTGCGCATGCCGCTCATCGGCCGCATCGTCAAGGCCACCGCCGAGCGCATGCTGCACAGCCGCCGCCCGCCCACCAATCCCTTCCAGCCGGAGGGGCACATCGGCCAGGTGGTGCCGCTGGAGGACGCCATCGCCATCCTGGAAACCTGCGCCGCCGAGCCGATCATCGAGAAGAACTGCATGTGCCGCTACATGAGCCGGGGGGTCAAGGAGGCCTGCTGCATCAACTTCGGGGTCATGTCCGAGATCATCGACAAGCTGCCGCGCTTCATCCCGGAGAAGGAGAAGTACCACCTCACCCGCGCCGAGGCGGTGGCCCGCTTCCGGGAGTACAACCGCCAGGGCTACATCGGCACCATCTGGTTCGGGCCCTACCCCTACATCAACAACCTCTGCTCCTGCGCCAGCCCGGAGTGCGCCGGGCTCCGCCCGCGGGTGGACTTCGGCATCAAGTCCATCTACAAGGCCG
>CAVUYS010000062.1:0-6017 GCA_963745745.1 uncultured Spirochaetota bacterium | reverse complement strand
TGGAACGGCACGCGCCTCGGCGCCAGGGGCGCGCCCACCGCGCCCGAAGGGGCCAGGACGTTCTGCTCCCGGATGGCCGCCGCCACGTCGCCGCCGGTCAGGCCGAGCTTGGCCAGGCGGTCCGGCATGACCCACACCCGCATGGCGTAGTCCCGCTGGCCGCCGATGGTGGTGCTGCCGACCCCGGGGGTCCGGGCGATCGCGTCGAGGATGTTGATGGAGGCGTAGTTGGACAGGAAGACGTCGTCGTAGCTCCGGTCCGGCGAGAACAGGCTGATCACCATCAGCATGTCCGGCGACTGCTTGACCACCGTGACGCCGCAGCTGACCGCCTCCGGCGGCAGCCTGGGGATGGCCTTGCGGACCCGGTTGTTGATGTCGACGTTGGCCAGGTCGACGTCGGTGCCGACCGCGAAGGTCACCTGCAGGGTGTAGGAGCCGGTGCTGGTGCTCTTCGAGCTCATGTAGATCATGTGCTCGGCGCCGTTCACCTCCTGCTCCACCGCCGTGGCCACCGACTGCTCCACCGTCTCGGCGCTGGCCCCCGGATAGTTGATGGTCACCTGCACCATGGGCGGCGCGATCTTCGGGTACATGGCGATGGGCAGGTTGACCAGCGCCAGCCCGCCGACGACCAGGATCACCAGCGACAGCACGATCGCGAACACCGGCCGATGGATGAAGAAGGTGCTCATGGCCGGTCACGCCGCGGGGGGGCCGGGGTGCGGCGCGGCCTGCACCCCGGACGGGCCGGCGCCCTGCCCCGGCGCAGCCAGGCCACCGCCAGCTCGATGCAGGCGTAGAGCACCGGGATGAAGAAGAGGCCCAGCCGTGGCGGCGATCATGCCCCCGAACACCGCGATGCCGATGCTGCGCGCGCCGCGGCGCCGGCGCCGCTGGCCATCACCAGCGGCACCACGCCGAGGATGAAGGCGAACGAGGTCATCATGATGGGCCGGAAGCGGAGCTTCGCCCCCTCCATCGCCGCCTCGCGCAGCCGGCATGCCCTCCTGCTCGTGCTTCTCCTTGGCGAACTCGACGATCAGGATGGCGTTCTTGGCGGCCAGGCCCATGAGCATGACGATGCCGATCTGGACATAGACGTTGTTGTTCGGACCCCTCAGCACCAGCCGCAGGTAGAGCGCCGAGGAAGGCGCCGAACACGCCGATCGGCAAGCCCGAGCAGCACGGCGAAGGGCACCGCCCAGCTCTCATACTGCGCCGCCAGGACCAGGAACACGAAGATCATGGCCATGCCGAAAATCGGGCCTGGGAGCCGCCCGCCTGCTTCTCCTGGAAGGCGATGCCGGTCCACTCGTAGCCGTAGCCCTGCGGCAGCTCTTCGCCGGCCGGCCCTCCATGACCTCGAGCGCCTGGCCGGTGCGTAGCCGCCGGCGTTGGCGCCGTTGATCTCCGCGGTCCGGAACATGTTGTAGCGCTGCAGGATGTCCGGGCCGGTCGTCAAGCACGATCTGGCTGACGGTGGAGATCGGCACCATGGCGCCGTCGCCGGAGCGCACGTAGATGTCGTTGATGCTCTCGGGCGTCGCCCGGAAATCCTGCTCCGCCTGGAGCATCACCTTGTAGGTGCGGCCGAACAGATTGAAGTCGTTCACCTGCAGGCCGCCCAGATAGATCTGCAGGCCCTGGAAGACGTTGTTGATGGGAATGTTCAGGACTTGGCCTTGTCCCGGTCGATGTCCAGTTGATCTGCGGGACGGTGGTGCGGAAGCCGGAGTAGATGCCGGTGATCTCCGGCGCGCTGGCCATGCCGCTGCATGAACTTCTGGTCGCCGTCGACCAGGTCCTGGGGTGTCCGGCCCGCCGGTCCTGCAGTTCGAACGCGAAGCCGCCGGCGTTGCCCAGGCCGGTGATCGGCGGCGGCGAGAACACGAGCGAGACCGCTTCCGGATAGGCGGCGAACTTCTTCTGGAGCCGGCCATGAGCAGCGGCCCCTGAGCTGCTCCTCGGCGCCTTCCGCTCCTCCCACGGCTTGAGCATGACGATGAAGCTGGCGTTGTTGGACGTGTAGGCGTTGGTCAGCAGGTTGAGCCGCCCTGGGTGAGCACCTCTCCACGCCGGGCATCGCCCAGATGTCCGCTCTCGGCCCTTCACCAGGGCTTCGGTGCGCTCCATGGAGGCGCCGTCGGGCAGGGTGAAGACCGCAAAGAAGTAGCCCTGGTCCTCGTTCGGGACGAAACCGGTCGGCAGGAACTCGCGCCAGCCCGCCGCGCGACCGAGAGCCGGGCCAGGCACGCGCCAGGCCGATCGCCAGCCGCCGCAGGAAGAATGGCCACGCCGCGGCCGATAGCCGCCCGTGATCTTGTCGAAGACCGGTTGAAGCCCGCAGACAGGGCGCCGACCGGGCCGCGGATCTCCTTGCGCGGCCGGAGGATCAGCCGGCACAGGGCCGGCGTCAGGGTCAGCGCCACCAGGACCGAGAGCAGCACCGGAAACGGAGAGGGTGAGGGCGAACTGCCGGTAGAGCTGGCCGACGATCCCGCCCATGAAGGAGACCGGCACGAACACCGCGCACAGCACCAGGCCGATGGCGACCACCGGGCCGCTCACCTCGTCCATGGCCTTCTCGGTCGGCCTCCAGGGGCGTCAGCCCGTGCTCGATGTGGTGCTCCACCGCCTCCACCACCACGATGGCGTCGTCCACCACGATCCCGACCGCCAGCACCAGGCCGAACAGGGTGAGCGTATTGATGGAGAAGCCGAGGGCCACGAAGGCCGCGAAGGTCCCGACCAGGGAGACCGGCACCGCCAGCATGGGGATGAACGTGGCGCGGAAGTTGCCGAGGAAGATGAACACCACCAGCAGCACCAGGATGATGGCGTCCCGAAGAGGCGTCAGGACACCTCCTCGATGCGACGTTGACGAACTCGGTGGTGTCCAGCGTGATCTCGTACTGTCAGCCCCGGCGGAAAGTTCTTGCCCAGATCCGCCAGGAGCGTCTTCGATGCTCCGCCGCGGTCTCGATGGCGTTGGCGCCGGGGAGCTGGTAGACGATGAGCACCGTGGCCGGCATGCCGTCCTTGCGGCCGAAGCTGGTGTAGCTCTTGGCGGCCAGCTCGGTCCGGGCCACGTCCTTCATCCGCAGGATGGAGCCGTCCGGCAGCGTGCGGACGATCATGTTCTCGAACTCTTCGCGCTCGTCAAGCCGGCCCTTGACGTTCACCGTGTACTGGAACTCCGTCCCGGCCTTGGCGGGCGGCTGGCCCACCGCGCCCGCGGGCGCTAGCACGTTCTGCTCCTGGATCACGTTCGCGATGTCGTCGGCCGTCAGGCCGAGCTTGGCCAGCTTGTCCGGGCGGACCCAGAACCGCATGGCGTAGTCGCGCTGGCCGACGATCATGGTGGTGCCCGACGCCCGGGGATCCGCGTGATGGCGATCCACCAGGTTGATGGAGGCGTAGTTGCGACAGGAAGACGTCGTCGTAGGTGCTGTCCGGCGAGTAGACGCAGATCACCATCAGCATGTCCGGCGACTGCTTCTTCACCGAGATGCCGTAGCTCGACGGCCTCCGTGCGGCAGCTTGGCCGTGGCCTTGTTGACCCGGTTGTTGACGTCGACGTTGGCCAGGTCGAGGTTCGGCGCCCACCTCGAAGGTGCACGTCCAGCACGTAGCGGCCGTCGCTGGAGCTCTTGGAGGACATGTAGATCATGTTCTCGGCGCCGTTGACCTCCTGCTCGATGGTGTGGCGATCGACTGCTCCACCGTCTCGGCGTTGGCGCCCGGGTAGTTGATCTCGACCTGGACCGTGGGCGGCGTGATCTGCGGATACTGGGCGATGGGCAGAGTCCCGATGCCGATGCCCCCGCGATCAGGATGACCAGCGAGATGACGATCGCGAAGACCGGCCGGTGGATGAAGAATTTCGCCATGGCTCAGCCCCCGCTGGTCTCTTGGCTGGCGGGAGTCTCGGTCGGGGCGACGCGCATGCCGGGGCGCGCCTTCTGCTGGCCTTCGGTGATGACCTTCTCACCCGGCTTCAACCCATCGAGCACGATGAAGCTCTGCTCGAACGCCGGTCCCAGGGTCACGGTCCGCTGGGCGACCTTTTGGTCGCCGTCGACCACCAGGACCACCTTGGAACTCTGCTGCTCGATCACCGCCTTCTGGGGGATGAGGAGGGCATTCTCGGCGGTGGCCACCACCACCCGGACCCGGCCGAACTGGTTGGGCCGCAGGAGACCCTCCGGGTTGGGGAACACCCCCTGCACCTCCATGGTGCCGGTCTTCGAGATCCACGGCCCGGTCGACGAATTTCACCCTCCCCTTGTGGGCGTAGGTGCTGTTGTCGGACAGCACCATCTGCAGCTCGGTGGAGATGTCCTTGGGGTTCTTCCGCTTCAGGGACAGGAACCCCGACTCGGGGATGCCGAAGATCACCTTGATCGGGTCGATGGCCGACAGGGTCGCGAGCACGGTGGCCTGCCCATGCCCCACCAGGTTCCCCTCCGAGACGTTGTTCTTGCCGATCAGGCCCGTGAAGGGGGCGCGCACGGTGCAGTAGGAGAGGTCCAGCCGGGACTGGGTGACCGACGCCTCGGCGGCCTCCACGTCGGCCTCGGCGACCAGCTCGCTGGCCAGGGCGGTGTCCAGGTCCTGCTGGGGAATGGCCTTGAGGGCCGCCAGCGGCCGGTAGCGCGCCACGTCCTGCTGGGCCTTGACGTGCTGGGCCTTGGTCTGGGCGAGGTGGGCCCTGGCGGCCTGGAGGTTGGCCTCGTAGCGGGAAGGATCGATCTGGAACAGGACCTGGTCCTTCTGGACGGTCCGGCCCTCCTCGAACGACCGCGACTGCAAGAACCCGTCCACCCGGGCCACCAGGTCCACGCTGGCGGAGGCATCGGTGCGGGTCGACGAATTCCGCGTAGACCGGAACGGTCCGCTGGTCCACCTTGGCCACCACCACCGCGGGCGGGGCCGGCGCGTCCTGGCCGACGGAACCTCCCGGGCGGCCTCCCCCCTTGCCGCAGGCCAGCGGCACCGCCAGGCACACAAGCCCAAGGTCACGTAAGAGAGAGCCCAACCGCATGGTTCCTCCAAGGAGAAACGGCCAAACGGAATTTCCCTCGCCATGGTGCAAAGTACGGTAGTAAATTATTTATTAATTTTGTTTATGTGGAATTCGTTTCCTACAGCTTAGGTTCCTGGTTTGTTTTTTCCAGAGTCCATCCACATAAACCTGCCCAAGACTCCCATTCCGCCATCCGCGAAGGCGGCCGGCGCGGTCTTCCCGGACTCGGCGGCGCCCCTTCCAGGCCTCCCGGTCCAGGATTGTGAAAATGACAAACAAATAAAACCGCCCTTTCCGGGCAGACCACGAGGCGGCACAGGTAAGCCAGGACCCCAGGCATGGCGGAACCGGGAAGGATCGACCGCCAACCCGCACAGGCCCGCCTGGGGCCTTTAAGCCAGGTGGACAGCGGCTGCGCGCAGTTCCTACCCTTGCCGGATCCCGGTCGCGGCCCCGGCGGCGGGCACCCGTTCCCCGGTCAACCCGTCCCTGGACGGGACCGGGGCGCGGGATTGCCTCGCCCGCCGGGACACCGTCATTCGGCCGTGGACGGATCGATCACGGTCAAGACCCTCAATACCGAGTTGGCCGGGAAGCCGCCTCGCCTGGCATGTTCGCGCACCGTCCCCTCGTCCGGAGCCTGGTAGATGCAGTAGACCTTGTCGTCCGTCACATAGCTTTGGACCCACTGGATCCTGGGGCCCATCTCGTCGAGGACGCTGCACGATTTCTGGGCAACTCCCTTGAGTTCCTGGGGAGTCAGTTTCCCGGCGCCAGGGATTTCGCGTTCGATCACGAACTTGGGCATGGCAACCCTTTCGCGGTTGTTGGAGCATCAGAATAATCAGAAAAATAGACTCATTCTCAAATATTTTTACTTGTTATTGCCAACATCAGGCCATCCCGGCCTGGAGCCGATCGGATCGGCCGGCATCGGCCGTCCCGCACATGCCGTACCAGGGAATTCCGGGACCTCGCCCGGGAACGA
>CAVUYS010000061.1:0-5382 GCA_963745745.1 uncultured Spirochaetota bacterium | reverse complement strand
TGGTGGGCGCCAGTCAGCCGTTGAGTATCGTGGTGCTCCAGTTCAATGCATCGGTTGCGCGGGCACTTTCTCTTCGCCCTTCCTTCGCAATGCCCTGGCGCTGCCGCGACCCTGCCCGGCAGGTTGCCGGCGCGCCCTGGCAGGCGAACAATCAGCCGTGCCTCCTGCCTCCCACCTCCGGTCTCTCGACTTTCTTGCCACACTATCCCGCCCATGTGGAGCGGCGACGACATCTACTTCATGAAGCTCGCCCTCGAAGAGGCCGAGAAGGGCGGATCGCCGGACGAGGTGCCCGTGGGCGCGGCGCTGGTGTCGGAGGGTGCCTGCTGGGCCGTGGGCACAACCGCCGGTGAACCGAACGACTCCACGGCCGACATGCGGAGATCCTGGCGCTGCGCAGCGCGCGGCCTGGGCGAGCAACTACCGAGCTGACGGCGCCACGCTCTACGTGACGCTGGAGCCCTGCCTCATGTGCTTCGGGGCCCTGATCCACGCCCGGGTGGGCCGGGTGGTGTTCGGCGCCCCGGATCCCAAGGTGGGCGTCAGCCGCTGGCCGGACACCCTGGACGGCGCGAACCTGAACCACCGCTTCGCCTTCGAGGGTGGCCTGCTGGAGCCTGAGTGCCGCGAACAGCTCCAGGCCTTCTTCCGGCGGCGGCGCGGCCTAGGGTCAGTCCCCTCTGAAGCAACCTGGAACAGCCCGGGCGCGTCCCGGTGACGCCGTCCTCGGCGGGAAGAAGGCGGCGGTCAGCGCCCTCACCAGGCTGGGGCGCGCCACGCCGTCCCCTTCAGACCAGAGGAAAGGCCACCAGGGGCGACGGTGGCGCCAGGCCGGCTCGGCCGCGGCGGCACGCCGGGGCCGAGGCAGCACCTCCAGCCGGGCGGGTCCGCGACTCCGCCCGGCCTTATTGGCGGCCTGGGTCTCGCGGAAGCCGGGTGGGCCGTGGGGGCCACGAAGACCTTGGCGATGGCCCACCCGGGTTTCAGGGAAGCGAGGGGCGCCACCAGGGCGATGTCCTTGCCGAATGAGAGGGCCATCCCGGGAGCCAGGCGGCGGCCCCGGACCCGCAGCTCAGTCTCCTCGCCGGGGCGTACCACCGATGGGATCACTTCGTCGACCTGCGGCGCGTCCTCGCCACCCAGCTTCACGAAATAACGGATCTGCGGTGACTCGAAGGTACTGGCGGCGAAAGGATTCTCAGGGTGGCCAGGTGCTCGCCGTAGGCCGTGGTGGGAAACGGAATCATGCGGCTCGAGTCCAGCGTGACCACCCCGCGAAGGCCAGGGACGTGGTGAAGGTACCGAGGGGAATACCATCCACAACCCACTGGGCCTGAAGCAACCCCGTCCCTCGAATTTCACGTCCGCGAAGGCGACCAGTGGCGAGAAGCCCTGCTCCTGACGGACATGTCGACGATGCCCATCCTGCCATCGCAGGCGCAGCATGGGAAGATCGTGAACGGAGCCGGAGGGCCAGGTGGTCCGGATCCGGCAACGGAAGCTGGGCGGTCTGGAAGTACCTGGCCGACGACACCGGTAGACCGCTGTACGAGATATGAACGAGTGCGCGCAGAAACGTGGCGTACCATGGACCCGCCGCTGAGGGTGGCACCATCCCCGAACGTCGACACGACGGCCCCGACCGGCGCTGGATCGCAGACAGGAGGAAGGTGGGCGGGGATCCCCGTGACCGGATGCCGGGGGTCACTGGAGACGGTGCCTACACCCTGGGCCTGCAGGGCCAGGGTGCCGAAGAACGCGAGGGCGATGAGGTGGTTTCGCATGGTGTCGCTCCTGAACGAATGTTCCAGGAGGATCGACACCGGATTGTCGTTGGCCATGGCCACGGCCGTAGGCGTTGCCCCGGCCGCGCCGCTTGCCAGCGGCCAAGGCCGGGGCGTGGCGACAGCGGCCCTCGAGGCCAAGACTGGCCCGCCCGTGGCCCGAGGAAGGTACTCGAGGAAGAAGCGCAGGGTGCCCTCCGCCACGGAGTCTTCATCACCTCGCCGTGACGAGCACCGTCCGCGAGCGCCTCCGTTCAGGAGAAAACCCAGGACCCCGGAACCAAGGCGAAGTCGGCGTTGAGGAAGGCGTTTTCCATGGTGGTCTTCTGGTCGCCGGGATCACTGAGGGTGCGGGACCAGCTCAGGTTGGGGGAGATCCGCACCCGTGCGCCCAGACCCAGACTCCCGCCCAGGGAGAGCGTAGTACTGCTGCCCGTTGTGTCGCTGGCGCCCTCGGATCGCAGCCGATCGAACTGGGCGTTGAAGGCCAGGCTCGACGCGGGCGGCAGCATGAGATCGAAGCCGGTGGTCAGCCCGGACCGCGTGCTGTTGCTGAAGGGGACGAGTGGATTGGAGATCAGTTCGGCCTCCTGCCGGGCCGTGCGCAGACCCACGCGCCAGAACAGGGCCTGGGTGAGACCCACCCGGGCGTCCAGACTCTCAGACCGGTTCCACGCCTGATCCAGCCCCGGCTGGCCCGTGGGATTGGTGCGCTCGTCGATGGCCGTGGCACTCAAGCTCCAGGTCGCACGATTGAAGCCAAGACTGCCATTCAGGGTTCGGCGGTCCCGCACAAAGAAGGCCACACCCACCGTGCCGAAATCCCGGCCCACCTCCCGATATCCCAATTGGGCGCTGAAGGGCCCGTCGGCCCATAAACCGCTGAGACGCCAGGCCTGGTCGCTGAGGTGGGGCGCCTCGTTCAGCAGATCCTTGGTGAACAGGCTGCGGCGTATTCCCGGACACGGCCAGCCGGCTGTCGAGGAACCGTCCGTCCAGGACAAAGGAACCCGTCGAGCCGTCCCGCACCGTGGGCGCGTAGGCGGACACCAGATTCATGGCGGTGGCGGGATCATCCTTCCCCGAGAGGAAGACCACCTTGGCCCGGAGATTACCGTTCAGCCACCCGTAGCCCAGGGATCCACCGTAGACCCGCTGCCTCTCACGGGCCACACCAACCCCTCCGTTCCCGAATGGGCCTGGGTGTTGAGCGCGAAGAGATGGCCTCCAAGCGGCTGCCCGAGTGTAGGTGTAATCAAAACCTCGGCGTCCTGCCCCGGCCAGCGTGAACTCGGATTCCTGCACCATCATGTCGCCGACCTGGATCTTGTTGCCGCCGATGGCGTAGGCCGCCTGCAGGTCGCCCAGACTCCAGCGCGGCTGGGCCCCGAACGGCTGGTTGGTGTAGACCATCCTGGCGTTCAGGAGCACCTGCCGCCCATCCTCGTCCTTCTGGTAGGCGAACCGGATCTGGCCCGACGCCAGATTCCGGCGCTCCTCCGGTACCGAATTCTGGTGATGGACCATACGTTCAAAGGCGCCATCCACGTAGATGGGGCCATGGACCAGGGGTTGATCAGCCAGGGCACCTCCCGTGGCAGGGCCCTGGGCCGGCGCTTGACCGGTCGGCGCCTGGCTGGCGACCGCTCCACCTGCGGAGCCTGAAGCAATACCTGGCATCTGCAGGCTGGCAAAGGCGGCCGGTGCTTCCTTGGGCAGGTACTTGATGCCGGAGGGGGTGCGCAGGGCTGCGTACATACTCGAGCTTCGCGCCGCTCGGAAAGGGGGCTTCCAGTTGGCCGGTATAGGAGGTCCCATCGGGCCCGACATCCAGATTGAAACTGGAGAATTCCTCCTCCCCGGCCACCCGGTAGAAGACAACCACCCATTCGGTCCCGGCAGGCGCGGTGGCGGTGCCCTGAAGAGGCCCTCCGGGCGCCGGGGGTGGCTTCAGTTCGAATCCGTCGCCAGCCGCCGCCACCAAGGAGGCGGCGGCAGTAGCCAGGACAAAGGTCCGCAGAGACCTGTCGATCACGCATGCCTCCCGAACAGGGGGAAAACCCTGGGCAAGTTCCTACTGCTCGCGGTACCGCAGGACCGTGCGGCCCCCCAAGGTGGCCCTTGATGATGGGATCACCGTCGAGCATGGCCTCAACCTTGCGCAGCAGCGCCGGATCCTTGGCGAACCGCGCCCGGGCCTCGTTCAGCATGGCCCGCTTCTCGGCCTCGGCCTCGGCTCCGGACTTGCCCGCGAAGCGCCGGGAGAGCTCGGAATCCACCCGGGGCTTGGCCGCGGGATCGCACCTTCGGGGCTGTGGCCTGGATGCGCTTGAACTCCTGCCAGGGACCCTTGAGCTTGGCGCCCATCTGGGTGCCAACGGTCTTGGCGGTCAGCCGTGAGGCCGCCGTCCGGTTGAAGGGCGCCATGGCCATGGTCTTATGCTGGTTCAGGTTCAGGGCCATGATCCCCGGGGCGGGCGCGGCACCGGCCACATGGATCGTGAAGGCGCGGACATCCAGACGCTGGCGCGGGATCAGGGCATTGAGCGCGTCACAGGAGGACTTCGTCTTCGCGCGCTGGACCTTCTGCATGGCGTCGGCGATCTTCTTCGCCACGGAGGCGCGGTCCAGGGCGTCCTGGATCGGCCGTTGCGCCTGATCGAGGGTGGCCTTGGCCTGCGACATCACGGCGTCATGCACCTGGGTCATGGTGGTGATGGCCTGGGTGGTGATCTGGGTGATGGCGTCATCCACGATCCGGCTGGGATCGAAGATGTGCTCGGGATGGTTCACCAGGTCCGTGAGCATGTTGCCCAGAGTCTGGAGCGGGGCCAGCAGGGCGGTCTGGGCGATGTTCGCGGCCGAGGACGCAGCGGAGGCCGCCTGCTGCTCAGCCTGGGTGGCGAACTGCCGGACCTGGTTGATGGGTTGGGTCACATCGGGGCGAAGGGCATCGATGGCCTCTTTCGCCCTCCGGAGCGCATCCTGCACCTCCTGGGGCTCGGCCGGGAGATCAACCCGGGCCATGGAGCCCGTTGCGGCCGTACCCGCAACCACGGGTTTCGGCGCGGTCGCCCCGGGACGAACCCCCGGAGGCTGGACGCCCGCCGTCGCGGCACGCGTCCTGGCCGCGACCGGAGCCAACACCGGGGCTACATGGGGAGCCACCACCTGCGGCCGGCTGGCCTCATTGACCACTGATTGGGCCAACTGGGCCGCGGCATTGAAATCCCCCTCGGCTTGACCCGCGAGGTTCCGCAGATCGTTGGCCGCGCCGCTCAGCTCAGACTTGGCGAGGTTCACCACGTCCGCCGCCTGTTGCGCCAGGGTGGAGACGCAGTCTCCCGACGTTCTGGATGATGGTCTTGATGCTGTTGACGAGGCTTTCCACCGCGCAGGTGAGGCCCCCGGAGGCCACTGCGCCCACGCAGCTCCAGAAATCGTCGCAGCAGGCCTGGAGCGGGGCGGCGAGGGGAAGACGCTGATCGAGCGCCACGGTGGCAATGGAATAACTGCGAAGTCTCACCAGACCTCCTCGGCAAGGCCCGGGACGCGAAGCAGATCGGCAGAACCGGACCAGCGGCCTCCACACGGGCGG
>CAVUYS010000060.1:0-16260 GCA_963745745.1 uncultured Spirochaetota bacterium | reverse complement strand
CTACGTGCCGCCGGCGGGAATACGAGTTCCAGTGCAACCTTTCCCTGTTCGAATACCTGGGCGACATCCGCGAGCTGCTGTACCAGTACAAGTTCCGCAATCGCCTGCGGCTGGCCCGGATCCTGGCCGGCTTCTACGCCCAGGCGCTGCGGGCCGGCTTCCCGGCGGCCGTCCTGATCCCGGCTCCGGCCAACCCGCAGGCCGTGCGGCGGCGGGGCTGGGATCCGGTGGAGCGCCTCTGCCGGGTCCTGCGGCGCGAACATGGCTTCCCGGTCCGTCGGACGCTGGAGCGCAGGGCCGGGCCCGCGCAGAAGCTGCTGGGCTACGAGGAGCGCCGCCTGAACCTGCGCGGCACCATAGCGCCTGCGGGGCGGGACGCCCGGGGAACTGGTGCTGATCGACGACGTCTTCACCACGGGGGCCACGGCCAGCGAGTGCGCCCGCCTGCTGCTGGCTGGGCGGTGCTTCCCGCGTGCGCGTCCTGACCCTGGCCATTGACGTGCCTTGACTTTCCAACCCATTCGAAGTATGGTAGGTATGCTATTCTGTACAGCGTAGGTGGCGGTGAGGGTCGAGGGTTCGACCCTTTTTTTTGAGGCGGATGGCGGTGGCGAGCCTGACGGAACAGGAACTGCGGCAGATGGTGGCCCCGGTGGTCGAAGGCATGGGCTTCCGGCTGGTCGAGCTGGGCCTGCATCGCAGCCACTCCGGCAGCAAGGTCCACGTGGTCATCTATCGCGGCGAGGGCGTCGGGGTGGACGACTGCGCGGCCCTGTCGCGCAACCTCAAACCCAGGCTGGAGCTGGAGGCGGGCCTGGGCGAGGTCGGGCTGGAGGTCAGCTCGCCGGGGCTGGAGAGGGTCCTCAAGGACCCCTTGGAATACGAGATCTTCCGGGGGCGCGGCATGCGGCTGTGGCTGCGGGACGCGGCGGACTGGCTGGACGGGATCAACGAAGGGATCGCCGACGGCGCCGTGGATTTCGCCAGCGGCGGCCGTCGCTTGAGCATCCGCCTGGAAGAGATCGTGAAGGCGAAGCTAGATGCTTCATGAGGGAGTTAAGGTTATGGCCTCGAAGATGTCGGAAGCGATCAAGCTGCTGGTCCAGGAACGCGGTATCCCCGAGGACCTGGTCCGCAAGACCATCGAAGAATTCCTGCTGGCCGCCTACAAGAAGAAGTACGGCTCCATGGACAACGCCGTCGTGCGCTTCAGCGAGGACGGCACGCGAGGTGACCCTCTTCGCCCGCAAGAAGATCGTGCACGAGGACGACCTGGACGACCCCGTCTACGAGATGCCGCTGCCCGAGGCCCTGGAGCTGAACGAGGAGTGCGAGGTCGGCGACGAGCTGCTGATCGAGATCAACCCGAAGGAGTTCGACCGCGTCTCGGTGCAGAGCGCCAAGCAGAAGGCGCGGCAGAGCCTGCGGGAGATCCAGAAGGACACCCTGTACTCCGAGTTCAAGGACAAGGTCGGCGAGATGATCATCGGCTACTACCAGCGCGAGCGCAACGGCAACATCTACGTGGACCTCGGCAAGACCGAGGGGATCCTGCCCAAGAAGTACCAGTCGCCCGCGCGAGGTCTACCACCCCAACGACCGCATCAAGGCCCTGATCTACGAGGTGGCCAAGACCCCCACGGGGCTGCAGATCGTGCTGTCGCGCAACCACGCCGAGTTCGTGAAGAAGATCTTCGAGCTCGAGGTGCCCGAGCTCTACGACAAGACCATCGAGATCTACAAGATCGTGCGCGAGCCCGGCTACCGCACCAAGATCGCCGTGCGCTCCAACCGCGAGGACGTGGACCCCGTGGGCGCCTGCGTCGGGCCTGAAGGGCGTGCGCATCCAGGCCGTGGTGCGCGAGCTGGAGGGCGAGAAGATCGACGTGCTGCGCTACTCGATCGGATCCGCGCACCTTCATCAGAACGCCCTCTCGCCCGCCGAGGTGGACCAGGTGGTCATCGCTGGACGAGGCCAAGAAGAGCGCCCTGGCGGTCGTGCCGGACGAACCTTCTCCCTGGCCATCGGCAAGCAGGGCCTCAACGTGCGCCTGGCCAACCGCCTCACGGACTGGAACATCGACGTCAAGACGGAGCAGCAGTTCTCCGAGATGGACATGTCCGCGGAAGCCAGGCGCGCCGTGTCGGCCCTGTTCGGCGAGCTGGAGCCGACCGAGGAGATCAGCCGCATCAGCGAGCTGCCCGGGTTCAACGAGCGGCTGGTGGACATCCTCAAGGCCAACGGCATCGAGTACATCGAGAGCCTGATCTCCATGAGCGAGAAGGACATCGCCGGCCTGAGCGGGGTCTCCCCGGACGACGCCCAGACCATTACCAAGGCCATTGCCGAGAACATCGAGGTGGTGGAGGAAAGCGAGGCCAAGGCGGCGGAAGCGCAGGCTGCCGAAGCGGAAGCGCCCAAAGCGGGCCCCCCGGCCGAAGGGGCCGCGGAAGGCGCGCCGGCGGAGGCATCTCCGGCGCCGCCGGAAGCCGCTTCGCCGCCGGCAGCAGGAGCCGTCGCGCCGAAAAGAGCGCGCTTCGTGCCGGAGCCGGCGGCACCGCCGGCGCCTGAGCAGAACGCGCCGGCGGCGGAGGAAACCTACGAGTGTCCGGAATGCGGCGCGGCCATCCGCCCGGACATGACGGCTTGTCCAAACTGCGGCGTTGGTTTAAGCTTCGAGGAAGACGAAGGGAAAGATGGCTGAGGAACCGAAGAAACCCAAGGCAACGCTGATCAAGCACCGCAAGCCTCCAATGGCGGAGCCGGCTCCGGCGGCGCCGGAAGAGCCCGAGAAGAAGAAGATCGTCGTAGTCAAGAAGAAGGTGGTGGTGGTCAAGAAGACCGCCGCGCCGCCGATCGCGGGCTTCGCTCCGGCGGCCAAAGAGGCTGCCCCCGAGCCCAAGGAAGTCCCGCCGGTCGCCCCTCCGCGCGAACCGTCTCCAGCCGTCCCGAGCGAGACCGAATCAGTGAACCTCGAGCAGGTGCGGCGCAGCCAGCCTCCCGTCCGACCGCCGCTCCCCGCAGGAGAGCGACCGCCGGCCGCCGCCCCGCTACGGGCGTCCCGAGTACCGCCCGCCCGCAGGCGGCTACCGCGGGCCCGGCGGCCCGTCCGGAGGAGGCTACCGCGGGCCCGGCGGCCCGTCCGGAGGCGGCTACCGCGGACCCGGCGGCCCGTCCGGAGGCGGCTACCGCGGACCCGGCGGCCCCCCCAGGCCCTACGACCGGCGCCCGGGGCCCGGCGGTCCCCGGCCCTACGACCGGCGTCCGGGTGGTCCTCCGCCCAGACCGGCTCCCTCCACGGGCGCGGGCACCGACAAGCCGCGGAGCGGGCAAGAAGTTCTTCACCAAGGCCAAGAAGAAGGCCGACTACTCCAAGCGCAAGCATCGAGGAGCACCGAGGAGAAGATCCTCAGCTCAGAAGAAGACCGTCAACCAGAAGATCAACCCGGTGCCGAAGGAGATCGCCATCACGGAGGTCATCACGGTCTCCGACCTCGCCCGCAAGATGAACCTCAAGGCCTCCGACCTCATCCCCAAGCTCATGAGCATGGGCATGATGGTGACGATCAACCAGCAGATCGACTCCGACACGGCCACCCTGCTGGCGGCGGAGTACGACTGCAAGGTCAACGTCGTCTCCCTGTACGACGAGACGGTCATCGAGGAGGAGACGGACAAGGACGAGGACCTGCGGTCCCGTCCGCCGATCGTCACGGTCATGGGCCACGTCGACCACGGCAAGACGAAGCTGCTGGACGCCATCCGCACGGCCAACGTGGCGGATGGCGAGTACGGCGGCATCACCCAGCACATCGGCGCCTACAGCGTGGACCTGCCCCAGGGGCGGATCGTCTTCCTGGACACGCCGGGCCACGAGGCCTTCACCATGATGCGCGCCCGCGGGGCCGCAGGTCACCGACATCGTCGTCCTGGTGGTCGCCGCCGACGACGGGGTCATGCCGCAGACGGTCGAGGCCATCAACCACGCCAAGGAGGCGAAGGTCCCGATCATCGTGGCGGTCAACAAGATCGATCTGCCGGACGCCAACGTCGAGCGGGTGAAGAAGCAGCTCTCCGAGCACGGCCTGATCCCCGAGGACTGGGGCGGGCACACCCTGTTCTGCGAGATCTCGGCCCTGAAGAAGACAGGGCATCAAGGAGCTGCTGGACAGCATCCTGCTGCAGAGCGAGATGCTCGAGCTGAAGGCCAGCTACGAAGCCCGCGCCGAGGGCCGGATCGTGCTGAGTCCAGGGTCGACCTGGGCCGGGGCATCGTGGCCACCGTCCTGATCCAGCGCGGCACCCTGCGGGTGGGCGATTCCTTCGTCGCCGGCATCTACCCGGGCAAGGTGCGGGCCCTGTTCAACGACAAGGGGGAAAAGCTCGAGGAGGCCACCCCGTCCATGCCCGTGGAGGTCCTCGGCTTCACCGGCATCCCCAACGCCGGCGACCCCTTCCAGGTCACCGAAACCGAGAAGGACGGCCCGGCAGATCGGCAGCCAAGCGCCAGGAGCTGAAGAAGCACGGAGGAGTCCAAGAACGTCAAGAAGGTCACCCTGGACAACCTCTACGAGCAGATCAAGGAAGGCGAGATCCAGGAGCTGAAGATCATCATCAAGGCCGACGTGCACGGCTCCGTGGAGGCCCTGAAGACCTCCCTGGAGAAACTCAGCACCTCGGAGGTCCGCCTGAACGTCATCCACGCCGGCGCGGGGGCCATCAACGAGAGCGACGTGCTGCTCGCCTCCACCTCCAACGCCATCATCGTCGGCTTCCACGTCCGCCCGAGCCCCGGCCGCCCAGAGCCTGGCGGACAGCGAGAAGGTGGAGATCCGCAAGTACAACATCATCTACGACGCCGTCGACGACATCAGGGCCGCCATGGAGGGCATGCTGACGCCCGAGCTGGAGGAACAGACCATCGGCACCGTCGGAGGTGCGCAACCTCTTCAAGATCCCCAAGATCGGCACTCATCGCCGGCTGCCACGTGACACGACGGGGTCATGCGGCGCAACGCCTCCGTGCGCGCTGATGCGCGACGGGGTGGTCATTTACAAGGGCAAGATCTCCTCCCTGAAGCGTTTCAAGGACGACGCCCGGGAGGTGGAAGCGGGCTTCGAGTGCGGCATCGGCGTGGAGAACTACAACGACCTGAAGGTCGGCGACATACTGGAGGCCTTCGAGATCATCAAGAAGGCCAAGACGCTGCAAGGACCGGGTTCCGATGTCGGAAGTAAGGCAAAAGAGGGTTGAAAGCCTCATCCGGGAGCACGTCGCGGCATTGATCCACAGCCAGACCATCAAGGACCCGCGCGTGCTTCCGCTGGCCGTGGTGACCCAGGTGGCCGCTTCCAATGACCTCAAATACGCGAAGGTGTTCATCTCCTGCTACGACGCCGCGCTGCGGACCCAATGCGTGGAGGCCCTCAACCACGCGGCGGGCTTCGTGCAGAGGGAGCTCTCCGGCCGCCTGCGCCTGCGCTTCGTGCCCCGCCTGAGCTTCGTGGAGGACGCCTCCATCGAGCAGGGGTTCCGCATCGCCCAGAAGTTGAGGGAAATCTCCAAGGAATGAAGCCCCCCTCCGGGCTGGTGCTTCTGGACAAGCCTGCAGGCCTGACCTCCTTCCAGGCCCTGGGCGCCCTGAAGAAGGCGCTGGACCTGCGGCAGGTCGGGCACCTGGGCACCCTGGACCGTTTTGCCAGCGGCCTGCTGCCGGTGCTGGTCGGCTCCAGCACCCGCCTGGCCTTTCTGTTCGAGGATGCCGACAAGGCCTACCGGGCGGTTTTCCATCTCGGGCGCAGCACCGCCACCCTGGACCCGGAGGGCGAGATCGTCTCCGAGGCCCCGGTGCCTTCGCTGCAGCGCATCCAGCAGGCCCTGCAGAGCTTCCGCGGCCGGATCCAGCAGACTCCTCCCGAGTACTCCGCGGTGCACGTCGGGGGCCAGAGGGCCTACCAGCTGGCCCGCGCGGGGCGAAAACCGGAGCTCCGGCCGCGCGAAGTGACCATCCACCGCATCGAGGTGCTGCGGTGGCAGCCCCCCGAGCTGGAGCTGGACATCGACTGCTCCAAGGGAACCTACGTGCGGGCCCTGGCCCGGGACCTGGGCCTGCTGGCGGGCTCCTGCGCCTACGTGAGCAGGCTGTCGCGCCTGCGGGTTGGGGATTTCCGCCTGGAGGAAGCGGTGGCCCCGCTGGATTTCCAGGCTTCCGCGCACCTGTTTCCGCCGGCCCGCTTCCTGCCGCGCCTGCCCGCTGTGGCCATGCTCAGCCTGGAGCCCGGCCGGCGGGCGGAGGTCCTGAACGGCCGGCCCTTTGACGAGGACTGGTGCCTTGGCCCGCCCCGGCAGGACGGCCTCTACGCGGTGCTGGACGGCGAAGGCGGGCTCCTGGCGGTGGTCCGGCGCAGCGGCGGCCTCTACGAGTACCGGGCCGTCATTCCGGAAGACCGCTGAATGACCATACTGCCCTGGGAAAACCTCGCCTCGCTGCGCGATCCGCCCAGCGCCTTGACCATCGGGGTGTTCGACGGCATCCACCTGGGCCACCAGCGCCTCATCGCCGAGATCGTGGCGGCCTCCCCCGGCCTGGTACCCGTGGTCTGCAGCTTCCGGCAGAACCCCGCCAGCGTCCTGGGCAGCCGCCAGGTGCCGGGCAGCATCCTGTCGCTGCGCCAGCGGGTGCGCAAGCTGGAGTCCCTGGGAGTGCGCTACCTGGTCCTGATTGACTTTTCCATCGAAATAAGTACACTGACTGGGGCGGATTTCTTCGCGATGCTCGAGCGGGCCTTCGACATCCGCCGCCTGGTGGTCGGGTACAATTTCCACATGGGGCGCGGGAGGAGCACGGGCATCCGCGAGTTGGAGTCCCTGTTGAGCCCCGCGCGCACGCGGCTCACGGTCGTCCCGGCGGCCCATTATGGGAACCGGGTCGTGAGCAGTTCCCGCATCCGCGAGGCGATCCTGCGGGCCGGCTTTCAGGAGGCGCGGGAGATGCTGGGCCACGACTACTGCCTGGATCTGGAGGGCGCGGAGCCGGCCTGGCGCGGGACGGCGGCCAGCGTGGACCGCAGGCTCATCCGTCAGGTCCTGCCGCCCGCGGGAAGCTACCGTGTCGAGCTGCGCGGCGAAGCGGCCAGGCTCCGCACCCAGGTGACCCTTACCGCCGATGCGCTGGAGTGGGACTCCGGCGCCGGCTGGCGGGTCTCGGAAATATGTTTATTAGGAGGAACGGTACATGTCCTTTACCAAGGAAAAGAAGCAGGAAGTCATCAAGGAGTTCGGCAGGACGGAGAAGGATACCGGGTCCGCGGAGGTGCAGGTGGCCCTGCTGACCCGGCGCATCGAAGAGCTCACCGAGCACTTCAAGACCAATCCCAAGGACCACAACTCCCGGCGCGGCCTGCTGAAGCTGGTCGGCCAGCGGCGGCGGATGCTCAACTACATGAAGAAGACCGACATCGCCAAGTACAGGGAAATCATCAACAAGCTCTCCTTGAGGAAGTAGCATGGAACATCGTGTCAGCTTGAAAATCGGCGACGACGAGCTCGTGCTGGAAAGCGGGAGAATGGCCAAGCAGGCCAACGGCGCGGTGTTCGCCCGCTACGCGGGCTCGGCGGTCATCGCCACCGCCTGCGCGGGCCAGCCGAGGGCCGAACCGCTCTCCTTCATCCCGCTCTCGGTGGAGTACAACGAGAAGTACTACGCCGCGGGCAAGATCCCCGGCGGCTTCATCAAGCGCGAGGGCAGGCCCAAGGACCACGAAATCCTGGTCTCCCGCCTGATCGACCGCCCCATGCGGCCGCTTTTCTCCAAGAAGTTCAAGCGGGAGATCCAGGTCATCCCCACGGTCATCTCCACCGACCAGATCAACCCGCCGGACGTCATCGCCATGGTGGCGGCTTCCGCGGCCGTCACCATTTCGGACATCCCCTTCGCCGGACCGGTGGGCGCGGTGCGCCTGGGCTACCTGGACGGCCAGCTGATCGTCAACCCCACCTATGACCAGCTGGAGCGCTGCTCCCTGGACATCGTGGTGGCCGGGACCGCCGACGGGATCACCATGGTGGAGGGCGGGGCCAAGGAGATTTCCGAGGACGTGATGATCCAGGCCATCGAGGAAGCCCACCGCACCATCCGGGAGCTGTGCCGCATCCAGATGGAGCTGGCCAAGGCCGTGGGCCTGGCCAAGATGCCGCTGCCCGAGGAGCAGAACGCCCTGGACCCGGAGCTCAAGAGCCGGATCGCCGCCTGGGTCAAGCCGCGCCTGGAGGAGGCCTGCTTCGTCAAGGGCAAGATGGAGCGCGCCAAGGCCATCAAGGCGGTGCACGAGCAGGCGGCCCAGGAGTTCTCCGGGCAGCTCGCCGAGGAGCAAGGCCCTGCCCCTGGGGGACCTGCTGGAGGAAGTGGAGTACCAGGTGGTGCGCGAGTCCATTCTGTCCAAGCGCCTGCGCACCGACGGCCGCGGCACCGAGGACATCCGCCCCATCACCTGCGAGATCGACCTGCTGCCGCGCACCCACGGCTCGGCCCTCTTCACCCGCGGCGAGACCCAGGCCCTGGTCGTCACCACCCTCGGCACCGTTTTCGACGAGCAGATCATGGACGACATCGACGGCGACAACCGCAAGAACTTCATGCTGCACTACAACTTCCCCCCCTTCTCGGTCGGCGAGACCGGACGCCTGGGCGCCGGGCGGCGCGAGATCGGCCACGGCCACCTGGCCGAGCGCGCCATCCGGGCAGTGCTGCCCGCCAAGGAAGTCTTTCCCTACACCATCCGCATCGTCTCGGAGATCCTCGAGTCCAACGGCTCCTCCTCCATGGCCACCGTCTGCGGCAGCACGCTGAGCCTGCTGAACGCGGGGGTGCCGATCCGCAAGTCGGTCGCCGGCATCGCCATGGGCCTGGTGAAGGAAGGGGAGCGCTTCGAGGTGCTGAGCGACATCCTGGGCGAGGAAGACCACCTCGGCGACATGGACTTCAAGGTCGCGGGCACCGAGGAGGGCATCACCGGCTTCCAGATGGACATCAAGATCGCCGGGGTGAGCTCGGAAATCCTCTCCCGGGCGCTGGAGCAGGCCCGCGAGGGCCGCTTGAACATCCTGGAGGTCATGGGCCGGACCATCCGCGAGCCGCGCGAATCCATCTCGGACTACGCCCCCAAGATCATCACCCTGAAGATCGATCAGGAGAAGATCGGGGCGGTGATCGGGCCCGGCGGCAAGATCATCAAGAGCATCACGGAGCGCACCGGCGCCGAGATCAACATCGAGAACGACGGCACCGTCACCATCTACTGCCGCGACAAGGCCGGGGCCGACGCAGGCCCACGAGCTGGTCAAGGGCCTGGTGCAGGAGCCCGAGGTGGGCCGCTGGTACACCGGCACCGTGCGGCGGATCATGGACTTCGGCGCCTTCGTCGAGTTCATGCCGGGCAAGGAAGGCCTGGTGCACATCTCCCGCATGGCCCAGGAGCGGGTGAACGCCGTGAGCGACGTGCTGAAGGAAGGCCAGGAGGTCAAGGTCAAGCTCTTCGAGATCGACCGCATGGGCCGCCTGAACCTGAGCATGATCGAGCTGCCCGAGGGCTACACCGCCGAGCGCCGACCGCCCCCGCGGGATCGCGATCACCGGGAAGGCGGCTACGACCGCCCGGGCGGGGGACGCGAAGGGCGGCCCAGGGGCGACGGCAGACCGCGGGGCGAGGGAAGGCCGGACTCCCGCAGGAGATAGCCCTTGATCCTCACCGCCCGCCTGGATTCCCGCGCCCAGGTGATCCTGGAGTCCGTGCGGCATACGGACGTGGTGTCGGTGGGGCTCTGGAACATCCGCGGCTCCCGCGACGAAACCGGCCAGCAGGCCGGTTTCTCGCATTTCCTGGAGCACATGCTCTTCAAGGGCACCGAGCGGCGCAACGCCTTCCAGATCGCCCGCGAAGTGGAGCGGGTGGGCGGCTTCCTGAACGCCTTCACCGAAAAGGAAGTGGTCTGCTGCTACTGCACGCTGCCGGCCGAGGACCTGCCGCTGGCCGTGGACGTGCTGGCGGACATGTACTTCCACTCCGTTCTGGACCCCCGGGAGATCGAAAAGGAAAAGGCCGTGGTGATCAACGAGATCCAGACGGCCGAGGACAATCCCGAGGAGAAGGCCCACCAGCTGTACCTGGAGGGCCTGTGGGACGGACACGAGCTCTCGCGCAAGATCACCGGGGAAAGCGCGGAGGTTTCCGCGATCAAGCCGTGACCGGCTGGAGAGCTTCTACCGCGAGCGCTTCAGCGGCGAGCACACGGTGGTCACCGCCAGCGGGCGCCTGGAGCCGGAGGCCCTGCTGGAGCAATTGAACCGGCGCTTCCCGAACCAGCCGGCCTGGCAGGGACCGCCGGCATCCCGCAGCGCAGGCCGCCGGAACGCCGGCGGGCCTGGGAGCTGAAGCGCGACAAGTTCGAGCAGGTGCAGGTCTACACCGGCTTGAGCTATCCCAGCGCCCGGCGCGCCGCGGACTACTACCAGGACCTGGTTTTCAACACCCTGTTCGGCGAGTCCATGAGCTCCCGCCTGTTCCAGGACCTGCGGGAGGACAAAGGGCCTTTGCTACACGGTGTATTCCTTCCGCTCCTATTTCACGGACATCTCCCTGTGGACCATCTACGCCAGCACCACCCCCGCCACGCTGTCCGCCCTGCTGGACGGCCTGCAGGCGGAGCTGGGCCGGCTGCGCTCCGAGCCGCCCACCTCCCGGGAGGTCGAGGACGCCAAGAGCCAGATCCGCGGCGGGATGATCCTGGCCAAGGAGGACATGGAAAACCGCATGAAGCGCCTGTTCCGCATGCACTACCTCACCGACCGGGTCGTGGAGCACGAGGAGTCCATGGCCATGCTGGAGCAGGTAGGCCGCGAGCAGGTGCTGCGGCTGGTGGACGGGCTGATCCGCGCGGAGGCCTTCAACCTGCTGGCCTACGGCAGCCGGGGGGTGCGAAGGCTCGCCCTGCCGGCCTTTCGATTCTGAAGCATGGATAGCATCCGGGTGCCGTTTTCCGGGGGGCCGCCGCCGGGCTACCAGTCCGCGGGTTCCGCGGGGGCGGACCTGCGCGCCGAGCTGCAAGCCGCGCTGGTGCTGGAACCCGGCCGGCGGGCGGTGGTGCCCACGGGGCTGCGCCTCGAGATACCGGCCGGCTACGAGGCCCAGGTCCGGCCGCGCTCCGGCCTGGCCCTGGAGCACGGGCTCACGGTGCTCAACAGCCCCGGCACGATCGACGCGGATTACCGCGGGGAGATCAAGGTCATCCTCGTCAACCTGGGGCAGGAGCCCTTCACGGTGAAACCCGGGGACCGGATCGCCCAGATCGTGTTCGCCGCGGTAGTGAGGGCCGAATTCGAGCCGCGGCCGCAGCTGGCCGACAGCGCCCGGGGAGAAGGCGGATTTGGCTCCACTGGGTTCTAGGCCCAAGGCGTACCTGCTCTGTGGGCTCGCCCTGCTGGGCGGAATTCGGCTGCAGGCCCAGGGCGTGGAAGGACGGCTCACCCTTGCCCCGGCGGCAGCCTCGGGGCGCCGGGCCGATCCGTATTCCGCCCACTTGCGCCGGGCGGAGCTGGCCGATCAGGCCGGGGACCATGAGCTGTCCTACCGCGAATACCTGGCGGCGGCAAACGGCGCAGGTCCCGGCACCCTCACCCCGGCCGCGGTCTGGCTGCGGCTGGCCCAGCTCGCGCTGTATGAAAACCGGGACGAGGAGCGGGCCGGTTTCTATTCCGACAGGATCCAGCCGGCGGAGCTCTCCGCCTCGCAGCGGGAAGCCCTGGAGAGGCTTCACCGCCGCCTGTCCCACCGTGAGCTCCCCCCGGAAACGCTGGGCCTGGGGGATGGCAATGTCTCCGCGCTGCGCGTCGACGGGGACGACCTGTGGATCGGCACCTGGAACGGGGGAGTCAGCCGCCTGTCCCTTTCCAGCGGACAGGCGAAGGTCTTCCGGGAGGGCAGGGAAAGCCTGGTGCCCTCCACGGTGCGCTGCATTGAGATCTCCGCCTCCCGCGTCTGGGTCGGCACCTATCAGGGCCTGTTCTCCTACGCCAAGGCCGGCGCCCGGTGGCAGGAGATCGAGGCCTTCGCCGGCGCGGAGCCCCGCAAGATCGAAGCGCTGCGGCTGGCCGGCGGGCGCCTGTACGTGGGGACCCTCGGGCACGGGCTCTGGCGGCAGGAGGCCGGGGAGGGGGCTGAGGGCTGGCGCCGCATCTCCTCCGGGCCGCTGCCGGGGGATTTCGTGACCTGCCTGGAGGTCGACGGCCAGGACCTGCTGATCGGCACGTTGACCCAGGGGGTCGTGCGCCTGGACCTGCGCAGCCTGAAACTGCGCGGCTTCGAGGAGGCGGGGGAAGGGCTGGCGGCCAGGAACGTCACCATGCTGCTGGCCGACCCGCCGCGGGGCTTCTGGGTCGGGACCTACGGCGACGGGCTGTATTTCTGGGACCGTCAGGCCTCGCGCCTCTCGCACTACAGCCGCAAGGGGGGCCAGCTGGGGGACGACTGGGTGCTCTGCGCCGTCCGGGCCGAAAGCGGCACCTATTTCGGCACCCTGGGCGGCGGGCTGGCCCGCTACGCCCTGGGCGCCTGGCAGGTCTTACGTTTCCGCGACGGGGTCCTGTCCGCGGACATCCCGGCCCTGAGCTACGCCGCGCCCTGCCTCTACCTGGGCAGCCTGGGAGCGGGGGTGAGCGTGCTCAGCGAGGCACGGCGGTGAAGCGCATCGCCCGCTACGTGCTGGCCGAGTTCCTGTTCTCGTTCCTGGTTTCTTTCTTGTTTTTCTTTTTCATTTTCTTCATCAACCAATTGCTGGTGATGGCCGAGGAGATCTTCTCCAAGAAGGTCCCCTTCTGGGACGTCGTGCTGTTCGTCCTGTACTCGCTGCCCGCGATCCTGGCCCTGTCCTTCCCCTTCGGCGCCCTGCTGGGGGCCTTGATGGCGGTGGGGCGTTTCTCCTCGGACAACGAGCTGCTGGCCCGTCGCTACCTTGGACCAGAAGCTCGCGGCGCTCGAGAAGTCGGCTCTCCAGCTGACCAAGCAGCAACCGTACACGCTGGTCATGATGCGGGTGGTCGAGATTCGGCCTCCCGCTCTTCGGGTGCGTGCTGTCGCTGCTCTTCTTGCTGCGCTACGCGCTCACCGAGGCGCGCAGCCGCGAGATCAAGGAACAGCTCGAGCAGCGCAGCGCCGCCGAGCGCATTGGGACGAGGGCCCGGCGGCCGCGTAGCGCGGTCTTCATCGAGACGAGGAATGCGCGATGAAAATCACCAACTCACTGGGGCTGAGCTTCGCGTTCGATGACCGTGGCAGGGTGCGGAGCATCGAGGCCGGTCCCGTCCGCGTCAGTCTGACGCTCGCCTCGGCGTGCGGGTCGTCCGGCGTGAGTCTGTACCTGCGCGTGCGCGGCGGCGCTTCCACCCCGCTGCTCGGCGCCGCTGCGCCGGGGCGCTTTCGGGTCGCGCCGAGCGGCTTCCGAGCAGCCGGCGCTGGGCCGGCCTGACGTACGGTGTCAGCTGCAGCTCGCACCGTCCGCGCTCTCCTGGCAGTGGAGCATTCAGGTGCAGAGCGCCCGCAGCGAGCCCGTAGAGCTGGACCTGCTCCATGTGCAAGACGTCGGTCTCAAGACGGCAGCCCGGATCCCGTGAACGAGGCCTACGTGAGCCAGTACCTCGAGCGGCGCGTGCTGGAGGACGCGCAGCTCGGCAGCGTGGTCTGCTGCCGTCAGAACATGGTGGAGTCCGGCGGACATCCCTGGCTGATGCTCGCGTGCGCGGATCGCGCGGTGGCTGCCAGCACGGACGGCCGTCAGGTGTACGGCAACAGCTTCCGCGCGACGGGCAGAGCCGGAGGCGCTGCGGCGTGCGCAGCTGGGCGGCGAGCTGTGCGGGAGAGTCATCGATCGTGGCGATGCAGTCGCGGCCGTTCGTGCTGCGGCCGGGAGGAGTCGAGCGCCACTTCGTTCGTGGCGACCTTCCTGCCCGACCATCCAGAAGCCTCGAGCGAGCGCGACCTGAGCCGTCTGCCGGACCTCGTGCGTGCGTTCGCCCACCGCCGCCACCGGCGGCCGACACCGAGTTAATGCCCCCGCGCGCGGACGCTTTCGACGACGTTCGGAGCCTGCCCGTCGATGATCTGACGCCGGAGGAGGTGACGAGCCTGTTCGGCACGAGCGCCGCCACGTCGAGCAGGCCGAGGGGAAGCTGCTCTCGTTCTTCGCGGACGGTCCAATCCACGTCGATCCTGCGCGCCAAGGAGCTGCGGGTCGACCGGCCGCACGGGCACATCCTGCAGGCGCAAATCGGGTTCGTGCCCGACGAGCGCATCATGTCCACCACGGCGTTCGCGTGCGGCGTCTTCAACTCGCACCTCACGCAGGGCAACACCAACTTCAACACCCTGCTCGCCGTCTGCACCAACCCGGCCACGCCTTCCCGCTCGGAGGGGCAGCGCATCCTGGTCGCAGCTCGACGACGGGAGAGTTCTTGCTCGGGGTGCCGTCGGCGTTCGAGATGGGGCTCCCACCACTGCCGATGGATCTACAGCGCGGCGCGCGCCTCGCCCTCGAAGGTGTGGACCTGGACGGCGCCGAGCGCGCCACGCGTCAACCTGCACGTCCAGCGTCGCTGCGCGGAGGACCCGTGCGGCTGACGGTGATGCACGCGCTCGACGCGCTGAACGGCTGGACGGTCGCGCCCGACGGCAGAGCAGCAGTTCGTCGCCAGGCCGCGCGCGCGACAGCATGCTCGCCGAGACGCTTTCCCGAGGCGCGCTACCGCTTCCTGGTGAACGGTCGCAGAGCGGCGTCCGAGCTCGCCCGACCACGCCGCGCAGCTCGCAGGAGCAATCCGACCCGGGCGTTCTTCGTGCTGGAGGCCGCAGAGACCTCGGCGTTCTGCATGAGCTTCATCGGCGAGGTCGGCGCGCGCGTCGAGGCGCCGCGCATCTTCAGGACGCCGGCACGCAGCGGCGGCGCGACTGCGCCGAGGCCGAGCGGCCGTGGCAGGAGCTCAGCCGCGAGCTCACGCTGCGCGGACCGCAGGACGATCAGCCGCGATCCGCGAGATCCTGCCCTGGTACGGCGCTGAACGCGCTGGTCCATTTTCTGACGCCTTACGGTCTCGAGCAGTTCAGCGGCGCCGCCTGGGGCACGCGCGACGTGTGCCAGGGGCCCGATCGACCTGCTGCTCTGTCAGGAGAAGTACGAAGAGGCCAAGCAGGTGCTGCGCATCATCTTCTCGCACCAGAACCCGGACGGCGGCTGGCCGCAGTGGTGGATGTTCGACAGCTACCGCAGCGTGCGGGCCGACAGCGCCCACGGCGACGTGGTCTACTGGTGCGTCCTCGCGCTGTGCAGCTACCTCAAGGCGACCGGCGACTTCGCCTTCCTCGACGAGCGGCTGCCTTACTTTCCAGGGCAGCACCGACGCAGCGACGCCGCTCATCGAGCACGTCGACCGGTTGCTCGAGCTGGTCGTCGACTCGTTCGTGCCCGGCACGGCGCTGGTGCAGTTCGGCGGCGGCGACTGGAACGACTCGCTGCAGCCGGTCAGCAAGGAGCTGGCGCGGCGCATGATCTCGAGCTGGACCGTGCAGATGTGCTACCAGGCCGTGCGCGAGTACCAGCGAGGTCTGCGAAGCGTGCGGGGAACCCGGTGCGGGCGCGCGAGCTGGACGAGCTCGCGCGAGCGCATCCTGGCCGACTTCCACCGCCACCTGGTCAAGGACGGCGTGGTCGCCGGCTACGGCCTGGTGGGGACGACGGCAGCATCGACGTGCTGCTGCACCCCAGCGACGCGACGACCGGCGTCCACTACAGCCTCCTGCCGATGAACCGCGGCGTCATCAGCGGCGTGTTCTCGAGCGAGCAGGCCGAGCGTCACCTCGCGGTCATCGAGCAGCACCTGAAGGGCCCCGACGGCGCGCGCCTGATGGACCGCCCGCTGCGCTATCGAGGGCGGCCCGCAGACGCTCTTCCAGCGCGCCGAGAGCAGCACCTATTTCGGCCGCGAGATCGGCCTGATGTACGTGCACGAGCACCTGCGCTACGCCGAGGCGCAGGCGCGCACTGGGCAAGCCGGACGCGCTTCCTGCACGCGCTGCGCCAGGCGATCCCGGTGGACTACCAGGAGGTCGTGCCGCAGGGCGACGCCGCGACAGGCCAACTGCTACTACAGCAGCTCCGACGTGCTGTTCCAGCAGCCGCTACGAGGCGGACGCGCGCTACGCCGAGGTGCTCGCGG
>CAVUYS010000059.1:0-6767 GCA_963745745.1 uncultured Spirochaetota bacterium | reverse complement strand
GCCCTCCGGTGAGGATCAGCACCTTGTCGCGCAGGGCCGCGGCCAGGGCCTCCGCCTGCGGCGGGTCCAGGGTCAGCCCCAGGCTGCCTTGGGCGCGGGCGATGTCCTTTTCCGGCTCGGCGGAGAGGGCAGTGCGCGGCGCGGCGGCCAAACGGTGCAGGAGCAGGGCGATCCCGGCTTCGGCGGCGTGCAGAGCCGGCAGGTACACGGAACCCTCTTCCAGGACGACCCTTCCGGCGGCAGCCAGCTCCCGCACGCCTTCGGCCAGGCGCTCTTCCGGCAGCTCCAGCAGCACGGCGGCCCGTCGGGCCAGCTCCTCCGCGGGCAGGCAGGTGTGCCCTTCGGCCTCGCCCAGCGCGAACAGCAGCCCGGCCTGCAGGCGCGCGGGGGCGTCGCGGGCCAGGCCCAGGCTGGCGGCCACGCGGTCGGCGGTGCGGAAGCCGATGCCGTAGACCTCCTCGGCCAGGCGGTAGGGATTCTCGCGGATGCGCTCGATGGACTTGGCCCCGTACCGGCGGTAGATGCGCCAGGCGTTGGCCGTGCCGATGTCGTGGGACTGCAGGAACAGCATCACCTCGCGCAGCCCGCGCTGGGCTTTCCAGGCCTCCCCCAGGGCTGCCAGGCGCGACGGGCCGATCCCGGAAACCTCGGCCAAGCGCTTGGGCTCCTCGTCGAGCACCCGCAGGGAGTCCGTGCCGAAACGGGCCACGATGCGACGGGCCAGCTCCGGGCCGATGCCCTTGACCAGCCCAGAGCCCAGGTAACGCTCGATTCCTTCAGCGGTGGCCGGGGAAACGGAGCGGCTGGTCTCGATGCGGAACTGCCGGCCGAAGCGCGGGTGGTTCTGCCAGTCCCCGGTGAGCTGCAGGGTCTGCCCCACAACAGGGTCGTGCAGCGTGCCGACCACGGTGACCTGCCCGCTCTGGCCGGGCACCTGCAGGCGGGCCACGCTGTAGCCGGTCTGCTCGTTGCGGTAGGTGATGGTTTCCAGGGTGCCTTCCAGCTCCACGCTCATGGGCTCTGCGGGTGAGTATAGACGATCCGGCCTCCAGCGGGTATGGTAGCCGCGTTGGACAGGGAGTTGCGGAGCCTGCTCTCCGGAGTGGAGAAGCCGGGCCGGTACGTCGGCGGAGAGTACGGGGTGATAACCCCGCAGGGCGCGCTAGCCCCGGAGGGCGCGCCCCGCGAGGGGTCGGGCCTGCTGCGCGTGGTCATCTCCTATCCGGATCTCTACGAGATCGGCATGTCCAACCTGGCGGTGCACCTGATCTACCGCCTGCTCAATTCCCTGCCCGGGGTGTCCTGCGAGCGGGTCTTCGCCCCCGCCGCCGATTTCGAGGCCGGCCTGCGGGCGCGCGGGCGACCTCTGGCCTCGCTGGAAACGGGCAGCCCCCTGCATCGCTTCGACATCGTGGGCTTTTCCGTGGGCTACGAGCTCACCTTCACGAACCTGTTGAACATCCTGGAGCTGGGGGGGGTGGCCCCGCGCCGCTCCGAGCGCGGGGAGGGCCAGCCTCTGGTGGTGGCCGGCGGCCCGGCCGTCACCAATCCGGCGCCCTTCGGCCCGTTCGTGGACGGAATCTTCATCGGGGAGATCGAAGGAGAGGCCCTCGCCCTGTTCGAGAGGCTTGCCGCGTTGAAGCGCCGAGGAGCCACCCGCTCGGATCTGGCCGGGGAGCTCCAGGCCCAGCCCTACGTGTGGAGCGCCGCGAAAAGCGCCCCGGCCCGCCGCGTGCACTGGACCGGCTTCGGGGAGATCGGGGGGACTGCCACTGGTCCTGCCGACGGCGCGGCCTCGCAGGCTGCCCCGACGGCATTCCCGGCGCCCTTCCCGGTGCCCTCGCTGCGCACGGTGCAGGACCACGGAGTGGTGGAGATCATGCGCGGCTGCCCCAACGGCTGCCGCTTCTGCCACGCCGGCAACTTCTATCGCCCGTTCCGCCTGAAGGAGCCGGCCCTCATCGCCCGGGAGGTGGACGAACTGGTGCTGGGCTGCGGCTACCGGGAGCTCACCCTGGCCTCCCTGTCCTCCGGGGACTACCCGGACATCGCCGGGCTGGTGCGGGGCCTGACCCGCCGGCACCGCCGCCGGCACGTGTCCTTCGCGCTGCCGTCCCTGCGCATCGATTCCCTGGGCCTGGAGCTTCTTTCGGAAATCTCCGCGGTGCGCAAGAGCGGGCTGACCTTCGCCGTGGAGACCCCGGTGGAGGACTGGCAGCGCGGGCTCAACAAGCTGGCCCCGCTGGAGCGGACCCTGCAGATCATGGAAGAGGCCCGCGCCCGCGGCTGGCGGGCCGCCAAGTTCTACTTCATGGTCGGCCTGCCGGTGGCCGGTGGGAAGGAAGAGACCCCGGCGATCGTGGACTTCCTGCTGGAGGTCCGCCGGCGTTCGCGGATGGAGCTGGCCGCCAACATCGGCACCTTCATCCCCAAGCCGCACACGGCCTTCCAGTGGGCCGGGCAGCTCACCGAGGCGCAGGCCGTGGAGCGCATCATGCCGGCCAAGCGCGAGCTGGCCGCAAAGGGGGTGAAGGTGCGCTACCACGCCCCCTTCCTGTCCCTGCTGGAGGGCCTGATCAGCCGCGGGGATGAGCGGGTGGGGGACCTGGTCTGGCGGGCCTTCCGCCTGGGGGCGCGCTTCGACTCCTGGGAGGACCTGGTCCGCCGGGACCTCTGGCGGCAGGTGCTGGGCGAGGCCGGCTGGGACGTGGAGGCCGAGACCTGCCGCCCCCGCGACCCGGAGTCGTCCCTGCCCTGGGATGGGGTTCGCCTGGGGGTGAGCAAGGCCTTCTTGCGGAAGGAATACCGGCGCTCCCTGGCCGGAGAGCAGACCGGACCCTGCACGGCCTCTTGTACGCAGCCCTGCGGGGTCTGCGGCGGGGATGACCAGCCGCGCGCCGCGGTGACGCCCCTGCGGGAAGGCGAGCTGGAGGCCGACCCAGTGCCCGCCACGCGACCCGCCCTGGCGGCCGCTTCGCCCGCGGCGGAAGCTCCGCTGACGCGTGCTGTTCAGCTTCCGCAAGTCCGGTCCGGCCGCCTTCCTGGGCCACCTGGATGTCCTGGGCGTGCTGGAGCGGGCCTTCCTGCGCGCCGGCTACGAGCCGGCCTTCAGCCAGGGCTTCAACCCCAAGCCGCGCCTGGAGTTTGCCCATCCCCTGCCGCTGGGCGTGGAGTCCGAGGAGGAGGTGGCCGCCATCACCCTGTTGGACTTCGACGATGCCGAGGCCTTCCGGAAACGGCTGGACGGCGCCCTGCCGTCGGGCCTGCGCTGCGCGGAGGTCAAGGCGCTGCCAGTGCAGCGCCCACAGGTGCGGAAGCCTTCTCCCATGGCGATGTACTGGGGGGCCGACTACAGGATCCTGGACGAGGGCGCGGGTCTGCTGAAAAACCTGGGCGCGGCTGACCCGGGCCGGGTCGGCTGGACCGTGCTGGAAGCCACCGCGGAGCGGCTGCGCGTGCGGGTGCCGGCCTCAGCCAGGCCGTCCAATATCCTGAAGCTGTTGGAGAGCGCCGGCTGCCCGGACCCGCTGGCCAGCGGGCTCGCCGTGACCCGGGAGAAATGCTGGGCAGCGGGTCCCGCCGGCGGACCGGTCTCCTACTTCGAGCTGGACCTGCCGTCCTGAGCCTTGATCTGGTTCCAGATGGCGTCCATCTTCTCCAGCCCCGCCTCCTGCGGCTTCAGGCCTTCCGCCAGCAGGCGCGCCTCCAGCTCCTGGAAGCGGGCGATGAACTTCTGGTTGGTGCCGTTCAGGGCCAGGGTGGGATCCACGCCCAGCAGGCGACCCAGGTTCACCGCGGTGAACAGCAGGTCGCCCAACTCGGACTCCACCCGCCGGGGGTCCTTTTGTTCGTGGGCCTCCCGCAGCTCGCCCAGCTCCTCCTGCATCTTTTCCCACACCGGGCCGGCCTCGGCCCAGTCGAAGCCCACCTTGGCCACCTTCTGCTGGATCTCGTAGGCCCGCTCCAGCGGGGGCAGGGTGCGGGGCACGCGCTCCAGGGCGGAGTGCCTGGTCTTCTTGCCCTCCACGTTCTCCTTGATGTGGTTCCACTGCTCGATCACTTCGCCGGGCGTGTCCTTGCGGGGGCCGCCGAACACGTGGGGGTGGCGGCGGATCAGCTTGGCGCAGATGTGCTCCAGCACCTCGGCCACCCGGAAGCGGCCCTCCTGCTCTTTCATGTACGCGATCATGGTGGCCACGAGCATCAGATCGCCCAGCTCCTCGCGCAGGTTCTCGTCGTCGCCCTCCTCGATGGCGCTGATGGCCTCGTAGGCCTCCTCGATCAGGTTGCCGCGCAGGGTGCCCGGATCCTGTTCGCGGTCCCACGGGCAGCCGTCCGGAGCGCGCAGGCGCATCACGATGTCCAGCAGGCGGTCGAAACCGGTCGCTTCCAATCCTGTTCTCCTTGTTATTGATCCAGCGCGGCCAGCCGCTCGTTGACCAGCTCCAGGCGCTTCTCCAGCTTCTTGATGGTCTGCTGCAGGCGCTTGCGCTCGGCCTGCAGGGCTTCCAGCGAATCCTCTTCCGGCGCGGGGGGCGGGGCGAAAGCCATTTCCTTCACCGAGTCGTGGCTCTCCCCGCTCAGCAGGGCCTGCTGGGCCTTGTCCCGCGTCTCCGGGTCACGGACCCGGGCCACCAGCTTCATGTTCTCGGAGCCCAGACGAGGGTCCAGGTCCAGGAGGTGGGACTTCACCGCGGCGTCGGCCCCCGGCTTGGGCAGGGCCAGCACCCGGTCCAGGTAGTCGGTGTAGCTGGCGTGGTGCTTCTCGCACAGCGCCTGGGCCTCGGCCAGCAGGCGGCCCAGCTCCTTCATCAGGGAGCCGTTGGGGGCGATGACCTTCTCCTTGATCCGGGCGGTGAGCCGGCGGAAGTCCTCGATCTCGTCGAAGGGGCTGCGGTACAGCCCGCCCCGCTCGGCGTCGGCCAGCAGGCCGTGGAACAGGCTCCAGAAGCGGATGGTGTGGGTGCGGGCCGAGCGCGGCAGCGGGGGGGTGGAGAACTGCAGGTGGTGGGCGTACTCGTGCAGGGCCGTGTACACCAGCTCGTTGTCGGTGGTGAAGTTGCGGTTGTGCAGGATGATCTCGCGGCTCTCGGGCTTGTACAGCCCGTGCACCTTGCGGCTCTTCTTTCCCGAAAGCACCACCTGGAAGGGAGCGGGCGCGGGCCGCACGCGCTCCAGCAGGCTCTTGACTTGTTCGTTGTTCATGACTCCCGCCCCCGCGGTACTATGTCACAACCACCGGCTTTTTGATAGATTCTAGCCAGAGATGAACACCTTCGGCCGGTATTTTCGCGTCACCACCTGGGGGGAATCGCACGGTCCGGCCATCGGGGCCGTGATCGACGGCTGCCCGCCGGGGCTGCCCCTGGAAGCCGCGGAGATCCAGCGCGAGCTGGACCGGCGCAAGCCGGGCACAAGCGAGCTCACCTCCCCGCGCCAGGAGCAGGACAGCGTGCAGATCCTATCCGGAGTGTTCGAGGGCCGCACCCTGGGCACGCCCATCAGCCTGGTGATCTGGAACCGGGACCAGCGCTCCGCCGACTACACCCGCCTGGCGGAGCTGTATCGTCCCGGCCACGCGGACTACACCTACCAGCGCAAGTACGGGCGGCGGGATTACCGGGGCGGGGGCCGCTCCTCGGGGCGGGAGACGGCCGGGCGGGTGGCCGCCGGCGCGGTGGCCCGCAAGCTCCTGGCCGGGCAGGGCATCCACGTGCTGGCTTTCGCCCGCGCCATTGGGGAGGTGAGCCTCAGCGCCGAGGAAGTGGGGGAGCTCACCGGCGGGGAGCCGCCGGCCGACCCGGAGGCCTTGCGCGAACGGGTGTACGCCTCGCCGGTGCGCTGCCCGCACCCGCGGGCTGAAATCGCCATGCAGGAGGCCATCCGCAGGGTGTCCGAGCAGAAGGATTCCCTGGGAGGCGTGGTGGAGGTGCGGGCCTACGGCCTGCCGGCCGGCCTGGGGGAGCCGGTGTTCCACAAGCTGGGCGCGCGCCTGGGCCAGGCGGTGCTTTCCGTGGGCGCGGTCAAGGGCATCGAGTTCGGCGAGGGCTTCCGCCTGGCCGGCCTGCGGGGCAGCCAGGCCAACGACCTGTTCGCCCGCGCCGCGGACGGCGGGGTCGCCCCCGCCACCAACCGGGCCGGAGGCATGGCTGGTGGCATTTCCACGGGCCTGCCGCTGGTCCTGCGGGCGGTGGTCAAGCCCACCTCCTCCATCGGGCGACGGCAGGAAACCGTGGACGCGCGCGGCCGGCCCGTGTCCCTGGAGGTGGAGGGCCGGCACGACCCCTGCATCGTGCTGCGGGTGGTGCCCGTGATCGAGCACATGGTCAGCCTGGTGCTGCTGGACTTGTGGCTGGCCCAGGGAGCCCTGCGCCTGCTGGCCGGCGAGTGAGCGCGGGAGCGGCTCGCTGAAGCGTTGATGAAGCGCTACTGGCTGGAGACTTACGGCTGCCAGATGAACAAGGCCGAGTCCGGCTCCCTGGAGCTCGGGCTGCAGGAGAGGGGCTGGCAGCCGGCCGGGGAACTGGACGAGGCGGAGCTGGTCATCCTGAACACCTGCTCGGTGCGGGCCACCGCCGAGGAGCGGGTCTGGGGCCGGCTGGGCTTCTTCAAGGCCCAGAAGTTGCGAGCCGCCCGCCGGGGCCGCCGCCTGCGCGTGGTGCTGCTGGGCTGCATGGGCGAGCGGCTCAAGAGCGAGCTGCTGGCCCTGGCTCCGCACGTGGACGTGCTGGCCGGAACCTTCCAGAAGCACCTGCTGCTGGAGGCGC
>CAVUYS010000058.1:0-52415 GCA_963745745.1 uncultured Spirochaetota bacterium | reverse complement strand
ACTTTCCCGGAGGCTGAAGGTAGCCGAAAGCGTCCGTTTCTGGGGAGCTCTTCCGAGAAGCCTTGTCCTCAAGAAGCTTCTTGATTGTGATATCTTGGTGCATCCAAGCCTTCACGACTCCGGCGGGTGGGTGTGCCTGGAGGCCATGGCTGCGCGGAGGCCGGTGATCTGTCTGGATCACGGAGGACCCGCGGTGCAAGTTACCAGTGAGACGGGAATCAAGGTGCCCGCGGAAAGTCCTGGGCAGGTGATTGAAAGTCTCACCCAGGCCATGCTCCGTCTCGCAAAGAATCCCCGCCTCCGGCGAGAGATGAGCATCGCCGCTCGAAGGCGAGTGCAGAGTATATTCGCCTGGGACAAGAGGGGTGAGGTGCTGGAGCGCCTGTATCGGGAGGCCACGGGTCAGGCGGCAAGCCGACACTCATGAACGTACTCCAGATACACAACTTCTACCAGGTGCGCGGAGGCGAAGATGCCGTTGTGCTCAACGAGAGGGCGATGCTCGAGAGCCGAGGCCACAAGGTCATACCGCTCTATGCGCATAGCTCCGAGATCATCCACTACGGCCTGCTGGACAAAGCTCTTCTGCTGCCCCGCCTAGTGTACAACTGCCGGATGGCCCGCAAGCTCGGGCAGCTGCTCGACAGGAGCCGCGTCGACGTTGTGCATATTCATAATCTCTGGCCATTGATCTCCCCTTCTGTGATAGGCGTGCTTAACAGGCGGAAGGTGCCGTACGTACAAACCATTCATAACTACCGTTACCTCGTGCCTGACGGGATACTCTTCAAGGGCGATCTGCTGCAGCCGGGCAACCGACTGAATGTCCGTCCTCGACCTCTGAGGTCGTTTCATAACAGCATGCTGCTCACCTTCCTCTACAGCCTAACCGCCCGTCTGGTCAGATGGCTTGGTCTATTGGACAACGGCTGCGGAGTCCTGCAGGTCCTGACGAGACTCAGCTACGACATCCACTCCCAAATCTTCCCCGGCAGCAGCATAGTCGTTAAAGGCAATTTCATTCCGGACTCGGAGGTGGAAGCTCGCATCGCCGCCGAGAAGGCGGATTATTTCCTCTTCCTCGGTCGGCTCTCTCCTGAAAAAGGGGTCGAGACGTTCCTCGACGCCTGCAGGCAAGTGAACGGAGCTAAGGCCATCGTGGCCGGTGAGGGCCCGCTCAGCCATTCGTTACGAGAGAATTACTCAGGCAACGGCGTAGAATTTGTCGGTTTCGTGGAAGGAAAGCAGAAGGCTCAGTTGCTTGCACGCGCGAAAGCCCTTGTCGTGCCCTCCCTCTGGTTGGAGCACCAGCCGATCAGCGTGATGGAGGCAGGCTTCGCCGCGACGCCCACGATCGCATCTTGTATCGGCGGACTTCCGGAAATGGTCCACAACGGTCATACCGGCTTGCTCTTCGAAAGCGGTAACGTCGCCGAGCTGGCGTCGCGGCTTCAATGGTGTGGTGAGCATCCCGGCGAGCTCCAGCGGATGGGAGCGAACGCGCGCCAATTCGCCCAGGAGCACTTCAGCGAAAAGTCCAACTACGAGCAGTTGCTGGCACTTTACTCGAAGGCCGTCTCGCTCGCCTGCTCGGCGCGAGCCTGTTCTACCCGCTGAGGCCTGAAAACAGCTCCAGCAACTCCCCCCAGGAATCTCCTGCCAGTCGCAATGCGGCTTCCAGCCTCATGGTGCCCAACTGGATGTCCACATCCTCTATCTCGGCCTCGACGCCGAGCAGTCGCTCCTTGAGATCCCAAAGCCTGGTCAGCTCAGAGGAGGCCGCACCCGCCCTTACTTGCTTGTCGATCAAGTCGCTGTAGTCCTGCAGATAGGCCTTGAGCTTTTCCTGGCTCTGTCTGCGCCTGGAGAGCTTCGAAAGTTCCCTGACTGTGCCTAGCAGGTCCGCGACCAGTTCCTCCTTGATCTTCAGATACTGCTGGCGAGCCTCCTCGCGCGCCTTCTTGAGATTGTAGGCGTTCAAAGCCCTGGAGGGATCTGCTATCGATAGACCCGCGCCCAGCGTAGCTGCGGGACGGATATAGAAGGAACCGCTGTCAGGATCATAGTAGCTGGTGGCAATAGAGAAATTGATGCCCGTCAGCGCCACCCCTCCGCGCGGCGCCGGGAGCTTCTCGCTTTCACGAAGCAGCGCCGCCTGCGAAGCCAGGGTAGGGTTGTGGTCGAGCACGATCTGAAGCATGCGCCGGATGCTCTCGTCCCGACCGCCCCCGCCCTGGGCCCAGGCGCCGGCGCCTACCAGCAGCAGGAGGCAGGCCAAGGCGCAGGGTTTCAAGAAAACCTGGTTCATGGTTGTCTGCGGGGCCAGGATACACCAATTCAAGATATCCCGCCAGGGCCGGATTCTCCACCCCATCGCCCGTAGTGGAATCGTGGGAAGCAGGGTATATTCTAGTTAAGGTAGGCTCAGGACCATGGGTTTGGGAAAGCCGAAGCTGTTTATCATCCTCTGCTACGAGGCGCTCGTGTTTTCGGGCACTTTTCTGCTGGTACGCCAGGCGTACGGGAATCTCGTTCTGGCCGCAGCCGAGCTTTCCTCCCGGATGATCCTGATCCTGACCCTCTTTTTCGCGGTCTATTTCTATTCGATGTGGCGGGACCTGTATTCCCGAAACTATCACTATTATCTCAGAAACACGTACCGCATCGTGCTGAAGAACATCGCCCTGGCGCTATTGCTCGTCCTGGGCGTCCTGGCGGTGCTTTCCGGCATCGAGCGCTCCGCCCTCCTGCCCTCCCTGCTGATCTACCTGCCCATGGGCGTGGCCAGCTTCCTCCTGGTCCATGGCTCCCAATTCCTTTGGATCCGCTACCTCAGCCATATTGGCTACTTCCGGAAGAACTGCCTGATCATCGGCTCCCCGAGCAACGGCTTCAGGCCGGAGGCTTCCTTCCAGGATATCGGCAACACCAAGAGCTACGTGGGCCGCATCCAACGCAACGGCGCCGGATGGGAATGGCTCTGCCCGGGGATGGCTGAGCGGCAGCGGATCAGCAGTCTCCGGGACGTGAAGAGAATCATCCTGAAGAAGAACGTCGGAGAAGTCATCTTCATTCCCGGGAAGTGGCTGCCGCCGTCGGGACTGCTGGAGCTGGTGGCTTTCTGTCGAAGCTTATCCATCGGGTACTTCGTGGTGCCCTCCTTCTCGGGAACGCTGAAGCGGACCGGCTGGAGCCGCCTGTTCCCCCCGATCCCCGCACTGGAACGTTTTCCAGGAAACCGGGACTCCCTGACCAACATCTCCCTCAAAAGGCTCCTAGACCTGTTCATCGCCGTTCCAGCCCTGGTGCTGTTCCTGCCCTTGGGCCTGCTGATCGCCCTGGCCATCAAGCTGGAGGACGGCGGACCGGTGTTCTACATCACCCGGCGGATCGGCAAGAACGGCCAGCCGATGCGGTTCTACAAGTTCCGGACCATGGTGGTCGGCGCGGACGGGCTGAAGGCCGCAGCTGCTGCGCTTCAACGAGCGCCGGGACGGCCCGCTGTTCAAGATGCAGAAACGACCCCCGCGTCACCCGGGTGGGCCGGCTGCTGCGCAAGCACAGCCTGGACGAATTCCCCCAGATGCTCAACGTGCTGCAGGGCAGCATGAGCCTGGTGGGTCCCAGGCCTCACCTGCCGGAGGAGGTGGCGGCCTACCAGGACGGGGACTACCTGCGCCTGGAGTGCATTCCGGGAATCGTCGGCCTGCCGCAGATCGCCGGCCGCAACACCCTGGGCTTCAAGGAGTGGGTGGGCCTGGACCTGGAATACCGGAGAACCTGGTCGCTGGTGCTGGACCTCAGGATCATCGTCCAGACCGTGAGGATCATCCTGGCCCCGTTCCTGAAATCCCGCGGGGCGCGGTTTCTGAGAATGCTTCAAGAGTATCCAGAGGCGTACCGTTAATGTAAGGAGCGAAGCATGAAACGCACGCGCGGGAACCGGGCCGGCCTCCTGCACTGCTGCACTCGCTGCTCCTGCTGCTGCCGGCCTTCCAGAGTGCCGGGCTGGAGCTCAGCACCCGCTTCGACCTGGGGAACCTGGGGTTCGATCCCGACCGGGCCTCCGCGGACGCCACCTACTCGGGCGCGGACTATTACTGGGGCGGGACCGTGGAGGTGACCCACGGCTTCTCCGAGCGGATGGCCATCCGGGCGGGGTTCTCCCGGGACACGGTGCTGCGCAACCTGGCCTACGCCATGGTCTACTACAACCTGGACTACCTGAGCATGGGCATCGGGACCATCCAGGGCTTCAACAACACCGACGGGGCGACCCTGAAGCCGGGCCTGGCCAGCAGCGTGCAGCTGACCTTTCCGGGCGTCATGTTCGCCCGCCTGCAGTTCGACACTTCGCTGGGCAGCGTGCTCATGGAGACCGGCGACTACACCCAGAACCGCAACGAGCTGTCCATCGGCTTCTACGTGCCCAACGCCATCTGCTCGTTGACCCTGCAGTCGAAGAAATTCTACGAGCTGCAGGCGGCACGATGGAGGTCGTGGACAGCCTGATGCGCTACTCCTTCGAGGCGGACATCTTCCAGAAGAACGCCCCGTACCGCCTGCTGTTCAGCCTGGCCTACCAGACCCTGCAGAAGAAGTTCGACGTTGTCGCCGATCCCGTCCACACCCTGAGCTCCCTGATGGCGGGCGTGGAGCTGTCCATCGACCTGACCCGCTTCCTGACCATCAGCTCGGCGCGGACAGCGCCCTGCTCACCTTCGGGGAGGACCTAGCTGGCCGGCCTGCAGAACCCGGCGCCCGGCGGCTACCTGTTCCAGGCCTATACGGGCTTCACGCTGAAGTTCGAGAACCTGAAGAACCGCCGCCCGCCCCCCGTCGAGTAGCAGACTAGCCCTTTCGCCGCCTCCTCGTACATGGCCGCCACGTTTTCCGGCGGCACGTCGGCCTGCAGGTTGTGGATCGGGGCGAACACGAAGCCCCCCCTCCGGAGCGAAGACCTCCAGGCGGCGGCGCACGTCCCGCCGGACCTCCGCCGGGGACCCCAGGGGCAGGATCCGCTGCACGTCCGCCCCGCCGCCCCAGAACGCCATCCGCCCGCCGAACCGCCGCTTCAGGCCTTCCGGCTCCATGCCCGCCGCCGAGGTCTGCACCGGGTTCAGGACGTCCACTCCGATCTCGATAAAGTCCTCGATCAGCTCGACCACGGAGCCGCAGGAGTGCAGGAACACCTTGGCCTTGCTCCCGGCGTGGGCCGCGGCGTAGATGCGCGCCAGGTGCGGCTTGACCCGCTCCCGGAACATGGCCGGGGAAATCTGCAGTCCCCCCTGGCTGCCGAAGTCGTCCCCGAAGCCCACGGCCTCCAGGTAGGGCCCCACGGCCTGCAGGTACAGGCCGAGGTCGGCCAGCGCGGCTTCGGTGAGCTTCTCCAGCAGCCGGTCGGAGAACGGCGCGTCCGCGGCCAGGCGCACCATGAACTCATCCCAGCCGCACAGGAACTGGGACTGCTCGAAGATCGAGCCATTGAACCAGCCGAACAGGGCCTTGTCCGTGCGCTCGTACAGGCGCCGGGCGGTGCGGTGCAGGAACTCCAGCTCCTCCGCTCCGATCCGCGGCGGCTGCCAGGCCTCCAGCTCCTCCAGGCCGGCGCCGGCCAGGGGAAAGCGGGCCGGCACGAAGGAGCCGCTGCCAGGGGACAGGACGCTGGCCGCCTCCCCACCCTCCAGCAGCTCCCAGGCGCCGTCGGTGCGCAGGCGCGGCGCGAAATCCCGCGGGAACAAGCCCGGCGTCCCATCCGGAAGGGGATGCTCGCGCCAGCCTCCGGCCAGGGGAACTCCGGGCGCGGCGTAGTAGCGCGGCACGGGCAGCACGTCCACGCCCCAGCGCTCGATCAGCTCCTCCTCCACCTCGGCCAGCAGCAGGATCACACTGGACACCCGCACCGGGCCGGGGAGCCCCAGGTGGCGCTTGAGGCGCGCATAGGCCATGGCGTTGATGCCGGTCACGATCGAGCCCCCCAGGTCGATGGGTACGCGGTCCGGCAGGTGATGGTTCAAGGCGGCGCGCACCCTCTCCCGGCTGTTCATCCCTCCTCCTTTTCGTTACTATAGTAGTTAAGAGAAAAACAATCCAAGGAGAATGAATGTCAGAACGTGACGTAACGCCCGGCAGGGTGCCGCGCAAGGTCACCCCTCGGGCGGTGATCATCGTGGTCGTAGTGATCGTGGCCCTGATCATGATCTTTTCGGGCTTCTTCGTGGTGGACCAGAAGGAGCAGGGCGTGCTGCTGACCTTCGGCCGCTACACCCGCCTGGCCGAGCCGGGGCTGCACTTCAAGATGCCCTTCGGCATCCAGCGCAACTACAACGTGCCCACCCAGGTGGTGCTGAAGGACGAGTTCGGCTTCCGCACCGACCGCCCGGGCATCACCTCCATCCGCGCCGGCGAGGACTACCCGAACGAGTCGATCATGCTGACCGGCGACCTGAACATCGTGGACGTGGAGTGGATCATCCAGTACCGCATCGCCGACCCCTACAAGTGGCTGTTCGGCGTGCAGGAGCGCGACAAGACCATCCGGGACATCTCCCAGTCGGTGATCAACGAGCTGGTCGGCGACCGGACCATCTTCGACGTGATCGGCTCCGAGCGGGCCAACATCGAGACCCAGGGCCAGGAAATCATGAACGGGCTGTACGACAAGTACGACCTGGGCATCCGGGTGACCACGGTCAAGCTGCAGAACATCGTGCCGCCCGCCGGCCCGGTCCAGGACGCCTTCGAGGACGTGAACAAGGCCATCCAGGACAGGAGCCGGCTGATCAACGAGGGAAAGGAGGCCTACAACCAGGCCATCCCCAAGGCCAAGGGCGAGGCCGACCAGATGATCGCGGAGGCCCAGGGCTACGCGGTGGAGCGCGTCAACAAGGCCCAGGGCGACGTGGCCCGCTTCAACCGGGTGCTGGACGAGTACTTCCGCAACCCGGGGGTCACCCGCACGCGCCTGTACTACGAGATGTTCGACGACGTGTTCAGGACGCAGCGCGGGCGTGGAGCTGATCGACAAGAACCTGAAAAACTTCCTCCCCTTCAAGTCGCTCGCCGCGCCCGCCGCGCCGGGCGTCGCAGCCGGGAGGCGCGCAATGAAAAAGACCATCACCGTCATCGTCGTGGTGTTCGTGATCCTGCTGCTGTTCCTGATCACCGGGCCGTTCTACGTCGTCGAGGAGGGCGAGCAGGCCGTGGTCGTGCGCTTCGGGCACATCGTCGAGGTGCACCAGCAGGCGGGCCTCAAGATCAAGGTCCCCTTCGTCGACACGCGTGGAGCGGTACTCCAAGAAGAGTCCTGTCCTGGGACGGCGAGGCGCAGCGCATCCCCACCCAGGAGAACCAGTTCATCTGGGTGGACACCACCGCGCGCTGGCGCATCACGGACCCCAAGAAGTTCTACGAGTCCGTGGGCACCATGACCCAGGCGCACTCCCGCCTGGACGACGTGATCGACTCCGCGGTGCGCAAGATCATCTCCCGCAACCCGCTGCGTCGAGGCGGTGCGCAACTCCAACGTGATCAACGAGATCAAGCGCACGAACGTGTACCTGACGCGAAAGCACCCCCATGGCCGAGCAGGACATGGCCCTGGACGTGTTCACCAACATCGTCTACGAGAAGATCGAGAAGGGCCGGACCGAGCTCTCCGACGAGATGGTCGACGAGTCCAAGGACCATCATGCCCCAGTACGGCATCGAGCTGATCGACATCCTGATCCGGCAGATCAAGTACTCGGACGACCTGACCGAGAGCGTCTACAACCGCATGATCAAGGAGCGCAACCAGATCGCCCAGGCCTTCCGCTCCGACGGCGAGGGCAAGAAGGCGGCCCGCTTCGGCGAGATGGAGCGCGAGCTGCGCACCATCCAGTCCGAGGCCTACCGCCGCTCCGAGACCCTCAAGGGCGAGGCGGACGCCAGGGCCGCGGCCATCTACGCCCTGGCCTACAACCGCAGCCCGGAGTTCTACGAGTTCTGGAAGGCGGTCGAGGCCTACCGGGTCCTGCTGCCCAATTTCAGCAAGACCCTGACCACGGAGCCGGAGTTCTTCGACTACCTGTACAATCAGCGGGGCCGCTAGGCCCCGCTTCCCCTCTCCCGTGATCACCGCGCTCTGCCTGGCGCGCCATCCTGGCCATCGCCCTGTGCGCCCAGGTGTTCCCCTCCTTCCTGACCCGCATCGGCGGCTCAGCCGGGGAGCAGGGCCTGCTGCTGTTCTCCATGTTCCTGCTGTACCCGGCCAGCTCCCTGGCCGCGGGGATCGCGGCCGACCGGGTGGGCAAGCGCGCCGTATTGGGCGCGGGCCTGGCCTGCCTGGCGGCCACCTTCGCCCTGAGCGCGGCGGTGCCCGACATCCGGGTGCGCACGCTGGCCGTGCTGCTGTTCGGCCTGGGGGAGGGCGCGGTGGAAAGCCAGGCCACGGCCCTGCTTTCCGACCTGAGCCCCGATCGGGAACGCTCCATGCTGAACTGGAGCCAGCTCATGTTCAGCGCCGGGGCCGCCGGCGGGCCGTTCCTGCTGGCCCTGCTGTTCTCGCTGCATACCGGAGCCACCCTGGCCGCGGTGCTGTGGGCCTGCTCCGCGCTCTGTGCCGCGCTGGCCCTGGGCTTCCTGCTGCACATCGGGCGCGGCAGCGCCGCCCCTGCCACCCCGCGGGCGAGGGCCGCGCTGCCGGCGCCGGAGGTCCGGGGCCGCCTGACCGGCGGCGCCGCGCTTGGCCAGCCCGGACTGGCCGTGCTGGCCGCAGCCGTGTTCCTGTACGTGGCCGCGGAAATGGGCACCGCCAGCTGGCTGGCCAAGTACGGGGAGCTGGAGCTGGGCCTGAGCGCGGCGCTGGCCCCGATCTGCATCAGCGTCTTCTGGGCCGGCCTGAGCGCCAGCCGCATCCTGGCCGCCTCCCTGTCCGCGCGCGTGCCCGACGCTCCGCTGCTGTACGGCTCGCTGGTCCTCTCCCTGCTGGGGCCAGGTGCTGGCCTTCAGCGTCCGGCAGCCGGCGGCCGCCCTGGCCGGCATCGCCCTCACCGGCGTCGGCATGGGCGCGATCTGGCCCACCCTGGTGGCCAGTGGCCGGGCGGCGCTACCGGCAGGGCAGCGGCACGGCCATCGGCGCGCTGGTGGCTTCCGGAGGGGCGGCCGTGGCCCTGATCCAGCTGGCCGTTGGCTGGCTGTCCGCTCCGCAGCGGCTGGGCCTGCGCGTCACCCTGCTGGGGCTGGCCGTCTTCACCGCCGCCAACCTCCTGGTGGTCCGCCGGGCCCTGCCCGCCCACGCTACCCGAAAACCCTGAAGGATCAGTATCTTCAGGCCATGAAGCGCCTCGCCCTCGCCCTGCTCGTCCTGCCCACCCTGCTGGCCGGGAGCGGCGCCTGGGCCCAGACCCTGCCCCTGGGGGAGGTGCGCCTGCCTCCGGGGTTCACGATCGAGGTCTATGCCTCCGGCCTTCCGAACGCCCGCGGCCTGGCCTTCGCCGACTCCGGCACCCTGTTCGTCGGCTCGCGCAGCGGCCAGGTGTACGCGGTGCCCCCCGGCGGCGGCCGGGGGAAGGTGATCGCCGACGGCCTGGACATGCCCGTGGGCGTGGCCTGGCACCGCGGCGACCTCTACGTGTCCTCCATCCATCGGGTGGTCAAGCTGGCCGACGTGGAAGCAGGCCCTCCGCGCCGGCCCCGGTGGACCTCCTGGACAGCCTGCCGCGCGACCGCCACCACGGCTGGAAGTTCATCCGCATCGGGCCGGACGGGAAGCTGTACGTGCCGGTGGGCGCCCCCTGCAACGTGTGCGAGAGCCCGGGCGACCGCTACGCCAACATCCTGCGCATGGATCTGGACGGCCGCAACCCGGAGCTGTTCGCCGCGGGGGTGCGCAACACCGTGGGCTTCGACTGGCACCCCCGAACCGGGGAGCTGTGGTTCACCGACAACGGCCGGGACCTGCTGGGCGACGACCTGCCGCCCGACGAGCTGAACCGGGCCCCGAGAGCGGGGCTGCACTTCGGCTTTCCCTACCTGCACGGCCGCGCCGTGCAGGACCCCCGCTTCTGGGCCTCCCGGCCGGCCCGGGACTTCCAGCCTCCGGAGCTGGAGCTGCCCGCGCACGTGGCCGCCCTGGGCATGCGCTTCTACACGGGCAGGCTGTTTCCCGAGGAATACCGCGGAGGGATCTTCATCGCCGAGCACGGTTCCTGGAACCGCTCGAAGAAGATCGGCTACCGGGTCAGCTTCGTGCGCCTGCAGGACGGGCGGGTGGCCGAGTACCGCCCCTTCGCCCAGGGCTGGCTGCAGGGGGAGAGGGCCTGGGGCCGCCCCGCCGACGTGGAGGTCGGCCCGGACGGCGCGCTGTTCGTGGCGGACGACGCGGCCGACGTCGTGTACCGGATCGGCTACAGCCGATGATCCGCCGGCTGGAGCTCACCGGCGAGCAGGCCGCGTTCGCCATGCGCCAGGGGGAGTTCGGAGAGGAGGTGCGCGCCGCCTCTCGGCTGGTGGCCGTGGTGCTCACCCAGGACTGGTGCGGGCAGTGGGCGGCCATGGATGGGTACCTGGCGGAAATGGGCAGCCGCCACCCGGAGCTGGACCTGACCATCTTCCTTCTGGAGTACAACCGCGTCAGCTACTTCCAGGAGTTCCTGAGCTTCAAGGAGCAGGTGCTGGGCAACCGGGTCATCCCCTACGTGCGCTATTACCGGGACGGGTCGCTGGTCGGGCAGAGCAACTACGTCTCCGAGCGTCAGTTCCTTTCCTTTTTCCAGGAAATCTCCCGGGAAAAAGCCTGAAATTCTGCTGTTTTTTAACGCCCGACGTGCCTAACATTGGACTATGAACAAGACTCTGCGTGTGATGCTCGTGGCTATCGCCGTGCTGGCCGCCCTGGCCGGCTGCATGAGCGTCGGCAAGCCCCGTGGGCCGGTCGACGCGTTCGTCTTCAGCTCCGGGGCCAACCCGCGGCTGGGGCAGGACGCGCCCGGCGTCGTGAACATGCGCACCGATCCGATGGAGATCACCGTGGTGGTGCCCCCCGGGACCGACAAGCGGCGCCTGGTGGCCACCTTCAGCCTGAACGCGGAGGCCGTGATCACGGTCATCTCCACCGGCCAGCGGGTGGTGCAGGAAAACGGCGCCACGCCCAACGACTTCAGCGCCCCGGTGCTCTACGCCATGGAGCTGCCTAAGGAAAAGAAACCCTGGCGCTACCGGGTCACGGTCCGGGAGGCGGAAACCAACGCCCGCCTGGCCCAGTTGAGCTTCCCCGAAGGCTCCGTGCTCACTCCGGCCTTCAATCCCCAGGTGAAGAGCTACACCGTGGTGGTGCCTTTCGCCACCCGGCAGCTGCGCATCGGGGCCAGGGCCGAGAGCCAGTACTTGAAGAGCGTCACCTTCGACGGCGTCGCCGCGGGCGCGGCCAGCGCCGCCGGCAACGTGGACTTCGCCACGGGGCAGGAGCGCACCGTACTGATCGAGACCCTGGCCGAGGACGGGGCCAGCCGGGACCGCTACACGCTGCTGGTCCGCCGCGGCCAGCCGGACCGCAACTCCCTGCTGGGCTCCCTGGAAGCCGTGGAGGGCACCCTGGCCCCGGCCTTCTCGCCGCAGCGCACGGAGTACAGCCTGCAGGTGCCGTTTGCCGCCGCCCGCGTGGGCCTGCGGGCCCGCAGCCAGAGCGGGCTGGCCGCGCTCTCCCTTTCGACGATCGCCGCCGCGGGGGACTCCCAGGAGCGGGCCGCCCTGCAGACCCGCGGGAGCCTGGAAGAGGCGGCGGGGGTCTCCGTGGATTTCGTGGGCCTGGACTGGCTGCCGCTGATCGTCACGGTGACCGCCGAGGATGGGGGCAAGCGCGAGTACCTGGTCGAGGTGGCGCGCGCCGAGCCGGACCACAACAACACCCTGGCCTCCCTGGCGGTGGCCGGGGCCGGCCTGTCCCCCGCCTTCGCGCCGGGCAGCCTGTCCTACGTGGCCAGGGTGCCCTTTGCCACCCGGCAGGTCGCTGTCACGGCCAGGCCGCAAAGCCCGCTGGCGCGGGCGGCCCTGGAGCTGGTGGCCGTGCCCCAAGGCACGCCGGCGCCCCAGGGCGAACCGGGCGGAGCGGAAGGTGCGCTGGTGGCCTTCCCCGCCGGGGAACGAATGGGCCTGGCGGTGGCGGTGACCGCCCAGGACGGCCGCACCCTGCGCTACATGATCGAGGTCCGGCGCCAGCCGCCGGAGCGCAACGCGGACCTAAGCTCCCTGGTCCCCTCCGCCGGAGCCCTGGTGCCGGCCTTCAACGCCCGGATCGTGTCCTACACCCTGCGCCTGCCGGCCGCGGTGGAGACCGCCGTCTTCAACCTGGCCACCGCCGGGAAGGCGGCCACGGTGCGCGCGGAGGCCCCGGCCGTCCTGTCCGGGACCACGCTGAGCCTGCCGGTGGCCCCCGGCCAGACGATGCAGCTGAACATCCTGGTCGTGGCCGAGGACGGCACGCAGCGACTGTACCGGGTCGGGATCACCCGCGAGGGCGATGCCCAGACCGGCACGCCGCCTCCGGCCCAGCCAGGCAACACCCGGCTGGCCCTGCTGCAGATTGCGGGCGCCCAGCCCGGGGCCGCTGCCATACCGCTCGCCCCCGTCTTCAATCCGGCGGTGAGCGCCTACGAAGCGAAAATCCCGGCCGCGGCCGCCACGCTACTGCTCACGGCCCGGGCGGAAAGCCCCACCGCCGTCGTCACCCTGGACGGGCAGCCTCTGCCCGCGGCCGGCCGCCAGATCGCCGTCGGCGCCGGGGCGGGCTTCAACCTGGCCCTGGAGGTGAAGGCCGAGAACGGGGCGGCGGCCCGCTATACCGTTCGCCTGACCCGGGAGGCCGCGCGGCGCCGCCCGCCGCCGCGCCAGCCGGCGAGCTGCTGGTCACGGCGAAGAATCTCCGCCTCGGCCGCAGGGAGCTGGCCGCCCTGACCGCGGGCAATGAGACCGTCGCCCCCCAGGGCCTGCTCACCGTGCGGGTCTACCGCGGCAACCAGATCCTGGCCCAGCTCCCGGTCCCGGTCAGCGCCAGGAAGGAAGGCCCCAACCTGGCCATCACCCTGGAGAGCCGCATCGACAAGCTCGGAGCGGCGGCCGGCAGGATGGTGGAGGTGGAAACCTCCATCCCCGTTTCCGGCGGCCGCCAGCTGTGCTACACCGCGGCGCTGCTCCTGGAGGAAGGCGCGCGGCTGGAAATCCCCTTCCTGCTGCTGGCTGACAACCCGCGGCTTTCCTGGCCGGCCCCCGGCACGCCGGTGGCGGTCTCCGGCTACCGCTCGCAGCTGCCGCCGGGGAGGACCGCGGGGGTGGAAGGCGACGCGCCGCTCAGCGTCGAGGTGAGCGATGCCAGGACGGGCGCCCTGCTGGGCCAGGCCACGGCCCAGGTCAAGCCGGGCCCCGGGCGGGTCTTCTCCTTTGACCGCCCGCTCCAGCTTCCCGAGGGGGCCCAGGTGACCTACCGCCTGGCCAGAACGCGCGGCGGCAAGCTCTGGCAGGTGTCCGGAACCTCGCAGGTGTGGACCACGGCGCCGGCCTACAACGGCGGGTTTGAGCCTGTGGTGCTGCCCATGCTCGACGAGCTGCGGGAGGTGAGCCCGTAGCGGCGGGCCGCTTCCGTCCGTTCGCCCGCTTACGCTCACCCGGCGAAGCGGGCTGCCGCCTGGCGGCGGACCGCCTCCAGGCCGCGGGCCAGCACTTCATGCCGGCCCGTCTCGGCCAGCCCGCCCAGCAGGCCGGCGAACTCCTCGTAGCGGCCCCGGTGCTTGGGGTGGGCCAGCTTGCGCAGCAGCCACAGGGCCCGGCGCTGCGCAGGCACCGCCTCCCTTCCGCCGCCCTCCCCGGCCAGCTCCCCGACCAGCACTTCCAGCTCCTCGGCCCGGTCCCGACAGGCGCAGTCCGAGAGCCTGCGGAAGAGCTCTTCCAGCTCCTCGCGTGCCGGAGGCGGCGGCCGCCAGGATCGGCAGCGCTTCCGGGGCGAAGCGGTGCAGGCGCCGCATGGGCAGATGCACCTCGGCCCCGTCCAGGTGGACCGCGATGCCCGCGGGGGAGACGGGGAAGGCCTCCGCGACGCGCCGCGGCTGGAAGGCCCCGCGCAAGAGCAGGCCCAGGCGGCTTTGCAGGTGGAAACGGCGCCGGCGCTCGCGCTGGGCCGCGGAGCCGGAGCGGCCGCGGTCCAGCACCAGGGCCAGCTCCACGTTGTGCACCTGCCGGCTGATGCTCTGCCGGCCGCCCCGGTACTTCACGTACCCGCTGCCGTACAGCTCCAGCTCCCCCTGCCCCTCCAGAAGCGCCTCCAGCTCCTCGAAGGGGATCAGCCCCTCGGTGCTGTAGCTCAAGACCAGGTAGCGGGCGTCCACGGCCTGCAGCAGCCCGGCCAGCGCCGCGGCGGCGCTGGCCCGGTAGCAGTACGCCGAGCGGGTCCGCACCCAATCCTCGCGGATCCCGGCCTTGCGCCGCAGGCTGCCGTCGGCCCGGCGCTCCTCGCTCACCGCCGGGCGGTCCCACAGGGCGATGGTGTTCAGCAGGTGATAGTTGGAGCCGTACTGATGCTGGTTGTAGGGCGGGTCCAGGTAGCACAGGTCCGCCGGGCGGCCGCGGGCGAAGTCCGCCGCCTCCTGGCAGCCGGCCTCCGCCGGCGGGCCGTCCAGCAGCTCCGGCAGGCGCAGGCGGATGGGGGCCAGGATGCGGCCCAGGGCGTCCCGGCCGTGCCCGCCGAAGCCCTTGTGGCAGGCCTTGAACACGCCGGAGGTGTTCACGTGCGTGGAGGCCCCGTACAGCAGCGAGGCCAGCAGCAGGTATTTGCGCTTGCGGTCCTCCGGATCGGCGGGCTGGAACCCGGGGTACAGCTCCTCCAGGCGCTCCCGCATGGCGTCGATGGCCAGCGCGTTTTCGCGGGTATAGAAGAGGCGCTCCGTGCGGTAGTCGGCCGCCGCCGTGCTCCGCGGGGCGTAGTGCCGGGCCACGTACTCCCGGCGCGGGGCGCCCAGCGAGTTCAGCTCGGCCAGCAGCGCCCGCGCTCGCGCCCCGGTAAGAGCCCCTCCACTTCCGAGGGCCCGACGCACAGGCTGGCGAAGTTCAGCACGTAGGCGTACGGCTCCCAGTCATTGGCCAGCACCCGGCAGCCCAGCCAGCGGGCCAGGCGGGATACGGCCCCGGAGCCGGCGAAGGGGTCCAGGAACACCGCGCCCGGCCGGACCAGGCGGGAAAAGACCCCGGCCAGGAAGGGCTGCAGGGCGCGCTTGTTGCCGATGTAGGCGATGAGCTGGTCCTGCAGGTAGGGGTGCTCCGGATTGCCCATGCCCGCGTTGCCTGTAAGGCGCAGGGTAAAGCAAAAGCCCCGGCCTCTCAAGCCGGGCCGCCGGCCCCTGGCTCGAGGGCCGGTTCCGCCCGCAGCCAAGCCCTGCCAGCGGTCTCCCTTCGCCCCGCCGCGATTGACTTAAGCGGCCGATTTCCATATGTTCACTAGGCATGGCTGAGGCGCGCACCCGGGCCCGTGAGCCCAACCCGCCGGAGGGAAATCCGGCCCAGCTGGTGAGCCAGGGCGTGGCCCGGCTCATCAACAACATCAAGTCCGTCATCTACATCGACACGCGCAAACTGGAGCACCTGGTCGCCGCGCAGATCGCCGGCGGGCACGTGATGCTGGCCGACGCCCACGGGGTGGGCAAGACTTCGCTGGCCAAGGCCCTGGCCGGCTCCATTCGCTGGACGGAGCCCCAGGAGGACAAGGGCCTGAAGTCCTTCAACCGCATCCAGTGCACCGTGGACCTGCTGCCCCAGGACATCCTGGGCTACAGCCGCTTCCTGGACTCCTCCAGCCGCATCGCCTTCGTGCGGGGGCCGCTCTTCGCCCACTACGTGCTGTGCGACGAGATCAACCTGCTCACTCCCAAGACCCAGGGCTCCTTCTTCCAGGCCATGGAGGAGCAGGCGGTCACCGTGGAGGGGCACACCTACGAGCTGCCGGACCCTTTCTTCATCATCGCCACCATGAACCTGAAGGGGGTGCATCTGTTCCCCCTGCCCGCCCCGCAGCTGGACCGCTTCATGATCGAGCTGTCCATGGGCTACCCGGAAGCCGCCGACGAGGCGGCCATCGTCCGCCAGCACGGCCGGGATGACGCCTGGTCCAGCTTCGCCCCGGCGGTGAGCTCCGCCGAGCTGGTGGAGTGGCAGGGCCAGGTGGACCAGGTGGAGATCCACCCGGAGATCGTGAACTACATCGTGGCCTGCGTCCGCCAGAGCCGCCTGCACCCCGACGTGGCCATGGGCGCCAGCCCGCGCACGGGCGTGAAGCTCTCCCGCCTGGCCCGGGCCCTGGCCCTGGTGCGAGGTCAGGACTTCGTGACCGTGGACCTGGTCAAGGAGATCTTCCCGCCGGCGGTGGCCCACCGCCTGGTGTTGAACGACGCCTCCCGGAACGCCGGCCCGGTGCTGCAGGATATCCTGGGCTCCGTGCCCGTGGAACCCTCCCGCCGGAGGGCCGCCTCGTAGCCGCCATGCAGGCCCCGGCTCGTCGCTCGGCCGCCTTCCTGTCCTACAGCTCGCGGGCCCGGCGCCTGTACCCGCTCACCCTGGCCGGCACCCTGGTGGCCGTCGCCGCCTTCTTTCTCCTGGGCCGGGGACTGGCCCAGGCCAACCCCTACGCCGTGTTTCCTGGCCCTGCTGGCAGCGACGGTGCTGACGGTCCTGGTCCTGGCCGGGCGCCTGCAGGCCGCCGCCTGCGCCCGCCGGCAGCTGCAGTGGGACAGCTCCGGGCCGCTGTTCGCCCGGCGTCCCGGAACCGAGCAGGCCATCCAGGCCCCCGAGCTGCGCCTGCTGCCCTTCTTCCGTGTGCAGTTCCGCTTCCGCGGGCGCTTGCGCGTGGGCCGGGGCGCCGAGCTGCTCCTGGCCCGCAGCCTGAGCTTCGCCGCGGCGGGGACCCATCCCCTGCCCCTGCACCTGCCGCTGTGCGGGCCGCTGGCCGCCCGCGGGCGGTTCCTCGTGCGCGACCTGTTCGGCCTGACCCGGTCCCCCTTCGGCGAGGAGCCCGAGCGCTCCCTGACCGTGCTCCCTGCCTGGCTCGCCGCGGGGCCGCCGCGCCTGGTGGAGCCGGCGGGCGGATTCGAGGACAAGAGCCTGCGCAAGGCCTCCGAGGAGGAGAAGTACTTCATGCGCGAGTACCAGCCCGGGGACCGTTTCCGCGACATCAACTGGAAGGTCTCCAGCCGGCTGCAGGAGCTGATCACCCGCATCTCCCCGGTGACCCAGGAGAAGACCCGCCTGCTGGCCGTGGAGTTCCGCCACTACCGCGACGACGGCGCGGAGAGCCTGGAATCCGTGATGCACCTGGACTACCTGAAGAGCTGGCTGCTGGCCTTCCTGCGCGGCCTGAAAGCGTCCAACGAGCGGCTGCAGTTCCGCGTGCGCACCGGCGCGGGCTCGCGTCTCCTGGCCACGGCGGAGGACATCGAGAGCTTCGCCGAGGAGCTGGCCGGCCTCCGCTATCAGAGCGATCCCGGCCCGGGAAGCGAGGAGGCGGGGGAGTTGTTCGTGTTCAGCACGTCTTTCGACCGCGGTCTGCCCCTGTTCCTGGCGGCGCGCCCGCTGGCTCGGGCCCAGGTCTTCCGCACCGTCCGGGGGCGAAGCCCGGCAGGGATGCCGGCACGGACCCCAGCCGTGGTCGCGCCCGCCGGGAGCGACGGCCGGCGGCCCGGCAAGGCGGCGACGCCCGTGGAGCGCGTCCTGTTCGCGCCGGAGCTCGCCGATGCCTTCCTGCCCGGGCCCTGGGCCCTGCGCCGCGTCCGCCCGCCGGCCGTGCCGCTGCGGGCCGAAGGGCTGGAGGAGGTCCCGCTGGCCGTGAGGATGCTGCCGTGAGGATGTCGAGGTTCCACCCATGATCCATATGCTGTTTTTCAGCCGACTGGCCCTGTACCTGCTGGTGGCCGCCCTGCCCGCCCTGCATCCCGCCGTTTCGGTGCCCTACGACCGGGTCGGGTTCACCGCCTGGTTCGTGCTGCTGCCCGTGGAGATGCTCATCGCCTTCTACCTGGCCCCGCCGCGCACGCGGACCCGCACCTGGCTGCTGCTGGCCGCCGTGCCGCCGGTCCTGTTCGTGCTGCTGCTGGCCGGCCTGGAGCTGTCCACCCTGGCGTACGTGGGCGCGGCGGCCGCCGCCTTCCTGCTGACCGTGCTGGTCTTCCGCACGGGCGGCTGGGGCCAGGCGCTGGCCGCCCTGGAGCCCTTCGCCCTGGCCTTCGTGGCCTACCGCCTGTTGAGCTACTCCCGGGCGTCGGAGGCCATCGCCCGCCAGGCCAGCGGGGTGACCCAGATGCTCCTGGTCCTGGTGCCCTGCGCCTTCCTCCTGCACGGCGCGCTGCTATTCCTGTCCGCCTTCCGGCCGCGTCAGGGAAAGGACCGCCGGGGGCTGGCCGAGCTGGGCCTGTTCCTGCTGGTGGCCGTGCCGGCCTTCCTCGCCGTCTCCTTCCTCCTGCCGCCGGATTTCGTGAGCCACAACATCGTGCTCAACCGCCCGGACAGGGACCTGCAGCCCCGGCGCCTGCCCCTGGACGAGGACCGGGGCTGGGAGGGGGGGAACCTGCGCTCCCTGCGCGAGCGCGATGGGGAGAACGGCCGGGGACTCCGGCCCGGAGAGGGCGGGGAGGACGGGCGCAATTTGCTGGAGGGCCTGCCCGCCGACCAGTGGGGCAGCGCCATGGGCGACGGGGATGGGGAAGGCGGGGAGCAGAAGCAGTACGCGGTGATGGTCGTGGCCAGCCCGCAGGAGCCGGTGTACGCCGCGGACGCCTACCGGGGGGACTTCGACGCGGAGCGCGGTTTCCTGTTCTCGCGGGACGAGCCGCTCAACGAGCTGGCCTGGCTGCGCTTCCTGGAGACCTGGCGCGACCCCTCCCCGCCCCCGGACGCCGCTCGCCAGGCGGTGGACATCTTCTACCTCTCCACCCTGCCCGGGCGCTATCTGGCCTACCGTCCGGCCACCATCGAGCCCACCGTGCTGAACGGCGAGTTCTACCCCTTCGAGTACTCCTACCGGGCGGCCTCCGCGCTGAGCCAGGCCGGACCCCAGGATTGGGCGGCGCTCCCCGACCTGAGCCCCGCCGAGCGGGCGGTCCTGGAGCCGTACCTGCGCCTGCCCGTGGGGCCGGAAGCCCTGGCCACCCTGCGCGGGCAGCTGGACAGCTCCCTGGCCCAGGCCGGCGCGCGGGACAGCGGCCCGGGCGGGCGCATCCTGGCCGTGCTGCGCGGCTTCTCCACTTTCCAATACGAGCTGGGCTACACCGAGGACACCTCCGTGGACCGCATCCGGGACTTCCTGGCGCGCACCCGCACCGGGGACTGCACGGAGTTCTCCCACAGCGCGGCCATGCTGCTGCGCCTGGCCGGCGTGCCGGCCCGCGTGGTCACCGGCTACCTGGCCTCCCGTGACCTGCAGAGCCCGGCCCACTGGCAGGCGGTGCGCGTGCTGCGCCGGGCCATCCCCGCGCTGCAGGAGTTCCCCCCCGGCGAGCTGTACCTGGTCACCACCGCCCAGCGCCACTCCTGGACCCAGGCCTGGCTGCCCGGCTACGGCTGGCTGGACCTGGAAAGCACCGCCTTCGCCCTTCCCCCTCCCCCGGGCCAGAACCCCGGCGACCTGGACGTGGTGATCCCGCTGATCGAGCCCAGGCCCCAGGAGACCCCGAGCTTCCGCTTCCCCTGGCTGCTGGCCCTGCAGGCCCTGGCCGGGCTGGCCGTGCTGGCCGCCGCCGGCCTGTACCTGTACAGCGGGCTGCGCCAGGCCTGGCTGGCCGCCCTTTCCCGCGGCAGCGGCACCCGGGCGCTGCGCGCGCTCTGGCAGCTCCTGCTGGTGCGCCTGTCGGCCCGCGGCTACGAGCTGAAGAAGCCCTCCCTGACCCCGGCGGAGTACGCCAAGGAGCACCCGGAGCTGGCCCGCTTCGCCGCCCTGTACACCACCCTGCGCTACCGGGAGCGCATGCGCCCCGAGGAGCGCGCCGCGGGCCTGGACCGAGCTGCGCGCCTGCTACGCCGGCCTGCTGGCTTCCACCCGGGCCCCGGGGCTGGGCCGGCTGCTGCGCAGGGCTTTCAGCCTGCGCGGGTTGTACTATCTATGAAAACGGGGCCGCGTTTCCCGGCGCTTCTCGCCCTGGTCCGCTGGCGGCTGGGCGCGCTGGCTGCCCTGGCCAGCTGCCGGGCGCGCTCCGACTGGATCAGCTTCCGCGGCCAGCAGGGGCGGGGGGCCACCACCAACGCCGTGAACCCGCCGCTGGCGGTGAAGTGGAAGCTGGAGCTGCAGGTCGGGGCGGAGCCCACCTACGCCTTCAACAACCCGGTGGTCCAGGGCGACACCCTGTACTTCGGCTCCACGGACGGCAACTTCTACGCGCTGGACATCCAGAGCGGCTACATGCGCTGGGTGTTCAAGACCAGCGGGGCCATCAACTCGGTGCCCTACGCGGACGGCAGCAACGTCTACTTCGGCAACAACGCCGGCAAGGTGTACGCGGTCCGCCAGAAGGGGGGCGAGGAGGCCTGGTCCTTCCAGACCGACAGCACCGTGCAGTCCACGATCGTGGGCTACCAGGACTTCGTGCTTTTCGCCAGCGACGGGGGCACCGCCTACTTCCTGGGCCGCGACGGCCGGCAGCGCTTCACCCTGCCCAACCCGGTCTGGCACTACAACGCCTTCCAGGTCTACGACGACGTGGTGTACTTCGCCCCGGCCCCGCCCAGCCGCCCGCACGCCTTCGGGGCCTTCGACCTGCGGCAGCGCGAGTACCTCTGGATCCTGGACACCGACCAGTTCCAGTCCATCTGGTACTCCTTTCCCGCCCTGCGCGGCGACAACCTGTTCTTCGCCACCGCCGACCTGGGCGGCGACTACTGGCGCCTGGACTACTACGCCTTCCGCCGGCGCACCGGCCAGCGGGTGTGGTCCTACGAGGAGGAGTCGGACTGGGGGGACCTGCCGGTGGACGCCGAGGCCCTGTTCGCCCGCAACATGCGCCTGCTGGACTTCCTGGCCCCGGCGGTGTGGCGCAACCTGGTGATCTACGCCAGCGGCGATGCGGCGGTGCGGGCCTTCCGCGCCGGCAGCGGCCAGCTGGCCTGGAAGAGGCGCTTCGACCAGGTGACCTCCAGCTCGGTCACCGTGGCGGGCAACCGCCTGTACTTCGGGCTGCGCGGCGACGAAGGCCCCTACGGCCGGCCGGCGCGCCTGGTGTGCCTGTCGGCGCGCAACGGCCGCCTGCTCTGGCAGATGGACGTGGAAGGGGCGCTGCTGTCCGCGCCGGTCATCGCCGGCAAGTGGATGGTGTTCGGCACGGACCGCAACTTCTTCTACGTGCTGGAACAGGTCTATTGAGCCCTCACCCGCGCGGGTCGATCGGGGCCAGGGTCCCCAGGCTTTCCTCCAGCAGCGTCGCCGCCTGCAGGCACAGGTCCTCCCGGTACATCCGGGAGAGCAGTTGCACTCCCTGCGGCAGGCCGCCATCCAGGCCGGTGGGGACGGCCACCGCCGGGACCCCGATGAAGCTGGAGGCCGTGCATAGCCGCATCCCCAGGGTCACCCGCCGGTGCTCCTCGATTCCGCGCACGTCGTAGTCCGCGGGCACCGCCCCTTCCGTGAAGACCGGCCCGAGCACCAGCGGGTAGCGCTCCAGGAAGCCGGCCCATTCCCGCTGCAGCCCCTGGCGCGCGGCGGTCAGGCCCAGGTACCCGGCCAGGTCCACCGGCTGGCGCAGCTGCCTGGCCAGTTCCAGGTAGCGACGGCCGTCGGCTCCCAGAAGGCGTTCCAGAAGAGGCCAGCTCTGCCGGAACTCGGTCATGACCATCCGGCCGTAGGCCTCCAGGATCTCGGGGATGCGCGGCGGATCGGCCGCCTCCACCTCATAACCCTGCCGCGCCAGCACCTCCGCGGCCATTTCCACCGCCCGCCGCGCGGCCGGGTCCACCCCCATCCCCGCCGGGTCGGCCGTCACGGCCACCCTCATGGCCCGGTCCAGCGGAGAACCGAAGAGGGGCGCCGGCACCACCCGGGGGTCCCGGGGGTCGGTCCCGGCCAGCACCTGGAAAGCCAGGCGGAGGTCGGCCACCGAACGGGCCAGGATCCCCTCCACCGGGATCGTCTGGGAAGCCAGGGTCAGGTCCCGGGGCCCGACGCTGCGGTCGCTGGGGAACCGGCCGTAGCTGGGCTTCAGCGCGGCCACCCCGCTCAACAGGGCGGGGATGCGCACCGAGCCTCCGGCGTCGTTGCCCAGGCCCAGCGCCGACAGGCCCGTGGCCAGGGCCACGCCCTCCCCGCCGCTGGAGCCGCCGGGGCTCGCCTCGCGGTTCCAGGGGTTGCGCGTGGCGCCGAAGAGCTGGCTGCAGGTATGGAAGCGCAGAGCCAGGTCCGGCATGTTGGTGTGGCCCACGGGAATGGCTCCCGCCTCCAGCAGCCGCTTCACCAGCGGGGCGTCCAGGGGGGCGAGCGCATTCTTCAGCGCCGGGATCCCCTGGGTCGTGGGCTGCCCGGCCACGTCGATGTTGTCCTTCACCGTGAAAGGCACGCCGGCCAGCGGGCCGCAGTCCTCCCCGGCGGCCTGGCGCCGGTCGATCCCGGCGGCCAGCGCCCTGGCCTGCTCCCCGAAAACGTTGGTGACGGCATTCACCTTCGGGTTCACCTCCTGGATCCTGGCCAGGTACGACTCCAGGGCATCCTGCGCGGTGAGTTGGCCCCCGCGGATCGCGGCGGCCAGCTCACCGGCTTCCAGCTGCCAGGGTTTGCGGTCCGGGTGGGGTTCTTTCGCCGCGGCCGGTGCGACCGGCGGGGCCGACGGGGCCGGCGGGGCCGGTGAGACCATCCACTCCAGGTGCCTGCGCAGGTCTTCCGGCCAGGAGGCGATGCGGGCGGAGAAATCGGCCCACCTCCGGGCGTACAGAGCCCGAGAGGCCTCCTCGAATCCCTCCAGGTTCCCGGCCAGGGACCACATGATCCGGCCGGCGGCCTCCAGCCTGCGCCGGGAGCGGTGGGCCGCGGACTCGTTCTTGACCGTCGCGTCCACCAGTCGCCGCAGCGTGCCCGAGGCCCGGGCGGGTTGGCTCTCCAGCCATTCCCAGTGCCTCGGCAGGAGGGACACCTCCCGGCAGACCACACCCAGGCTCGGCCTGCCGGGGCCGCGTTTGGGGGCCGGCGGCGTCACCCGGGCCAGCACCTCCTCCAGGGCCCCGCGCAGGTCGAAATCCACCTGCTTTCCCGACTGGTCCTCGAAAATCAGGACTTGCGCTGACTTGTCACGCAGCAGGTGCTCGCGGACCCGGGTGAGGACCGCGGGCAGGTCTCCGGTCAGGACATGCGTAAATCCCGAGAAGGCCGTGAAGAGCTCAGTGGCCGTCGCTTCAGGTTCAGCTTTCATGCCGGGAATTATACCCGGGTATAATTAGCCAGTCAAGTGGATTCGTCGATGCGCAGCAGAATCAGCTCCCCGGCCCGCTCCGTGGAAATCTCGAAGAGCTTCGTCCGTTCCCCATCCGCAGTACGGACCGTCTGCTGCGCCTCCGCCCGCGCTACGGCCCTTCCCGTCGTCAGGGTAGCGGTGACCGAGCGGCGGATGACGCAGCCGGTACGGCAGTGCGTGGAAGCACCGCAGCCTCCCGGCAGCTGCGCGTAGTGGCAGTCGATGACCTCCCCGGTGCGGCGGCCCAACCATTGCGGGCGTTCCTTGCCCAAGGCCGCCTGGGCCCGCGAGTTGGCGGCCAGGAACACCCGGTCCGGGTCGACCAGGACGACCGGCCCTTCCAGCCGCTCCAGGAAATCCTCCAGGGTGTAGGCGCGCTCCAATCGGAAGCTCGCCAGGCAGGCCGGGCAGATCCCGTGCGTTACCGGGGTATCCGCGGCCAGCGACGCCGACAGGGAATCCAAGGCTGCCCCGCACCAGGCGCAGATCCGACGCAGGGACATCCTACCCCCGGTGCCTGCTCACCGCCTCGTCGTGCTCCCGGATCAGGCCGAGCACCTCGGCTTCCGCCGGCACGCCCGCTTCCAGGCAGTACCAATCCCACACCGCGCCCAGCGGCAGGGTGCGGGCCAGCTCGAAGGTCTGCATCCGGCCCAGGTAGTCCCCCGCCGCCTCGCAGGACACCAGGGTGGAGCGCGGCTCCAGCAGGCCGGCCAGCAGGGCCTTGAGCACCGCCCGGGCCCCCACGGTCCAGGCTCCCAGGCGGTTGATGCTGGCGTCGAAGAAATCCAGTCCCAGGTGCACGCGGCCCAGGCCGCCGGAGCGCACCACTTCGGCCAGCAGCTCGCCGGCCGCGTCGTCCAGGAGCACCACGTGATCGCTGTCCCAGCGCACCCCCCGCGAGATGTGCAGCAGCAGCTCCCCGCAGAACAGCAGCACCGCGGAGATCTTGTCGGCCACCGACTCGGTGGGGTGGAAGTGGCCGGAGTCCAGGGTGATGAGCTGGCCGTGGCGCGCCGCGTATAACAAATAGAACTCGTGCGAGCCGACCACGAAAGACTCGCTGCCGATGCCGAACAGCTTGCCCTCCAGCGCGTCCTTGAGGTCCGCCTTGGGGAAGGGCGGGGCGAAGATCTCGTCCAGCGAGCGGGCCAGAAGCTCCCGGTAGCCCAGCCGGTCGGCGGGACGGTCCTTGAGGCCGTCCGGGATCCAGAGGTTGTTGATGCAGGCCGAGCCCTGGGCCCGGCCCAGGTGCGCGCCCACCTCGCGGGTGCGCTTGGCGTGCTCGATCCAGAAGCCCCGGATCCCGGGGTCCTTGCTGGCCAGGGTGAAGCCCGCCGCCGCCCTGGGGTGGGAGAAGAAAGTGCCGTTGATGTCCAGCATCACCCCGCGCTCCCGGCCCCAGTCCAGCCAGCTCGAGAAGTGCTCGGGGCGCACCTGGTCGCGCTCCACCCGCTGACCGGCGAAGTCGCCGTAGATCATGTGCAGCGAAAGCCGGTGGCGGCCCGGCAGCAGGGTGTACAGCTTAGATATGTCGTGTCGCAGCTCAGCGAGGTTGCGGGCCTTGCCCGGGTAGTTGCCGGTGGCGGCGATGCCTCCGCCCAGGGTCCCCTCCGCCAGGCCCTCGAAGCCCCCGACGTCGTCGCCCTGCCAGCAGTGGATGGAAAGGGCCAGACCGCGCAGGGCCTGCATGGCCCGTTCCGTATCCACCCCCTGCTCGGCATAGGCCTCGCGGGCCAGGCGATAGCTGGATTCCACGTGCTTCCGGTTCATCTGCCCTCCAGGTACTCCACCGCGCTCAGGAAGGCCTTGGCCCCCTCGCCGATCGCCACCAGGACCTGTTCCCGGTGCACGTCGGTCACGTCCCCGGCCGCGAACAGGCCCGGGCAGCTCGTGCGGCAGCGGGAATCCACCCGCACCCAGCCGGCGCCGTCCAGCTCGGCCAGCCCGGCCACCGGCCCGGAGTTGGGGGAGGGCTCCAGGGCGTTGAACACCCCGTCCACGTCGAGCAGCTTCCGGCCCGCGGGCCCCTCCACTACGACCTGCACCGCGCCCGGACCCCCGCTCAGGGAGACCAGGCGCTCCCCCTCCTCCAATAGGCGCGCCTGCGCCCCGGCGGCGGAGAGCTCCGCTGCGGCGGCGCGGGCACGCGCGCCGCCTCCCGCCACCAGCACGCTCTTGTCCAGGAACAGGTGGGCGTAGCTGGCAGCCGAGCCGTACAGCCCCTTCTGGAACAGCTCCGCCTCCCCGGGGACCCCCAGGCGGGAGGCCCGGCTGCCGGCGGCCAGGATCACGGCCCGGGCGGCCAGCTCCTCCCCCATGGCCAAGCGCACCCGGAAGCCGTCCACAGCGGCGCGTACCTGGGTCACCGCGCCGGTGCGCACAGGGTAGCCCAGGTATTCCAGCTCGCGAGCGAAGCGGGCCACCAGATCGCCCCCGCGGATGACGCGATGCTCTTCGAAGCCCGGCAGGGCCGACTGATGGCGGGTCTGACCGCCCAGCTCCGGGCTGACCAGCAGCACCTCCAGACGCCGGCGCACGGCGTAGAAGGCGGCGGTGAGCCCGGCCGGGCCCCCGCCTATGACGATCAGCTTAGACATGGGGGACCCCCGATCCGGAAGGGGCCCAGTGGCCTTGCGGGTTTGGCCCGCCACCGGGGTCCTGAAGGTCCCCCGGGGCTTCGGGGATGAATCCCTGCTCCATCATGGCCCGGGTGAGCTCGCGGGAACGGATGATCAACCCGCGGGCGCGCGCGAGCAGGTCCTCCCGCGAGAGGCTGAGGCGGGCCAGCCCCTCGGCCTGGGCCTCCAGGCCCACGGCCGCGGCCACCTCCGGGACCACCTCCCAGTCCGCCATGGTGGGCAGCAGGTGCTCCGGGTCCAACTTTTCGCCCACGGCCGCGGCCAGCGCCTCGGCCGCGGCGAAACACATCCGGTCGCTGATCGTGCGCGCCCGCACGTCCAGGGCGCCCCGGAAGATCCCCGGAAAGACCAGGGAGTTGTTCACCTGATTGGGGAAGTCCGAGCGCCCGCTGGCCACCACCGCGGCCCCCGCCTGGCGGGCCTCCCAGGGCCAGATTTCCGGCACGGGATTGGCGCAGGCGAAAACCACCGCCCGGGGACCCATGCCCGCCACCCATTCCGGCCGGATGACTCCCGGGCCCGGCCGGGCCAGGGCCACCAGCACGTCGGCGCCCTGCAGGGCTTCCGCGATCCCGCCCCGGCGCCCCTCGGCGTTGGTTGCCTCGCACAGCCGCCACTTCTCGATGAACTCGTCCTTGCGCCTTTCCACGTCCTCCCGGTGGCGGCCCAGGATGCCGCGGCTGTCCACCATCAGGCAGCGGGCCGGGTCCGCCCCTCGGCCGAAGGCGAGGCGCGCGCAGGCCACATTGGCCGCGCCGCTGCCCACGAACACGATGCGCGTGCGGGCGATGTCGCGCCCCGTCACGCGCAGGGCGTTGAGCAAGCCGGCCAGGGTCACCGTGGCCGTGCCCTGCTGGTCGTCGTGCCAGACCGGGATCGGGGCCTCGGCGCGCAGGCGCTCCAGGATGCGGAAGCACTTGGGCTGGGCGATGTCCTCCAGGTTGATGCCGCCGAAGGAAGGGCTGAGCAGCAGCACCGTGCGGATCAGCTCGTCCGGGTCGCGGGTGTCCAGCACGATCGGTACCGCGTCCACTCCGCCCAGGTACTTGTACAGCAGGGCCTTGCCCTCCATCACAGGCAGCCCCGCCGCCGGGCCGATGTCCCCCAGGCCCAGCACCCGGGTGCCGTCGCTCACGACGGCCACCGTGTTGCCCTTGCTCGTGTATTCGTAGGCCAGCTCGGGGTCCGCCTGGATGGCCAGGCAAGGGGCGGCCACCCCGGGGGTATACCAGAGGGCGAAGTCCCGCAGGTCGCGCACCCGGCACCTGGGCACGGTCTCCATCTTGCCGCGGTAAAAGGCGTGCAGGCGCGTGGCCTCCGCGGCCAGCTCCCGCTCGCGGCCCTCGACGTCCGGATCAGGCATGCCGAATTAGACCATGAACGGCGAGGCTGGCGCAAGCCGACCCCCCGGTCGGACGCGGGACGGTGGATTGACCTTTATGCGCCCCGGTGTACACTGGGACTCTCACCGCCATGAATCCCGTCCGCCCGTGGGCCTGGCCCCTGCTGCTGATCGCCGTGATGTTCTTCCTGGCCACGGTCTTCCCGGCCACCAAGCGCCTTTCCGCCGAGCTGTCCCCCCTCACCATCTCCCTGCTGCGCTACGGCCTGGCCACCCTGGCCCTGCTGCCCTGGTTCGCCTCGACCCGCAGGGCCGCCGGAGGCCCCCCGGAACCCCCGGGTGAAGGCCGGGGACGCGGCGGCCCTGGCGCTCCTGGGCCTGCTGGGGGTGGCCCTGTTCTCCTTCTGCCTGACCGCCGGGGTGGCCATGTCCTCGGCCTCCAGCGCGTCCCTGCTCACCAACAGCCAGCCGATCTTTACAACTCTGCTGGCACCCCTTATAATCGACGAAAAGCTTACGCCTCGCCGGCTGGCAGGAGCGCTGCTGGGCCTGGGCGGGGTGGCCTTGATCGTCACCGGCGGCAGGTTGAGCGCGGCGTTGCTGCGGCAGGAGTATTTCCTGGGCAACCTGGTGCTGACCGGCGGGGCGGTGGCGATCAGCGTGCAGACCATTTTATTGAAGAGGTTCGTCATCCGTTTCGGAGGCCTTCTGCCCACCTTTCTCACCATGCTCGCCGGCAGCCTGTTCCTGGCCGCGGCCGTCCTGGCCACCGGCGGCTGGCGCGAGCTGGGAGCCTTGAGCCCCGCGGGCTGGCTGCTGGCTGTCTATATCGGCCTGGCGGGGACCGCCCTGGTCTATCCCCTGTTCAACGCCGCCCTGCGCGGCTACGGGGTGGTGCGCTCGGTGGGCTTCAAGATGCTGATCCCGGTGTTCGGCATCCTGCTGAGCTTGGCTCCTGCTGGCCGAGCGGCCGACCTGGCCCACCCTGGCGGGGGCGGCCGTGGTGATCGCAGCCGTCCTGCTGCTCCAGCGGGCAGCCGCAGGAGAAGCTCCCCGCGATCCGCTTTCGCAGTAAGCATTGTCACTGCCGCCGCCGCCTTTTTTTCGGCCGGCGGGATAGATTTTTTTCAGGAGGCTCTACCGTGAGCTACGCGGATCAGTTCAAGAAGATGGGCAGGGGATTCGACTTCACCCAGGCCCTGGCCGAGGCGGACCGCTGCCTGCTGTGTCACGACGCGCCGTGCTCCCGGGGCTGCCCGGCGGAAACCGACCCGGGGACGTTCATCCGCAAGCTGCGGATGCGCAACGTCACCGGGGCCATCCGCACGATCAAGGAGAACAACGCCCTGGGCGGGGCCTGCGGCGTGCTCTGCCCCACCCCCCGGCTGTGCGAGAAGGAGTGCAGCGCCACCGGCATCGGCCGGGCCATCGAGATCGGCAAGATCCAGCGCTTCCTGATCGAGCACGGCTGGAGCCTGGGCTTCCAGGCCTATGAGCAGCCCGCCCCCAGGCCGGAGAAGGTGGCCGTGGTCGGCTCCGGGCCGGCGGGCCTGTCCTGCGCCGCGGAACTGGCCCGCCAGGGAGTGCAGGTCACGGTGTTCGAGGAGCGCGCGGAGCCGGGCGGCGTCATCCGCTACGGAGTTCCCGCCTACCGCTTCGACAAGGCGTTTTTGCGAAACGAGCTGCAGGACCTCAAGGACCTGGGCGTGAAGTTCAAGTGCAACTCGCGCATCGAAGGGGCCCAGGGCGCGCAGAAGCTGCTGGACTCCGGCTTCCGGGCCGTGTTCCTGGCCCCGGGGCTCTGGGGCGCGGAGCGCCTGAAGGCCACGGGCAGGATCAAGGGGGTGTACACCTCGGTGGACTTCCTGGCCGCCCTGCGCGAGGAGCGCTTCGAGGAGCTGGGCAGGCAGGTCAAGGGCAAGGCCGTGGCCGTGATCGGCGGCGGCAGCGTGGCCATGGACTGCGCGGAGTCGGCCCTCAAGCTGGGGGCCCGCGACGTGTACCTCGTCTACCGCCGCTCCTACGCCCAGATGCCCGCGGAAGCCGACGAGCGCCAGGCGGCCCAGAGCCTGGGCGTGCACTTCCTGCTGCTCAACCAGCCCACCGGCTACCTCGCCGACGGCTCGGGAAGGGTCAAGGGCCTGAGAGCTGCTGCGCACGCGCCTCGGGGAGCCGGGCACCGACGGCCGGCGCAAGCCCGATGGAGATCAAGGGCTCGGCCTGGACCCTGGAGGTGTCACGCTGGTGGTCGAGGCCATCGGCAACCGGCCCGACCCGGCCGACTGGTCGGGCCTGGTGAAGACCGACGGCGCGCGGGCTGGTGCTGGCCGGAGCCAAGAACCGCAAGACCTCGGCCCGGCGGGTGTTCGCCGGCGGCGACATCGTGCGCGGCCCGGCGCTGGTGGTCGAGGCGGTGCAGGACGGCAAGCTGGCCGCCCGGGCGATCCTGGAATCCCTGAAGTAAAGGAGTCGATGGCATGCGTTCGAAAAAACCCGATCTGTCGATCGATTTCTGCGGGGTGCGCTTCAAGAACCCCTTCCTGCTTTCCTCCTCGCCCGGTGTCCAACAGCGCCGAGATGGTGGACAAATCCTTCGAGGCCGGCTGGAGCGGCGTGGTCTACAAGACCCTGGCCTCCGGGCGCTCGCCGATCGTGCACCCCTCGCCGCGCATGAACGCCTACCACTACGGCTCCAAGCAGCTCGATGGGGCTGCAGAACGTCGAGCAGATCTCCGACCGCCCGCTGAAGGACAACCTCGCTGGACTTCCTGCTACCTCAAGAAGAAGCTACCCCGACCAGCCCATCATCGCCAGCATCATGGGCTTCTCCAACGACGAGTGGGCGTACCTCGCCAAGGCGGCCGAGGACAACGGCGCGGACATGCTGGAGCTGAACTTCTCCTGCCCGCACATGACCGTCGAGGGCTCGGGCCACAAGGTCGGGCAGGCCTTCCACCTGCTGGAGAAGTTCACCGAGACGGTGAAGAAGGCGGTCAAGATCCCGGTGCTGGCCAAGATGACCCCGAACATCACCGACATGACCGAGCCGGCGCGTGTTCGCCAAGAAGGGCGGGGCGGACGGCATCTCGGCCATCAACACCTTCCGCGGGCATCTCCGAGATCGGGCTGGAGGACCTGGTGCCGCAGGCCCAACGTCTTCGGCGTGGGCGCCATGAGCGGCTACTCCGGCGCCGGCGATCAAGCCCATCGCCCTGCACTTCATCGCCGAGATGGCGCAGTGCCAGGAGCTGGGCCTGCCGCTGTCGGGCATCGGCGGCATCGAGACCTGGGTCGACGCCCTGGAGTACCTGCTGGTGGGCGCCACCACCGTGCAGGTGACCACCGGGGTCATCCACTACGGCTACCGCATCGTGGAGGACATGATCGAGGGCCTCTCGGACTACATGCGCTCCCGCGGGCATCGCGCGAGGCCGCGGACCTGATCGGGCAAGGCCCTGCCCAACCTGCAAGACCACCGACCACTTCGACCTGGCCCGCCAGGGCAGTCGCCAGCTACGACCTGGACCGCTGCATCGGCTGCGGCCAGTGCCTCATCGTCTGCCACGACGCCGGCGGCCAGGCCCTGGAGTGGAACGCCAGGAAGCGCCGGCCGAAGCTGGTCGAGGACAAGTGCCTGAGCTGCATGATCTGCAGCTTCGTCTGCCCGGTGCACGGCGCTGATCACGCTTCAAGGAAATGCCGAAGGGCTGGAAGCGGCGCGAGACGGCCGTCATGGACCCGGGCCTGGAGGCCGCGCTGAAGCTGGCCCCCTTGCCGGTGGACCTGCAAACGTTAGGAGGATGCAACATGAGCGTACTGCTGAAGAACGGGCTGGTGGTGACGGCCACGGGAGTCGTACGTGGCGGACGTGTACGTCGAGGGCGACCAGATCAAGGCGTCGGCACCGGGCTTGTCGGTGAAGGCCGACGAGACGGTGGACGGCCGGCGGCAAGTACATCCTGCCCGGGGCCATCGACCCGCACACCCACATCGACATGCCCTTCATGGGCACCACCTCCGCCGACGACTGGAAGACCGGTTCGATCGCCGCGGCCTGCGGCGGGCACCACGACGCATCATCGACTTCAACCTGCAGGGCAAGGGCGAGAGCCTGCGGGACGCGGTGGAGAAGCAGAAGGCGCAAGGCGGACGGCAAGAGCCGTCGTGGACTACAGCATCCACCCCGGGGTCACCGACGCGCGGCCCGGACGTGATCGACGAGGTGAAGAAGGCCATCCACGAGTACGGCACGCCGAGCTTCAAGATCTTCCTGTTCTACGACTTCCGGGTGGACGACTACGCCATGATCCGCCTCCTGGAGGAGACGAAGAAGCACGGCGGCCTGGTGCAGGTGCACGCCGAGAGCTTCGACATCATCCGCAGCCTGAACGAGCAGCTCGACGCCGCGGAAGGCACGCTGGGCCCGCTGTACCACGCGCGGGCCCACGCCGTGCTGCGCCGAGGAGCAGGCCGTGGACCGCTGCGACCACGGCCGTGGAGTTCACCGGCAGCCGCATCTACATCGTGCACCTGTCCTCCGGCCGCGGCCTGTGGAAGATCCGGCAGGCGCGGGACCGGGGCCTGCGGGTCTACGCCGAGACCTGCCCGCAGTACCTCACCCTGAACGAGGACCGCTACGACGAGCCCGGACTGGGGCGGGGCCAAGTACGTGATGTCGCCCGCCGCTGCGCACCGCCGAAAGCCTGGAGGAGCTGTGGCAGGGCCTGCGCGACGGCGACGTCCAGACCGTCGGCACCGACCACTGCCCGTTCAACTTCAAGGGCCAGAAGGACATGAACGGCAAGGACGACTACAAGAAGATCCCCAACGGCGCCCCCGGCATCGAGACCATGCTGATGCTCCTGCACAGCGAGGGGGTGGTCAAGGGGCGGATCAGCCTGGAGCGGATGGTCGACGTGCTGTCCACCGGCACGGCCCGGATGTTCGGCCTGGCCGACAAGGGCGTCGATCGCGGCGGGCAAGGACGCGGACATCGTGGTCTTCGACCCGAAGCGGAAGTTCACCATGGCCCAGAAGAAGCTGCACCAGAACGTGGACTACACCCCCTGGGAGGGCTGGGAGGTGACCGGCACGCCCGGAGGTCGTGTACTCCCGCGGCAGGCGCGTGGCCGAGTGGTCGGGGGACCGCATGAAGTTCGTCGGCGAGGGGGTGAAGGGGCGCTTCGTGAAGCGCGTGCCGCTGTCGGGCTTCTAGGCGGGCGGGGAAGGGCCTTCCGCCTCCCGGATTTCCCATCCTTCGTCGGCGACGCCGAATTGCGAGCCGCCGGAGTGGTCGAACCGGTCCCAGTACAGGCTGCGGAAGCCGAAGGACATGGGCAGGCCGCTCAGGCGGTTCTTTTTCTCCAGCCTGCGGATCGCGAAGCGTCGCCCGCAGCGCCGGCAGGTCATGGACACCGGCTCCTCCTCGTCGGGCTCCCGCCGGAAATCCGCCGCGCCGCAGCGGCAGAGGAAATCCTCCAGCTCCATGACCCGCACGCCGCGATTGCCCACGCCTGCATTATGATCCGCGCCGCCCGCCCGTCAAGAGGCAGGCGCGGGTCGGTCGCGGGTCCCGTACCTCGCTCGCGCCCCGATTGCCTCGGCAGCCGATGCAAATTCCCGGGAATTTGCTTGACGGCTTAGAATTCCCTGCGATACAATCGCGCATGCCACAGAGTCATCCGCTGCGGCCTCATCCAGGCGACCAACCCCAGGCACGAGGGTTCGGTCCAGGAAATCAAGGAGGCCATGATCCAGAAGCACCTGCCCCTGATCGAGGAGGCCGGCAAGAAGGGCGTCCAGATCCTCTGCCTGCAGGAGATCTTCCACGGCCCGTACTTCTGCGCCGAGCAGGACATCAAGTGGTACCGCGACCGCCGAGCCGGTGCCCGGCCCGATCACCGAGCGGCATGGCGCCCCTGGCGAAGAAGCACCGCATGGTGCATGATCCTGCCCGATCTACGAGATGGAGCAGGAGGGCGTGTACTACAACGCCGCCGCCGTGCTGGACGCGGACGGCAAGTACCTGGGCAAGATGCGCAAGGTGCACATCCCCCACACCTACCCCGCCTTCTGGGAGAAGTTCTACTTCAAGCCCGGCACCCTCGGCTTCCCCGTGTTCCAGACCGCCTACGCGAAGATCGGCATCTTCATCTGCTACGACCGGCACTTCCCCGAGTGCGCCCGCATCCTGGCGCTGAAGGGAGCGGAGATCCTCTTCAACCCCTCGGCCACCACGGAGGGCAAGTCCCGCTACCTGTGGGAGCTGGAGCAGCCCGTCGCAGGCCGTGGCCAACGGGGTGTTCATCGGGGCCAACAACCGCGTCGGCCTGGAGAAGCCCTGGGAGTTCGGCAAGTTCTACGGCTCCAGCTACTTCGTGGACCCGCGCGGCAAGATCCTCGTGAAGGGCAGCGAGGACAAGGACGAGGTGGTCGTCGGCGGACCTGGACCTGGACCAGATCCGCGAGGTGCGCGACGGCTGGCAGTTCTTCCGGGACCGGCGCCCGGAGCTGTACACGGAGATCTGCCAGCAGCTTCCGTAACCGGCAAAAGGAGAGCCGGCGCCCTGTCAGGGAGCCGGCTCTCTTGGTTTTTCAAACCTACGTAGGAGGGTTCGCGTATGAGTAATGGTAAGCAGGCCAAGGGGTGGGTCCTCTACCCCATCGGCAGCAAACCGCGGATCGGCCTGTCCATCCTGCTGGGGCTCCAGAACTACCTGACCATGTTCGGGGCCACGGTGCTGATCCCCTTCATCATGGGCGGGGCCATGAAGATGCCCCAGGAAGAGCTGGCGCTGCTGATCTCCACCATGTTCTTCGCTTCGGGGATCACCACCCTGTTCCAGTGCTCCAAGATCGGCAACAACCTGCCGATCGTGCAGGGCGGCACCTTCTCCTTCCTCGGCCCCGGCCTGGCCATCGTGGGCATGGTGGCGGCGCAGGGCCTGGGCTGGCGAGTCATGGTCCAGCAGGTTTCCGCGGCGATCATGTTCGCCTCCGTATTCGAGATCGTGCTGGGCTACACCGGCGCCATGGGCACGGTGAAGAAGCTCATCGGCCCGATCGTCATCGGCCCGGTCATCGCCATGATCGGTTTGAACCTGTACGGCATCGGCGCCCCCTGGATGGCCGGCAACTGGGTCATCTCCCTGATCACCCTGGTGGCCCTGATCCTGTACTCCCAGGTGTTCTCCCGCAAGTCCCGCGTGTTCCTGCTGTTCCCGGTCATCCTGGCCATCGCCACCGGCTGGATCGCCTCGCTGCTCGGCACCCTGTTCGGGTGGATCGCAGCGGACAACCCAGCCAACCTGGCCGGCAAGCTGGGCCTGATCGCCAACTCGCCGTGGTTCTCCATCCGGCCGCTCATCCCCTTCAAGTGGGGATTCCCGGAGCTGAACTCCATCACCCTGGCCGGGGCGATCGGCATGATCGCCGGGTACATCGCCTCGATGATCGAGTCCATCGGCGACTACCACTCCTGCGCGCGCATGTCCGAGGCCCCCATACCCACGGCCCGCATGATCTCCAAGGGCCTGGGCTCCGAGGGGCTGGGCTGCCTGATCGACGGCCTGCTGCAGACCTGCAACGGCACCACCTCCTACTCCGAGAACATCGGGGCCATCGGGCTGACCCGCGTGGCCAGCCGCCGCGTGATCCGCACCGGGCGCCATCCTGATGCTGCTGATCCCGCTGTTCGGCAAGTTCGGGGCCGTGCTGGCCACCCTGCCGCAGCCGGTGGTCGGCTCCATGTTCGTCGGGCTGTTCGGCCTGATCGCCGCGGTCGGGCTCTCCAACCTGCAGTTCGTGAACCTGAACAACGCCAGGAACCTGTTCATCATCGGCCTGGGCCTGTTCGCGGGCCTGAGCGTGCCGGCGCACTTCAACGCCAATCACATCAACTGGGCCGAGGCCGGAAGGCTGGCCGAGGTCCTGGGCAACATCTGCCAGGCTATCCTGCAGACGGGCATGGCGGTCACGGCCATCGTGACCATGCTGCTGGACAACCTGCTGCCCGGCGCCACGCGCGAGGAGCGCGGCCTGGCGGTCTGGGAAGCGGAAGCCTCCGAGGAAGCCTGGAAGAAGGCCGAGGCGGAGTGGAAGAACATGAAGGTCGGCGAGGAGCGCAAGATCGTCATCGAGTGACGCGCCTCTCGACCCTCAGGAAAGGAATGCGAGATGGGGCAGGATTCCTGCCCCATCTTTTTTGAATACCATGAAAGAATCCACCCGCCGAGTCCTGTTCATCCTGGTGGTGGCCCTGCTGGCGCTGGACTTCTACGCCATCTTCAACGCCGGCAGCCCCCGCTCCCTGTTCCGCCTCATCCTGGCCGAGACGCGCTACGACGTGCTCGTCACCCTGGTGCTTTCCGTCGGCGTGGTGGCGCTGATCCTGGTCCTCACCGCCGAGCGCACCGGGCGCCTGAAGGGCCTGCTGGACATGAACCGGGACTTCATCCTGGAGCTGCGCGGCAAGGGCCGCAGCGACGCGCAAATCGCCGACAGCTTCCTCAACGAGCTGAAGGCCCCGCCCGGGCTCCTGCGCTCCCTTGCCAGGGCCCGGGTAATGCGCTACCTTTCGAAGCTGAAATGAACTTCATGGAAGGCCTGACCAATCCCAACTGGCTGGTGTTCGCCGCCGTCTTCCTGGGGATCCTGCTGACCCTGGTGATCCTGCGCAACCGCGAAGCCCGGCGCATCAGCGAGATGTTCCCCCGGGAGCGCATCGTGCTCACCAGCTTCGGGGTCAACTACTTCGGGCTGGAGTCCGAGCCCGGCCGGCCCCTGCGCTCCGTCGGGGCGCTGGTGCTGCTGCGCGACAGCCTGTACTACCGGGCCCGCTTCGCCAACCGGGAGCTCACCATCCCCGGGGCGGCGATCACCCACATCGGGGTCACCGACACCCACAAGGGCAAGCCCCTGCACCAGTACGTGGTGGCCATCCGCTTCCTGAACGCCGATGGCAAGGAGGAGAAGGCGGCCTTCCGCATCCCCCTGCCCGCGCAGTGGACCGCGGCCATCAAGGCCACCCTGATCCAGGGGCGCGCCCTGAACCCGTCCCGCGCCGCCCGCAGGACTGAAGCCATGACCTTCGCCGAACGCCTGGCCGATCCCGGCTGGCGTCTGACCGCCCTGCTCTTCCTGGGGATGATCCTGTCCGTGGCGGCCCTGCGCCTGAGTGAATCCTCCAGGCTCCGCCGGAAGTTTCCCCGGGCGCGCGTGGTGCGCACCAGCTTCCTGGTCACCTACTACGGGCTGGAATCCCAGCCGGCGGGGCCCCTGCGCTCCCTGGGCGCCGTGGTGCTGCTCAAGGACGGGCTGTACTTCCGGGCCCGGGTCGAGTGGTTTCGAGCTCAGCATCCCGGCCGCGGCAATCCTGAACATCGGGCTGACCAACACCCACCGGGGCAGGACCCTGCGCCAGTACGTGGTGGCCATCCGCTTCCGGACCTCGGAGGGCCAGGGCGAGACGGCGGCTTTCCGCTTCGCCCAGCCGGGACGATGGCTCACGGCCCTGCGGGACACCCTGCTGCCCGGCCGCGCGTAGCGTCCGTCGCCTTATCCGTCGCTTATCCGCCGCCTTGGCCGCCTGCCTCCAGGCGGCTGCTCTTGCCTGCAGGCAGCTCCAGCAGGTGCGTCAGGCAGCGCGGCAGCTCGTCGCGGTGGTGCGACACGTAGATCAGCTCGGTGCCGTTCCCGATCCGGTCGATCATGGCCAGGATCCTGGCCCGGTTGGCGGGATCCAGCCCCTGGCAGGGCTCGTCCAGCACCAGCAGCTCGGGTGCTTTGACCATGGCCCGGGCCAGCAGGAGCAGACGCTGCTGGCCTCCGGACAGTGCGTCGAAATCCCGCTCCGCCAGGCTCTCCAGCCCCAGCCCTTCCAGCAGCTCCCGGGCCGAGGACTCCTCGGCCGGGCTGGAACGCTCGTACATCCCGATGGAGTCGTGGAAGCCCGACACCACCACTTCCAGGCCGCTGGCCTGCCTTCGATAGGCGATCTGGAACTCCGTGGACAACAGGCCGATGCGGCGCTTGAGGTCCCAGATGCTTTCCCCGCTGCCGCGGGCTTCCCCGAACAGGCGGATATCGTTGGCGTAGGCCTGGGGGTGGTCGCCGCAGATCAGGGCCAGCAGGGTGCTCTTGCCCGACCCGTTGGGTCCCCGGATGCACCAGCGCTCCCCCCGGCGCATGGTCCAGGAGAGGCCCTCCAGCACGGTCTTGTCCCCGTAGCGCACGCGCACGTCGCGCATCTGGACCAGGACCTCCGGTGGGGCCGCTGGCGGGCAGAGCCGCCGAGGGCGGGCGGGCCGCGGGCAGACCTCCGCCGCCCGCGCTCCGCAGGCCGGGCGGCGCCGTACAGGCGGCGCAGGTTGCGCGGCGTGAGCATGCGGCGGCGCGGTCCCCGCCAGAGGACCCGCCCGCCCCGCAGCCCCAGGACATGGGTGATCTGGGGGAGCAGCTCCTCCACCCGATGGGAGACCAGCAGGAGCTGCAACCCGCTGCCGGCCAGCCGGCCCAGGGCGCCGCTCAAGAGGCCCCGCGTGGCATCGTCCAGGCCGTCGAACGGCTCGTCCAGCGCCAGCAGGCGCGGCCGGCGCACCAGCGCCCGGGCCACCAGCAGGCGGCGGAACTCTCCCGTGGAAAGGGCGCGGAAGGGCCTGGGCAGCAGGGGCTCCAGCTCGAACAGCCCGACCAGCTCCCGGACCCAGGCCTCCTGCGCGGGGTCCGGCCCGCCGCCCTCGCGCCTGCCGGCCGCGGGCGCGAGCTCCCGCAGCAGCTCCCCGGCGCTGCCGGCCCCGTCCAGATCCGCGCTGAACCAGCGCGCGGCCTCCAGGCTCTCCTCCCGGGCGATGAGCCGGCGGTGCAGCTCGTAGGAAACCCAGCCGATCGGCGGATTCCACGGCTCGCCGGAAGCCGCTCCGCTCAGCGCCGGGAAAGCCCGGAAACCGCCGCGGACCACCGCCACATCTCCCAGGACCGCGCGCAGCAGCGTGGATTTGCCCGACCCGTTGGGCCCGAGCACGGCCCAATGCTCCCCCTCCCGAACGCGCCAGTCGACATCCGACAGGACGATGCGCTGGCCGGAGCGCAGAGCCGCCTTTTCGAAGGCAAACAGCACGCGGCGGGCCTCAGGAGTCGGTGCGGTGGCCCGACCTAGGGGCGGCCGGGGTGGTCGCGGCCGGGACGGCCTCCAGGCCCCTGGCTCCCTGCCGCACGCGGCAGGTCTGCACCAGCGGGTCGTGCTCCAGGAACAGCAGCCAATCCTCGGCGGCGGCCCGACCCAGCAGGCGGCGCTTCTCCTCGAGGGTGGCCAGCGGATTGAGGTCGTAGGCCATGATCCAGGGCAGCCGGACCTGGGAGAGGAACGGCACCAGGTCCGAGCAATACAACAGGCTGTCACGGCCGTCGCTCACGCGCAGGAGCTGCTGGTGGGGGGTATGCCCGTGGATCAGGTGCAGGTGCAGTCCGGGCAGGAACTCCTCCTCGCCGTCCAACAGGCGAAGCTGCCCGGACAGCCCCTCCCAATCCTCGGGGCGGAAGCTGGCCCGGTCCCGCTCGGAAGGCGCCTGGGCCCACTGCCAATGCTTCTTCTGCACCAGGTACTCCGCCCGGGGGAACAGCGGCACGCGCCGTCCCCCACGCTCCGCCATTGCCCCTCCGGCGTGGTCGAAATGCAGGTGGGTCTGCAGCACGTGGGTCACCTCTTCCGGCCGGTAGCCCAGCGCGGACAGGCTGTCCTCCAGCCGAACCGCCGGATCCACCGCATAGCGGGCGCGCTCCTTCTCCGGCCAGCTCTGCCCGATGCCGGTGTTGACCAACAGCAGCCGGCCCTCCCCGGCCACCAGCAGGCTGCGGGCGACCACCTCGATACGGTTGTGCTCGTCGGCGGGATGCTCCCGTTCCCAGAGCGCCTTGGGGACCACCCCGAACATCGCCCCGCCATCCAGGCGGAAGCGCCCGGCCGGAATCGGAAACAAGCTGTAGCCGCCGATCTTCATTTGGGAGAAGATACCGCTTTTTCGCCTCCGGGAGCAGCCCTGCGGCCGACCGGCCGCGCTGCGCGGACCCGACTTGTCAGACCGGCTATACATTACTATATTGGTCAGGTATTTTCGCTCAAGGGAGGGTTGATGCGCGGACGCGATCTTTCGGAAGGGAACCTTCTCTCTCATATCTGGGCCCTGGCCTGGCCGGTCATGCTCTCCATGTTCTTCCAGACCCTGTACAACGCCACGGACGCCTACTGGGTCAGCAAACTGTCCGCGGCCGCGGTCGCGGCGGTCAGCATTTCCCAGATCACCCTGTTCGTGATGATCTCCCTGTCCATGGGCATCACCGTGGGCTCCGGGGTGCTGATGGCCATGGCCATCGGCCGCAAGGACATCGTCGAGGCGGAGCGCATCCTGGGCCAGTCCTTCGTGCTGTCCGCCATCGCCGGGGTCCTGTTCACCGCCGTCTCGCTGGCCTTCCGGCAGCCGCTCCTGGCCGCCTCCGGCGCCACGGGCGGGATCATGCCGCCGGCGCTGGAGTACTTCACCATCATCGCCGGCGGTTCCATGCTGGTGTTCCTGCTGTTCCCGATCTTCTTCGCCTTCAACTCCCAGGGGGACAACAAGACCGTCACCCTGCTGTTCGCCGGCTCCACGGCGCTCAATGCCGCCCTGGATCCCGTGCTGATCTTCGGCTGGGCGGGCTTCCCGGCCCTGGGCATCGCGGGGGCGGCCTACGCCACCCTGTTCTCGCAGGCGCTGGTGCTGGTGGCGGGCCTGGCGATCCTCAAGAAAGCCGACATGCAGGTGGCCTTCCGCTTCTCGCGCCTGGGGCTGCGCTGGGCTTCGATCAAGGAGGTGCTGAACATCGGCTTCCCGGCGGCGCTGACCAACGTGGTCGGCCCCCTGTCGCTGGCCGCCTTGACGGCGATCATCGCCGAACGCTTCCGCGAGGCCGGGGCGATCAGCTTCTCCATCGGCTTCCGGGCGGAGTTCTTCGCCTACCTGCCGGCCGTGGGCTTCGGGGTTTCGGCGCTGGCCCTCCTGGGCCAGAACACCGGGGCCCGCCTCTTCGAGCGGGTGCACCAGGCCCACCGCCTGTCCGTGGCCCTGGCCTTCGGCGCCGCCACCCTGCTGGGCCTGCTGGCGGTGGCCTTCCGCGACCCGTTGATCAGGATCTTCACCGCCGACCCGCAGGTCATCGACCACGCCCGCGCCTATTTCCTGACCGTGCCCTTCAGCTACGGGCTGTTCGCCGTGGTGTTCGTGGAGATCATGGCGCTGCAGGGCATCGGCCGCTCCTGGAGCGGCTTCCTGCTGGCCCTGCTGCGGGCCGCCGTGGTGGTCCCGGCCGCCTGGCTGCTGCTGCTCGTGCTGCGGCTGCCTCTGGCCGCCGGCTGGTTGGCGGTCGCCGGGGTCAACGCGCTGATGGCCGGGATCGGCTACCTCCTGGTGCAGGGCAATCTGCGCGGCCTGGAGAGCCGGCCGGAAGCCCGGAATCCGTGGCGCGGCGCTCCCGAGGCTGATACCGCGGCAGGCGCGGGGGCGGAACTGGCGCAGGAGCCGGTCGCCGGGCGAGGCCCGCTGTAGAGCCAACCGGCGAAAAAAGAGCCCCGGCGTTCGTCGCCGGGGCTCGCGGTTTTCGCCCGGCGCGCTTCCAACTCCGAGGCGCCCTGCTGCGGCATTACTTCTTCTGCATCGCCTCCCAGGCCCAGTCCAGGCCCAGTTCGCGCAGCTTGACCTCGGTGGGGTTGCCCGTGACCGGGTCCCAGCCGTTCAGGCGGTAGTAGTTCTCGCGCTGCTTCAGGAAATTGGCCTTGTCCACCACCGCGCCCTTGCGGGGCCCTTCGCCCTGCAGCGGGTCCTCGTGAATCCGGGGCGGCAGCACGTCCTCCTTGCTGGAGAAGCCCTCGCGGGCATTGAAGGCCCTCATGAGATTGATGCGCCGCTCGCCCAGCAGCATGAACTCGGCCAGGGTGTACTGCCAGCCGGTGGCCGCGTTGATCACCGTCACCAGGTCCTCCAGGCTGCAGATCGACCAGGCGTGGAAAGTGAACTGGCAGACCGACCAGGAGTCGATGGCGCTCACGTAGCGTTGGGAATAGGCGGTCATCTTGGTCTTGGCGAAATCCAACTGCCACTGATCGGGCACCGTCTCGTAGATGCCTACGCCCTTGTTGACCTCGTTGGGCCCCGCCGCGATGTCCCCGTCGTGGGTGGTGGAGACGTGGTCCGGGCCGAAGGGGTTGACCGCGTAGATCAGGGCCATGGAGCCCTTGGCCGTGGGCATGTGCGCCGGGAACTCCTTGCCCTTCACGGTCACCGCCAGCCGCTCGGCCTGGGGGCCCAGCAGCTTGGCCAGCCGCGCGGTGCCCAGGGCCATCTTATCGCCAAAGCCCTCCCGCTTCACGGCCATCTCGCTCAAGGCCACCAGGGCCTCCCCGCTGCCGAAGTCGGCCTTCACCCCGCCCAGGTCCTTGGCGGTGAGGATGCCCTTCTCGTAGCACTCCATCACGAAGCCGATCACCCCGCCCAGGGCGATGGTGTCCACCGCGTACTTGCTGGCCCACTCGTTGGCCTTGATGATGGCGTTCCAGTCGCTGACCAGGCAGTTGGTGCCCATCATGCCCATGGTCTCGTACTCCGGGCCGCCGTAGCGGGCCTCCACGGGCCAGGGGCTGGTGATCCCCGCCTTGACGTCCCGCTTGCAGGCCTGGGCGCAGGCCCAGCAGGTGCCGGTGCCGTCCATCCACTGGTCGGCGTAGACGAACTCGGTCACCTTCTCCTTTTCCGGGAAGATGCCCATGGTCCAGTTGCGCGTGGGCAGGCCGCCGATGGCCGTGTTCCAGGTCACGTTCATCGTGGTGCCCAGGCGCTTGAAGTCCTTGTAGAAGCCGTCGGGAGCCACCTTGGCGGCTCCTTTCCTGGCCAGCTCCTTGATGGTGTCCGGGTCGGCGTACTCCGGCTTCATCTTTCCGCGCACGGCGATGGCCCGCAGGTTCTTGGAGCCCATCACCGCCCCGAAGCCGCAGCGCCCGTTGAAGTGCTTCAGCTCGTTGGTGATGTTGGCGTACAGCACCCCCTTCTCCCCGGCCGGCCCGATCTGGGCCACCCGGATGCGCTCATCATTCAGCTCCCGGCGGATGGCGTCCTGCACCTCGCCGGTGACCTTGCCCCACAGGTGGGAGGCGTCCTTCAGCTGGTACTCCCCGTCGTGGATCCACAGGTATACCGGCTTCGGGCTCCTGCCGGTCAGCACGATGGCGTCGAAGCCGGCGAAGCGCAGCTCCGGGCCCCAGAATCCTCCGCCCTCGCTGGAGCCGATGGTGCCGGTGAGCGGGCTCTTGGCGCTCACCGCGTGCCGGGCGTTGCCGCTGATCGGCGCGCCCACCACCGCCGAGATGGCGAACACCAGCACGTTTTCCGGGCCCAGGGGATCGGCTCCCGCCTTCAGGCCCTTGAACACGTAGTAGTTGCCCAGGCACGCGCCGCCCACGTACTGGCGGTAGAAGGACTCCGGAGGCTGCTCCACCTGGAAGCTGCCGCGGCTCAAGTCCACGTGCAGGATTTTCCCGCTGTAACCCTTCATGCAATTTCCTCCTCAGGCTTTTAAAACCCGGCGGCGGCCTGCATCAGCCGCTCCTGGGTGGCGTCGCTCCGGTCGAACCTGCCGGTGATCCTCCCCTCGTGGACCACGATCACCCGGTCGCACATGCCGATGATTTCCATCAGCTCGGAGGAGACGAAGATGATGCCCACCCCCGTCTGGGCCAGCCTCTCGATCAGATGGTAGATTTCCGCCTTGGCGCCGACGTCGATGCCCCGCGTCGGCTCGTCGAAGATCATGATCTTCGGCTTGGCCGCCAGCCACTTGGCGATGACCGCCTTTTGCTGATTGCCCCCGCTGAAATCCCGCATCTGCCGGTTCGGCAGCGGCGGCCGGATCGAAAGCTCCTCGATGTAGCCGGCCACCAGGCCCCTGCGCCTTCTGAACAGTATTGTGCCTAGGGAATTGATTTTGTCAAGATTGGGAAGGGCGATGTTGTCCGCCAGGCTCATGGCCACCACCAGCCCCTCGCGCTTGCGGTCCTCCGGCACCAGGGCCAGACCGGCATCCCGGGCCTGCCGCACATTGCGCGCCCGGTTCGGGCGCCCGGCCACCAGGATTTCCCCCTCGTCGTACTCCAGGCTGCCGAACAGGGCCTTCATGATCTCGGTGCGCCCCGAGCCCACCAGGCCGTAGAAGCCCAGGATCTCCCCGTCATGCAGCTCGAAGCTGACCTCCCGGAACAGCCCGCCGGCCGACAGGCCCCGCACTTCCAGCAGGCTCCGCTCGCCGACGCGGTGCGCGGCTTGAGGGTAGTAGTCCTGCAGCACCCGCCCGACCATCAGCCGCACCAGCTCGTCCTTGGTGAGCCTGCTCCCGGAGTTCTCCAGGGTGCTCACCAGCTCCCCGTCCCGCAGGACCGTGATGCGGTCGCAAAGCTCGAGGACCTCGTCCAGGCGGTGGGAGATGAAGATGATCGAGAGCCCCTGGTCCCGCAGACCGCGCATCAGGCCGAACAGGGTCTCCGACTCCTTCTGGCTCAGCACCGAGGTGGGCTCGTCCATCACCAGGATGCGGGCCTCGTTGAACATGGCCTTGGCGATCTCCACCATCTGCTGCTGGGCCACCGAGAGGGAGCGCACCCGGCGCCGGCAGTCGAAACCGCTGAGGCCCAGCCGCTCCATGGTCTCCTGGGCCCGCTTCAGCATGGCCCGCTGGTCCAGGCCTCCGCGGCGCACCAGCTCCCGGCCCAGGAAGATGTTCTGGGCCACGCTCAGGGCCGGCACCAGGTTGAACTCCTGGTAGATGATGCTGATGCCCTTGTGCAGGGCGTCCCGCAGGGGAATGGATGCGGGCCGCCTGGCCGTCCAGCTCGATGCTCCCGCCGTCGGGCAGGTAGGCTCCCCCGAGGATCTTGATCAGGGTGCTCTTGCCCGCCCCGTTCTCGCCGATCAGGCCGTGGATCTCCCCTCTGGCCAGGTCGAAATCCACGTTGTGCAGTGCGCGCACCCCGGGGAAGGCCTTGCTGATGCCCCGCATGGCCAGCAACGTCCCTTCGGCCATGGGCCCTACCCTGCCTTCCGTCGGGCGCTGGTCAGGGTGTCCAGGGCGCAGACCCCGATGATGATCACCCCGGCCACGATGGTCTGCCAATACATGCTGACGTTGAGCAGCACCAGGCCGTTGGCGATCACCCCCAGCAGCACGGCGCCCAGCAGGGTGCCCAGCACGGTGCCCTCCCCGCCGGCCAGGCTGGTGCCCCCGATGATGGTGGCGGCAATGGAGTCCAGGTCGAAGTTCAGGCCCGAGTTGGGGTTGCCGGCGTTGACCCGCCCCACCATGATGACCCCGGCGATGCCGGCCAGCAGGCCGGCCAGGGCGTAGATGTAGATCTTGTTGGCGTCGATGTTGATGCCCGACAGGCGGGCGGCCAGCTCGTTGCCGCCGATGGCCTTCAGGCGGTTGCCGAACACGGTACGCAGCAGGATGTACACGCCCAGTGCCACGACCAGCAGCATGAAGACCGTGGGCACCGGGACCGGACCGAAATAGCCGTTGCCGAACCAGATGATGAATTTGGTGGACACGGGGATGGGGTAACCGCGGGTGACCACGTACATTACCCCGCGTACGATTTTTGCCACCCCCAGGGTGACAATGAAGGGCGGCAGACGCAGTTTGGTGATGAATACCCCGTTCAACAGGCCGGCCAGCACGCTGGCTACCACCCCGATCACCACGGCCGCCACGGGATTCATGCCCGCCTGGATGAAGAAGGCCAGCATCACCCCGGAAAGACCCAGGCTGAAGCCGACCGACAGGTCGATGCCTCCCGAAACCATGACCAGGGTCTGGCCCACGGCCACGATGGAGACCAGGCTGACCTGCTTGAGGATGTTGAACAGGTTCTCCGAGGAAAAGAAGGTGGTGGGCCGCAGCGCGGAGAGCACCACCACCAGCAGGAGGATCAGCAGGAACAGGCCGCTCTCCCGCTGCCCGAACAGGAGCCGGGCGATCCTGCCGGCCAGAGGTTTCTTCGCCCCGCCCGTCGTAACGTCGGTTTCCATGTGCTCGTCCCTTCAGGTATCGCGGGAAATGCCTCCGCCGCCCGCGAGGGCGGCGGAGGTCAAGGCTTTGCCTCTACTTCTCGAACTTATAAGCCCAGGCCTTTTCCTGCCGGTAGCTGTCCACGTTCTTGGCGGTGATCTCGATGGTGCCGGTGTCGTCGTAGTTGATCACGGCCTTGCCCTCCCCGAGGGTCAGCAGCACGTCGACGATCTTCGGACCCCAGGTCCACTGGGTCTGGGTAATCACCGCGTTCACGATGCCTTCCTTGATCCCGGCCAGGTTCTCGGGCATGTCGTCGAAGGTGATGATCTTGTGCTTGTCACCCTTCCAGCCCTTGGCCCGCCAGATGGAAACGGCCACGGGGCCGCCGGTGGCGTCGATCGAGGTGAACACGTCGAAGTCCTGGTGGGCCTGGATCTGGGCCTCGATCACGTTCAGGGTCATGGACGGGTCGCCCTGGCCGGTCTGCAGGTCGACGATCTTCACGCCCGGATAGTTGGCGGCCAGGCACTCCTGGATGCCGCGGATGCGCTCGTTCAGCGATGCCTGGGTGGGCAGCCCGGTGCAGATGATCATCTTGCCCCTGCCGCCTAGAGTCCGCCCGACCACGTGGCCCAGGTGCACGCCGGCGCGGTAGTTGTGGGTGCCCATGAAGGCCTGGCGCTTGCTCTCCGGCATGTCCGACTCGAAGGCGATGGTGGGTATCCCGGCCTCCACGGCCTTGTTCAGGTACGGCACCAGGGCCACCGGGTCGGTGGCGCACAGGGCGATGCCGTTGACCTTCTTGGAGATCAGGTCCTCCATGATCTGGATCTGCTGGTTGACCAGGGTGCCTTCGGGGGCGAAGGTCTGGATCCTGACTCCCTTGGTCTTGCCGTATTCGGTGGCCATCTTGGTCACGGGCTCGAAGAAGGGGTGAACGATGGGGTAGACGATGGCGAAGGTCTTTTCACCCTTGGCCGCCTCGCCCTCGCCGCCGGCGAAACCCTGCGCCGCGACCGCCAGGACCAGCGCCAGTACCAACCATTTGCCGTGCTTCATACTCTGGACTCCTTTTCCTCGCTTGACAGAATGTGCCGTCCGTTCGACGGCGGCCCGCAGTATACGCCCGGTCCGGTCGGGCCCCAACCCTTTTGCTTTGGGAAAAGGATGGATGTTTTTTCAGGCGACCCCCGCCGCGGAGGGGGGCAGGCGCGAAAGAAAACCTACCGCCGCCGGAAGAAAGTCCCCTGCTACCGGCGATAGGAATCCACGTTGACCCGCGTGATCTCCACCGTGCCGGTGTCGTAGTAGTCCGGCACGCCGCGGCCGGCGATCAGGTCCAGCAGGCGGTCGATGATCAGAGGTCCCCAAGTCCACTGCTTCTGGGAAACCACGGAGTTGACGATCCCGGCCCGGATGCCCGCCAGGTTCTCGGGCATGTCGTCGAAGGTGACGATCTTGTGCCGGTCGCCCTTCCAGCCCTTGGCTTTCCAGATCGCCACGGCCGCCGGCCCGCCCGTGGCGTCGATGCTGGTGAAGGAGTCGAAGTCCGGAAAACGGGCAATCTGCTCCTCGATCACGGCCAGGGTCAGCTCCGGGTCGCCCTTGCCGGTGCGCAGGTCGACGATGCGGACTCCCGGGTACCGCTCCCGCAGGGTGTCGCGGATGCCCTGGATGCGCTGGTTGAGGCTCATCTGGGTGGGCAGGCCGGTGCAGATCAGGGCCCGGCCCCTGCCGTCCAGTTCCCGGGCCAGGACCTCGGCCAGGTGCCGGCCGGCCTTGTAGTTGTCCGTGCCCAGGAAGCACAGCCGCCGGCTCCTGGGCATGTCGGATTCGAAGGCGATGGTGGGGATGCCGGCGGCGATCGCCCGGTCGGCCAGCGGGGTCAGGGCGTCGGGGTCCGTGGCGCACAGGGCGATGCCGTCGACCCGTTCGGCGATCAGGCTCTCCATGATCTGCATCTGCTGCCGCACGTCCGTGCTCTCCGGACCCCGGGCGATGATGCGCACCCCCCGGGAACGTCCATAAGCCACGGCCATCTCCGTGACCGGCTCGAAGAAGGGGTGCACTATGGGGTAGACGATGGCGAAAGTCAGCGCGGGCGGCTGGTCGGGGACAGGGGTCTCAGGGGCGCCTTCCGCCCCCGCCGGAGCGGGCCCGCAGGCCAGGACCAGGGCCAGGGCCAGCAGCGAGGCGGCCGACGAGACCGGGGCGCGCGGAGGCGGGCGGTTCATGGCCTGGCCATTTTGAAAGAACCGGCCGGGGATTGCAAGAGGCCGCCGCCCCCGGGTATGATACCGCTCGCCGAGAAAGCAAGCTGAGGAGGAAGGATATGTCCGCGCAAGCCGCTTACAAGAGTCCCCTGCACAAGATGAGCGTGATCAGCAAGACCGCGCTCTGGAACGACTCCTGCTCCATCGAGGAGCTCACCTACGCCATCGAGCACGGGGCCGTGGGGGCCACCTGCAATCCGGTGATCGTGGGCGAGGTGCTGAAGAAGGAGATGCCCCTCTGGAAGGAGCGCATCAGCGCCATGCTGCGCGAGATGCCCCGGGCCACCGAAGAGGAGCTGGGCTGGAAGCTGGTGGAGGAGATGTCGGCCAAGGGAGCGGCCCTGCTCAAGCCGGTCTACGACGAGTACAAGGGCTGGAACGGCCGCCTGTCGATCCAGACCGACCCGCGCCTGCACCGGGACGGGGAGCGCATCGTGGAGCAGGCCGTGCACTTCGACGGCATCGCCCCCAACATCATCGTCAAGATCCCGGTCACCAAGGCCGGGGTCTGGGCCATCGAGGAGACCGTCTACCGCGGGGTGAGCATCAACGCCACGGTCTGCTTCACCGTGCCGCAGGCCCTGGCCGTGGCCGAGGCGGTGGAGCGCGGCCTGAAGCGGCGCGAGAAGGAAGGCAAGGACATCTCCCGCATGGGCTCGGTCTGCACGATCATGGTCGGCCGGACCGACGACTGGCTGAAGGTGGTGGCCGAGAAGGAAGGCATCACCACCGACCCCGGCTACCTCGAATGGGCCGGGGTGGCCGTGTTCAAGAGGGCCTACCAGCTCTACCGGGAAAAGAAGTACCGCCTGCGCCTGCTGTCCGCCGCCTACCGCAACCACATGCAGTGGTCGGAGTTCATCGGCGGGGACGTGGTGGTCACCATCCCCTACAAGTGGCAGAAGCGCTTCAACGCCTCGGACATCGAAGTCGTGGAGCGCATGGACAACCCGGTGGACCCCAGGATCGTCGGCGACCTGTCCAGGCGCTTCAAGGAGTTCCGCAAGGCCTACGAGCCGGACGGGATGAAGGTCGAGGAGTTCGACGACTACGGGGCCACCCGCCGCACCCTGCGGCAGTTCCTGGACGGCAACCACGTCCTGTTCAAGCTGATCCGCGAGTTCACGGTTCCGAGCCCCGACGCCTGAACTCGGTGGGAGTGCAGCCCGCGGAGGCCTTGAAGATATAGCTGAAGTAGTGGGGGTCCTTGTAGCCCACCCGGTAGGCGATCTCGGAGGAGCGCAGGGCGGTGGTCTTCAGCAGCTCCATGGCCCGCCGGATGCGGGTTTCGGTCAGGTAGGCGATGAAGGTCCGCCCGGCCTCCTGGCTGAAGATGGTGCTGAAGTGGCTGGGGCTCACGCTGACCTGCCGGGCCACCGCGTGCAGGGAGATTTCCGGGTCGGCGAAGTTGGCGTCGATGTAGGCGCGGGCGCGCAGCAGCAGGTCGCCGTACTTGTCGCGCTTGCGCGCCTCGCGGAAGTCGAAGGCCGCCGCCAGCAGCTCCGCCAAATAGCCGCGCAGCTCCCCGGCCCGGGCCTCCTCCGCCAACCGCCCCAGCTGCGGCAGCACCCGGTCCGCCTCCCCGCCCAACTCCTCCACGAACCGGGCCGCGGTCAGTGCCAGCTCGGCCGCGGCGAAGGCGCGGTAGAAGGAGTCCTCCGGCTCGCTGGCCAGGCGGGCCAGGTAGCCCTCCAGCAGGGCGGGGATGTCCGCCCGCTCCCCCCGCCGCAGGCCTTCGGCCAGGCCGCGCGGGTCCAGCTTCAGCAGCTGCGAGCCGCGGAAGTTGACCCTCCGGGCGTCCTCGATGCCGATGACCGAGTCTTCCCCGAAGATGTAGGCGAAGCGATGGGCGGTCTCCGCCTCCGTCAGCGATTCGGCGATGCCCTGGATGCCCTCCCGGGCCGCCCCGATGCGCGCGGTCAGGGCGCAGGCGGTCTTGCGCTCCACCTCGTACTTCAGCGAGTGGCAGACCGCGTAGCAGTGGCGCTCCAACTCCGCCGGCTCCTCCCCCTTGAAGATCAGGATCAGCTCGCGCAGGGAGCGGCTGAACCTGACCACGTCGAGGTTTCCGGCCAGCAGGCTGCCGATCAGGTCCACGGCCTTGAGGTACTCCGCGTACTGGCTGGAGGCGTCACCGCCCGGGCGGACCCGGGGGGTGAGCGAGGCCACGATGTAGCAGCGGGCCGTGAGGGCCAGCCCCAGCTCGCCGGCCCTCCGCAGGGCCTCCCCCGGGGGGACCAGCCCCGTGGCCAGGTCGTTGAGGAAGCGCTCGGCCATGAGCTGGAGGCCCGTGGCCAGGGAGCGGTTGAGGTTCTCGATCTTTTGCCGCGCCGCGTTCTCCGCTTCGATCTGCCCGGCCACCCGCCTCAGGGTGGCCAGCAGGTCGGCGGCGGAGAGCGGCTTCAGCAGGTAATCGGTGACCGCCAGGCTGATGGCCTCCCGGGCGAAGGAGAACTCGTCATGGCCGCTCAGGATGATGATCTTGACCCAGGGCAGGTTGCGGCGGACGATGCGGGTAAGCTCCAGGCCGTCCATGAAGGGCATCTTGATGTCCGTGATCAGGATGTCCGGCTTGAGGTCCTGGATCAGCGGCAGCGCCATCTCCCCGTCCGCGGCCTCCCCCACCAGGTGAAAGCCGCTGCCGGCCCAGGGCACGCTGTCCCGGATGCTCTCCCGCACGACCACCTCGTCCTCGACCAGGAACACCGAGTAGCTCACTGGTGCACCCTCATCGCACCACCGGCAGGCTCACCGTGACCAGGGCGCCTTCCCCGGCCCGGCTGTCGATGGACAGGCCCCAGCCCTGGCCGTAGTACAGCTGGATGCGCCGGTTCACGTTCCGCAGGCCGAAGCCGCCGTCCCTGCCGGCTTCCGGGCCCTCCGCAGCCAGCGCCGCCCGCACCTGGGCCAGGCGCTCGGGGCCGAAGCCGCAGCCGTCATCGGCCACCTGGAACTCCAGCCGCTCCCCGTCCAGCCGCCGGCCGCTGACCTGCACGCGTCCGCCGGCGCGCTTGTTCTTGATGCCGTGGTAGATGGCGTTCTCCACCAGGGGCTGGAGGGTGAGCTTGAGGATGCGGCATTCCCCGATGCCCTCCTCCAGCTGGATGGCGTAGTCCAGGATGTCGCGGTAGCGCATCCGCTGGATGGCCAGGTAGCTCTCCACGTGCTCGAACTCCTCGCGCACGTGGATCCACTCCTCCCCCTTGCTCAACACGATCCGGAAGAAGGAGGAGAGGTTCTTGGTCATGCGCACCACCTCCTCCCGGCGGTCGGCCTCGGTCATCCAGACGATGGCGTCCAGGGTGTTGTACAGGAAATGGGGGTTGATCTGGGCCTGCAGCGTCTTCAGCTCGCTCTTGGCCAGCTCCTCCTGCTCCCGGATGGAGCGGGCCAGCAGCTCGCGCAGCTTGGCGATCATCACGTTGAAGCCGTGGGCCAGGCCCCCGATCTCGTCGGCCGCGCGGCTTTCGGCCCGCACCTCCAGGTCCCCCCCCTCGGCCTGGGCCATCTTCTGCTTCAGGTCGCGGATGGGATGGGTCAGGGCGTCGGAGATGAAGAAGTACAGCACGATGGTGAACAGGATGCACAGCAGCACCACCGCCAGGGTGAGGCTGCGGATCTGGTAGGCGCCCTTCATGAGCTCCCTGAGCCTTACCCTCCCGACGATCTTCCAGCCGGAACTGGGCAGGGTGTTGAAAACGAAGAACTCCGGCTCGCGGCCCACCCGCTGCACGAAATGGCCCTCGCTGCTGCCGGCCACCAGGGCCCGGTTGACGGGGCTCAGGTCCTCCGCGCCGCCCCCCTCGGAGTAGATCAGCCGGCCCTCCCCGGTGGCCACGGAGAACCAGCCGGTCTCCCCCATGCGCACCCCGCGGCACAGCTCCACGATGGCCGCGCGGTCCACGTCCACGATGATCACACCCATCAACTCGCGGGTGGAGGGGCGCACGATGGCCCGGCCCACGGATATCACGTCGCGGTAGGGCCGGGACGGGGAATAGTCCAGCTCCGGGTTGGGGATGTAGGACACCTCCCCCGGCCGGGCCAGGATCCGCCGCACCGTGGGCAGGCTGGCGAGGTCCTGCTCCAGGCGGAAGCGGCCTTCGGCCTCGCTGATGTTGTTGCCATTACTGCCCAGGATGTGGATGCCCCGGATCAGGGTGTCGAACTCGTAGATTTCGCGGAACAGCTTGAACAGACTGATGATCTCCAGCGCCGAGCGGTAGGTGGTCTGCTCGCTCTGGCGATAGGGATTGACGAAGCGGATGGTGGTCTCGTGCGAGCCGATCTTCAGGAAGCGCTCGCTTTCCCGGAACACCAGCTCCAGGCTCTTGTTGAGCTGGCTGGCGATCTGGGTGGCCGAGGCGGTGATGTTCTGCTTGATCGTGGAGTAGGAGCGCGAGTAGGAAACCACCCCCACGATGCCGAGGGGATGGTGGCGAGCAGGGCGAAGATGGCCAGCAGCTTGGCCCGCAGGCTGGAGTTGATCCGCCGCAGCGGCCGGATCAGGGCGGAAAACAGCGAAAGCCTGGACACGGCACGGAATTATAACATCATCCGGCACTTGGTTTCCTGCCCCCCGCCGGTGAATGATGGGCTCATGGCGGAACGGCGCTGCCTGTACCCGGCCAACCGGCTG
>CAVUYS010000057.1:0-6709 GCA_963745745.1 uncultured Spirochaetota bacterium | reverse complement strand
CGGCCACGCGCCTCAGGGTGGCCAGCAGGTCGGCGGCGCCAGCGGCTCAACAGGTAGTCGGTGACCGCCAGGCTGATGGCCTCCCGGGCGAAGGAGAACTCGTCATGGCCGCTCAGGATGATGATCTTGACCCAGGGCAGGTTGCGGCGCACGATGCGGGCAAGCTCCAGGCCGTCCATGAAAGGCATCTTGATGTCCGTGATCAGGATGTCCGGCTTGAGGTCCTGGATCAGCGGCAGCGCCATTTCCCCGTCCGCGGCCTCCCCCGCCAGGTGAAAACCGCTGCCGGCCCAGGGCACGCTGTTCCGGATGCTTTCCCGCACGACCACCTCGTCCTCGACCAGGAACACCGAGTAGCTGCCCTGCTGCACCCTCCATCACACCACCAGCAGGCTCACCGTGACCAGGGCGCCTCCCCCGGCCCGGCTCTCAATCAACCGGCCCCAGCCCTGGCCGTTGGACAGCTGATGCGCCGGACCACGTTCCGCAGGCCGAAGCCACGTCCCTGCCGGCTTCCGCGCCCCCGCGGCCAGCGCCGCCCGCACCTCGGCCAGGCGCTCGGGGCCGAAGCCGCAGCCGTCATCGGCCACCCGGAGCTCCAGCCGCTCCCCTTCCAGCCGCCGGCCGCTGACCTGCACGCGTCCGCCGGCGCGCTTGTTCTTGATGCCGTGGTAGATGGCGTTTTCCACCAGGGGCTGGAGGGTGAGCTTGAGGATGCGGCATTCCCCGATGCCCTCCTCCAGCTGGATGGCGTAGTCCAGGATGTCGCGGTAGCGCATCCGCTGGATGGCCAGGTAGCTCTCCACGTGCTCGAACTCCTCGCGCACGTGGATCCACTCCTCCCCCTTGCTCAACACGATCCGGAAGAAGGAGGAGAGGTTCTTGGTCATGCGCACCACCTCCTCCCGGCGGTCGGCCTCGGTCATCCAGACGATGGCGTCCAGGGTGTTATACAGGAAATGGGGGTTGATCTGGGCCTGCAGCGTCTTCAGCTCGCTCTTGGCCAGCTCCTCCTGCTCCCGGATGGAGCGGGCCAGCAGCTCGCGCAGCTTGGCGATCATCACGTTGAAGCCGTGGGCCAGGCCCCCGATCTCGTCGGCCGCGCGGCTTTCGGCCCGCACCTCCAGGTCCCCCCCTCGGCCTGGGCCATCTTCTGCTTCAGGTCGCGGATGGGATGGGTCAGGGCGTCGGAGATGAAGAAGTACAGCACGATGGTGAACAGGATGCACAGCAGCACCACCGCCAGGGTGAGGCTGCGGATCTGGTAGGCGCCCTTCATGAGCTCCCTGAGCCTTACCCTCCCGACGATCTTCCAGCCGGAACTGGGCAGGGTGTTGAAAACGAAGAACTCCGGCTCGCGGCCCACCCGCTGCACGAAATGGCCCTCGCTGCTGCCGGCCACCAGGGCCCGGTTGACGGGGCTCAGGTCCTCCGCGCCGCCCCCCTCGGAGTAGATCAGCCGGCCCTCCCCGGTGGCCACGGAGAACCAGCCGGTCTCCCCCATGCGCACCCCGCGGCACAGCTCCACGATGGCCGCGCGGTCCACGTCCACGATGATCACCCCCATCAACTCGCGGGTGGAGGGGCGCACGATGGCCCGGCCCACGGATATCACGTCGCGGTAGGGCCGGGACGGGGAATAGTCCAGCTCCGGGTTGGGGATGTAGGACACCTCCCCCGGCCGGGCCAGGATCCGCCGCACCGTGGGCAGGCTGGCGAGGTCCTGCTCCAGGCGGAAGCGGCCTTCGGCCTCGCTGATGTTGTTGCCATTACTGCCCAGGATGTGGATGCCCCGGATCAGGGTGTCGAACTCGTAGATTTCGCGGAACAGCTTGAACAGACTGATGATCTCCAGCGCCGAGCGGTAGGTGGTCTGCTCGCTCTGGCGATAGGGATTGACGAAGCGGATGGTGGTCTCGTGCGAGCCGATCTTCAGGAAGCGCTCGCTTTCCCGGAACACCAGCTCCAGGCTCTTGTTGAGCTGGCTGGCGATCTGGGTGGCCGAGGCGGTGATGTTCTGCTTGATCGTGGAGTAGGAGCGCGAGTAGGAAACCACCCCCACGATGCCCAGGGGGATGGTGGTGAGCAGGGCGAAGATGGCCAGCAGCTTGGCCCGCAGGCTGGAGTTGATCCGCCGCAGCGGCCGGATCAGGGCGGAAAACAGCGAAAGCCTGGACACGGCACGGATTATAGCATCATCCGGCACTTGAATTCCTGCCCCCGCCGGTGAATGATGGGCTCATGGCGGAACGGCGCTGCCTGTACCCGGCCAACCGGCTGTGCATTGACCGGGAGGTGCTGGTCGACGACCTGCCTTCCGTGAAGCTGTGGGGCCGGCGCTTTTCGGACGGCCGCGAAGGCTGGTTTCATTTCTCCCCGATCCTGGGCAGCTACCACGGCGTCTGGCCGGAATGGGGGCAGCGCGGAGACGAGGTGCAGTTCTTCGAGCCGCTGCCCGGCGGAACGATGGGCACCTTGCTGCTGCCGGGGGTCAAGGTGGCCGGGGGCTCGGTCAGCCGGGTGGCTCTGGAGGACGGCAACATCCTGCTGTTCTCCAACGTGGCCGGGGTGCACCAGAGCTTCCGTCTGCTGAAGCCCCAGGAGCTGGCGGCCATCGACGAGATCGTCGTGGACACGGTGTACGTGGAGGAATCCTGCCCGCGCTGCGGCTCGGCCAACGTCTTCCACTTGAGCCACCTGGGCCCGCCCAAGTCCTACTCGCGCTGCCTGAACTGCGGCTACGACTGGAAGGGCCGCATCACCAGCGAGCTGCTGCTGGTGCGCGAGCGCGCCGAGCGGGCGGTGACCCAGGAGCTGGAGCGCTACCCCCAGCTTGCGCAAGATCCTGCTGGAGGGCGGCAGCGGGGAAGAATCACCACCCCTGGTCTGATGCAACCCTCCGACGGGCAGGCGCGGGCCGAACAGCAGCGCGCCACGCGGCTGCAGCTGTTGGCCGAGGTGGGGCGCAAGACCACCGCCATCCTTTCCCGGGAGCAGCTGCTGGAGAGCGCGGTGCGCATCATCCGGGAAACCTTCAGCTACTTCATGGTGAACATCTTCCTGGTGGACGGGCAGGACATCGTGCTTTCGGCCTGTTCCATGCCTGAGCTGCAGACGGCCATCGGCAAGAGGCGCCTGGCGATCGGCCGGGAGGGCATCACCGGCTGGGTGGCCGCGCACAACCAGCCGCTCAACGTGCCCGACGTGCGCCAGGAAAAGCGTTTCAGCTTCCAGTACCAGAGGGAGCTGGCTACCCGTTCCGAGCTGGCCGTGCCGATCACCCTGCAGGGCGCGGTCATCGGGGTGGTGGACGTGCAGAGCGAGCGGCTGGGGGCCTTCACCGACCTGGACACCTTCACCCTGCGCACGGTGGCCGACCAGCTGGCCGTCGCCATCGAGAACGCCCGCCTGTACGGGGAGCTGCGCCGGCAGCTCGCGGTGCGGCAGCGCATGGAGGCGCTGCTGCACTCGCTGCACGCCGCGGGCCTGGCCATGGAAATGGCCCCCAGCCCCGACGAGGTCTTCGTCACCGTGGGCCGGGAGCTGGGGCGGATCGGATTTTCCTGCACGCTGGCGCTGGCCAACCCGGCCGGCAGTCTGGTGAGCACGGCCTACGACAGCGAGGAACCCGGCCGCGGGCCAACCGCCCCCGGCCTGCCCCTGGAGGCGGTCGAAGCCTATCGGCGCATCGCCGCCGGGGAGCCCTACGTTTTCAGCCCCGGCTCCCTGGTGGCCCCCCTCCTGTTCGAGGACCGCCTGCTGGGGTTCCTGAGCGTGCGCTCCGCCGAGTCTGGCCGACGAGGCCATCCCCGGCGTGCAGGTCTTCGCCAACGAGATCGCCGCCGCCTGGAGCAAGGCCCAGCTGGTGCGCGAGCTGCGAGCGAGAGCCTCCAGGACCTGCAGCGCGACCCAGGAGCAGCTCCTGCAGTCGCAGAAGATGGAGGCGGTGGGCAGGCTCGCCGGCGGGGTGGCGCACGACTTCAACAACCAGCTCACGGCGATCATGGGCTACGCGGACATCCTGCTCTGGACTGCCGCGCCGACGATTCCCGCCGCGCGGGAGAGGCTGCGGGAGATCCTGCAGGCCGCCGGCCGCGCGGCGGAGCTCACCCGCCAGCTCCTGGCGTTCAGCCGGCGGCAGGTGCTGCAGCCCGCGGGTGGTGGACCTGAACGTGCCTGGTCGAGGAGATGCGCGGCATGCTGCAGCGGCTCATCGGGGAGAACATCCAGCTGGAGACGCAGCTTCGAGCCGGGGCCCCTGCGCGTGCGCGCGGATCCCGCCCAGCTGGAGCAGGTGGTCGTGAACCTGGCCGTGAACGCGCGCGACGCGATGCCGTCCGGCGGGACCATCCACCTGGCCACCTCCTCCCTGCGGGTCGAAGCCGGCCAGTCCGCAGCGGCGGCCGATGCCCGCCGCGCGCCCCGCGGCCCCCCCGACGGCCTGCCGCCGCCGGAGCTGACCGGGCTGCCGGCCGGACAGTACTGCCTGCTGCCGGTGCGGGACACCGGGACGGGCATGGACCGGGAGACCCTGAGCCGGCTGTACGAGCCGTTCTTCACCACCAAGGCCCAGGGCAAGGGCACCGGCCTGGGCCTGTCCACCGTCTACGGGATCGTGACCCAGAGCGGCGGTCAGATCTTCTGCTCCAGCCAGCCGGGCGAGGGGACCACCTTCACCATCTGCCTGCCTCGCGACGGCCTCCGAAGACAAGGTCAACGGCCGGTCCGGGCCCGCCCTGCCGGTGGCCGGCGGCACGGAGACCATCCTGGTGGTGGAGGACGAGGAGGCCGTGCGCGAGCTGGTGCGGCGCACGCTGGCCTCGGCCGGCTACGCGGTGCAAACGGTGAGCACCGGCGCCGAGGGCCTGCGCCTGCTGCAAGCGGGCCGCCAGGCGTTCCGGCTGGTGCTCACCGACCTGCTGCTGCCCGGGGGCCTGAGCGGCCTGGACCTGGCCATGTGGGTGCTCACCGCCGGCAAGGGCCCGCGCCTGCTGTGCGTCTCCGGTTACTCGGAGCAGCTGTCGGCGGAGGCTATGAGCGCTCTTCCGCCGGGAAGCTTTTTACCAAAGCCCTTCAGCCCCTCGGAGCTGCTGCGCCGAGTGCGAGCGGTCCTGGATGCGGTGTAGCCGGCGCCGGCTCGCCGGCCTGCTTTTCCTGGCGCTGCTTCCCGGCCTTGCAGCCGGCGCCCAGCCGCCGGGCAACCTTCCCGGCCAGCGCCGCCGTGGAGGCCTACTACCGGGGGGACCTGGAGTCCAGCCTCCGGGCGTTCCGCGAAATCCTGAAAGAGTACCCCTGGGACCTTCCAGCCCGGAAGAACCTGGTCCGCCTCCTGCGGGAAACCGGACGGCCCGGGGAAGCCCTGGGCCACCTGGAGCTGCTGTCCCTCCTGCTGCCCCGGGAGGAGCCCCCGCCTCCAGGCCGCCGAGACGGCCCTGCAGGCGGGGAAGCCCGAAAAGGCCCTGGGCTACCTGCAGCCCCTGGAAGCCTCGGCGCAGGCCGGCTACCTGGCCGGGCTGGCCCTGCTGGAGCTGGGGCGAACGACGGAGGCGGCCGCGGCCCTCGAGCAGTCGCTGGAGAAGCAGCGTTTCCAGCCGCTGGCCTGGTACCGGTTGGGGCTGGCGCGCTACGAGCTTGGGGAGCTGGAAGAAGCCGAAGAGGCACTGCGCACGGCCCTGGCCCAGGAGCCCAACCTGACCGACTGCCTTCCCGTCCTGGCCCGCATCTACCTGGCCCAGGGCCTGATCCCCAAGGCCTACGGTCTGGCCCGCCGCGCGCTGGCCAGCAAGCCGGACAGCGAGCCTCTGCAGCAGATGCTCCAGGAGCTGGAAGCGGAGCACCCTTCCCTGCTCGAGTCGGCCCGCAGCCAGAAACAGGAACGACGGGAGAGCGCAATGCCCCGGAAGGCGGAAGCTCGCCCGGAGGGTGCGGCCGGCCTGCCCGTGCTCCGCATCGGCCTGTGCGAAAAGGTCCAGGAGCTGCACCTGAAGACCGGGGGCGGCTTCACGGTGGCAGCCGCGGAAGGCGGGGAGAGCCTCCATGGAGGACCGCCCGGCGCCGCGGGGCAGCTCCTCAGCGCCCGCTGGAGCGACGGGCAGGTGGAGCTGGCCGACTCCTCCGGGCAGGTCCTGCTGCGCTCCGCCGGGCCTGTCCGGCTCAGCTACGACGAGGCGGCGGACACGACCATCCTCTTCGACGTGCAGTACGGCCAGGGCAGCTTCTGGGCGGGGAGCGAGGACCGCATGTACCGCGAGGGGCATCGAGATGGACCCCCGGCGCGGAGGGCCTGACCGTGGTGAATCTGTTGAACATCGAGGAGTACCTGTACTCCGTGCTGCCCTCCGAGATGCCCTCCCACTGGCCGCTGGCGGCCCTGCAGGCCCAGGCGGTGGCCGCCCGCAGCTACACCCTGGCCAACCTCGGCCGGTTCGCGGCCCGGGGTTTCGACCTGCTGGGCGACGTGGCCTCCGCGGCCTACCGAGGACTGGGCGCCGAAACCCCCGCGGTGCGCGAGGCGGTGGACGCCACCCGCGGCCTGGTCCTGATGGAGGAGGGTAAGCCCCTGTCGGCCTTCTACTCCGCCAACTGCGGCGGCCACACGGACACCACTCTCGTCGCCTGGGGCTTCCCCTCCGCCCTGCCGGCGGTGCCGGACCCGCTGCAGGAGCCGCGCCTCACCCCCCTGGATCCGGAGGGGCTGGCCCGCTGGCTG
>CAVUYS010000056.1:0-3849 GCA_963745745.1 uncultured Spirochaetota bacterium | reverse complement strand
CCGGCGGCAGGGAACGCCGATACCCGCCCACGATCTGTGGATCGCGGCACTGGCCGCGCAACACGGCGCGCTGCTGTGCACGCGGGATGCGCACTTCCAGCACCTGCCGCAAATCCCGACAGTCTGACCTCAGCCTTTGACCCGCAGGAAGCGGGCGTTGATGGCCACGACGATGGTGCTCAGGGACATGAACACGGCCCCCAGCGCGGGGCTGAGCAGGATGCCCAGCCCGTAGAGCACCCCGGCCGCCAGGGGGATGGCCACGACGTTGTAGCCGGTGGCCCAGAACAGGTTCTGCAGCATCTTGCGGTAGGTGGCCCGGGCCAGGTCCAGGATGGAGGCCACGTCCAGCGGGTTGCTGCGCACCAGCACGATGTCCGCGCTCTGGATGGCCACGTCCGTGCCGGCCCCGACGGCGATGCCCACGTCCGCCTGGGTCAGGGCCGGCGCGTCGTTCACCCCGTCGCCGGTCATGGCCACCGTCAGGCCGCGCGCCTGCACCTCCCGCACCTTGCTCGCCTTCTCCTGTGGCAGGACCTCGGCGAAGACCTCGTCCAGGCCGATCTGCTCGCCCACCCAGGCGGCCACCTTGCGGTTGTCCCCGGTCAGCATCAGGCAGCGGATGCCCATCTTCTTCAGCCGGGCCACCGCCTCCCGCGACTCCGGGCGGATGACATCCGCCAGCGCCAGGGCCCCCGCCGGCCGGCCGTCCAGCAGCACGAATACCACGGTCTTGCCCTCGGCGGCCAGGGCGTCCAGCCGCTGGTCCCGCGCTTCCAGGCCCTGTTCTTTCAGGTACCCGGGACTGACCACCTGCACGCTGCGCCCGTTCACGCGGCCCTCGGCGCCCCTGCCGGGGATGGCCCGGAAGCCCTCCACCGCAAAGGTGCGGTCCGCCGCGCCGGCGACCCCCCTGGCCAGCGGGTGTTCGGAGTGGGCCTCCACCGAGGCGGCGTAGCGCAGGAGCTCGGCCCGGTCGACGGTCCCGTCCAGGAGCAGGGTGTCCGTGACGGCGAAACGGCCTTCGGTCAGCGTGCCGGTCTTGTCGAAGATGACCGCCCCGATGTGGCGGGCCTTTTCGAAGGCCGTCCGATTGCGGATCAGCAGGCCGCGGCGGGCCGACTGGGCGGTGGAGACCGCCACCACCAGGGGGATGGCCAACCCCAGGGCATGCGGGCAGGCGATGACCATGACCGTCACCGCGCGCTCCAGGGCGAAGGAGAACTCCCGCCCGGCCAGCGCCAGCCAGGCGAACAGGGTGAGCCCTCCCCCGGCCAGGGCCACCACGGTCAGCCACAGGGCGGCCCGCCCGGCCAGGTCCTGGGTCCGGGACTTGCTCGCCTGGGCTTCCTGTACCAGCTGGATCACCTGGGAAAGGTAGGAGTCCCGGCCGGTCTTGCGGATCTCCACCACCAGGGAGCCCTCGCCGTTGATCGCCCCCCCGACCACGGCGGCCCCCGCCTGCACGTCCACGGGCTGGGACTCGCCGGTGAGCATGGACTGGTTGAGCGAGCTGCGGCCTTCCCGCACCTCCCCGTCCGCGGGCACCTTCTCCCCCGGCCGGACCAGCACCCGGTCCCCGACCCGCAGCAGCTCCAGGCCCACCTCCTCGGTGGAGCCGTCCGCCCGCAGGCGATGGGCCTCCGAGGGCATCAGCCGGGCCAGCTCCTCCAGGGCCCGCGAGGCCCCGAGCACGGAGCGCATCTCGATCCAGTGCCCCAGGAGCATGATGTCCAGCAGCGTGGCCAGCTCCCAGTAGAAGACCATGCCCGGCAGGCCGAAGCTCACCGCGGCGGAGTACAGGTAAGCGGTGCTGATGGCCAGGGCGATCAGGGTCATCATGCCGGGCAGGCCGGCGGACAGCTCGCGGACCAAACCCTGCAGGAAGGGGAAGCCGCCGTACAGGAAGATCAGGGTGGAGAGGGCGAACAGCAGGTAGCCGTCGCCGGGAAAACGCAGGCTCTCCCCCAGCCCCAGGAGCCCCTGGATCAGGGGGGTCAGGGCCAGGATCGGCAGGGTCAGGGCCAGGGAAATCCAGAAGCGCCGGCGGAAGTCCTCGACCCGGTGGCCTTCGTGCCGATCGTGATGGGCGCGCCCGGAAACCTCGTGCCCGGAAGCCTCGTGCCGTCCGGCCTGCTCCGCGGGCCTGCCGGCCGCGGGAGTCGCCGCCCCGTGATGCATATGTGCGGAGTTGCCGGCATCCTTCATCAGGCTTTCTCCTTCACCTCGAAGGCCGCCATCATGCCCGCCTCCATGTGCTCGGGGATGTGGCAGTGCAGAAGCCAGCGCCCGGGGCTGTCGAAAGCCACCAGCAGGTCGTAAGAGGAGCCGGCCGGGATCTGCACCGTGTCCTTCCAGGCCGGGTTGGTCTCCGCCTGGCCGTCGCGCGCCACCACCAGGATGCGCTGGCCGTGCAGGTGGATCGGGTGCTGCATCGGGTGGCCCGAGTTGCCCTCGTTCACCAGCCGTACCAGGCGCACCTGGCCCACCTGGGCCCGCAGCGGGATGTCCATTCCTTCCCTGCCGCTGGCCCGGTCGCGGATCACCCAGCGCAGCGTCCGGTTGGTGGACATCTGGTTCATCATGGCCATGTGCCCGTCCTCCTCCCACTCGATGGCGGTGGACGGCTCGGCCATGCCCATCATCCCGCCCATCATCCCCATCAGGTCCCCTTCGACCCGCAGGGACAGCACGTAATCCGGCTGGGACGGGGCGCGCGCCAGCAGGCCCGCGGCCTCCCGGGCGAAGAGCGGGTCGCCGCCGGGCCGGAAGAAATCGGACCGCTCTGCGGCCGCGGCGGCGCGCACCCGGATGGTGCCCAGGCTGACGGTGCGCAGCGGGCTGGAGTGCCGCAGCCGGAAAGTGCCGGGGCTCTGGAACAGCACGTCCACGATGGCCCGCTCCGAAGGCGCCAGGACCACCGCGGAGGTGAGCAGCTCCCGGGCGGCGCGCCCGGCATCCGAGCCGATCCACTTCAGGGAATGCTCCTCCAGGGACAGCGAGAAGGTCCGGGTGTTGGCCGCGTTGGCCAGGAAGAAGCGCACCCGCTCCCCCTGCCGGGCCTCCAGGCTCCAGTCGCTCTGGGCGTTGACCAGGAAGGTGGTGCCGAACCGCCCGCTCAAGGCATGGGTGACCGTGTCGCGGTAGAAGGGCTCCACCTCCCCGCCGCTCAGCGGATGTCGTCCACGAACAGCACCACTTCGCGGTCCACCTCCGGCCAGGCCCCGGGAGTGCCCGGCCCGGCGGCCGGTTCCACCAGGATTCCGCCATACAAGCCCAGCTCCTGGGTCATGTCCTCCCGGTGGTGCGGGTGGTACCAGAACAGCCCGGCATCGGGGAAACGCAGGCGATAGGTGAAGAGCTCCCCGGGGCGGACCGGGTCCTGAGTCACGCCGGGCACGCCGTCGGAGGCGTTGTCCACGCGCACCCCGTGCCAATGCACCGAGGAGTCCAGCTCCAGCTGGTTGCGGAAGCGCACGGTGAGCGTGCTGCCCTGCCGCACGCGCAGGAGCGGCCCCGGCAGGGAGCCGTTGTAGGCCAGCATCCGTACGGTGCGGCCCGCCAGGCGCCGGCTTACCGGCGCGGCGGTCAGCTCGAACACCGCCCCATCAGATAACACGTGCTCCCGCTGCGCGACCGCCGCGGGCAGTCCGGTTGTGGAGCGATCGAACTGCTCCTCCACCGGGCCCGCGGACATCCCGTGCCCGCGGCCGTGCATCTGTGCCGGCACCCGGGCCGCCGCCAGTGCGAGCATGGATATATAGAGGCCCGTTCGAATTACTCGAATCATTGTCATAGAGGGAAAGATTCTAAATATTAGTTTCTAAGTCAAGATTAGGCGGGTTAAAG
>CAVUYS010000055.1:0-8854 GCA_963745745.1 uncultured Spirochaetota bacterium | reverse complement strand
TCCAGAATCTTCACGTCGACGCTATCCGCTGGCGCTCCTGGGATGGCGAACTCCACCACGAGCTTGCGGTTCTCCGCGTCAGCATACGCCACTGTATCGGGAGCAACCTTCATTCGATATTCTGGCATCTTGGTACCCTCCTATTGCTTATAATGAACAATGTAGCCATGGCAAGAGCGAAAAGATAGAAACTTCGAATCGTGCCGCCAAGGTGACACCAGAAGGAGGGAATATGAAAAGTCGTAAACCGATTAATTACAAGGCTTCCCGGGGCGGTCATGCCCCGGACCATGTGCGGAAACCTTTCGACGAATGGGCGGATGCCGGCATGGAAAGCGAAACAATCGAGTATGAGGGCCAGCCGGTGCCCTACAGCAAGCTGTTGGGCATGTTGTGGAACTGCACGGATGCCATGCCCGGCGAAACATGCGCCGCCCTAGGCCTGCCTCACGGCTCAACCTATGCCCGCGGCGTCCGCGCCGCGAGGATGGCGAAAAGGTAATCAATGCAGGCCGAGGCCGGGCGGGGGCCGTGAGGCAGAGGGTCGGCAGAAAAATGCTGTATACTTGAGGGACCATGAGATACGACATCGTCACCCAGGAGCCGCGCCCACCCGGGGCGGGGGATCGCGCCATCCTCGTCGGCGTCCAGCTCAAGGGGAAGCCCTCGCCTTGGACGATAGAGGACTCCCTGGAAGAGCTCCGGCAGCTTGCCCTCACCGCTGGCCTCCAGGTGGCGGGGATCACCTCGCAGAAGATCGCCCGCCCCGACCCGGCCACCTGGATCGGCTCGGGCAAAGCGCAAGAGCTGAAGGAAATGCTGGCCGCGCAGGATGCCACCTACGTCCTCTTCGACGACGAGCTTTCTCCGGGCCAGACCAGGAATCTCGAGAAGATCCTTGGTGAGGAGGTGCTGATCATTGACCGTCCTCGGCTTATCCTCGACATCTTCGGCCAGCACGCCAGCTCACGCGAGGGCCAGCTTCAGGTTGAGCTGGCCCAGTACCAGTATCTACTCCCTCGGCTGACAGGCTTGCATGCCGGGCTCGCCCAGCAGGTGGGCGGCACGGGGGCCGGGCCCGTGGGCCTGCGAGGGCCCGGCGAGACACAGCTCGAGCTGGACCGCCGGCAGGCCAGGCGCAGGATTGCGGTCCTCAGACGTGAGCTGGAAGAGGTCCGCACCCAGCGGCGGCAGCAGCGCAAGCAGCGGGAGCGGGCCGGGATCCCGGTCGTGGCCATCGTCGGCTACACGAACGCGGGTAAGAGTTGCCTGCTCAATGCACTGACCGGCTCTCAGGTGCTCGTTCAGGACAAGCTTTTCGCCACGCTCGACCCCACCACCCGGAGGTTAGCCCTCCCCGGAGGGAGGGAAGCCTTGCTGACCGACACGGTCGGCTTCATCCGAAAGCTCCCCCACCACCTGGTGGCTGCGTTCCGCGCCACCCTCGAGGGGGTCGAGGAGGCATCCTTGATCGTCCAGGTGGTGGATAGCTCTCATCCCCACGCCTTGGAGCTTGTGGCAACCGTAGATTCCGTTCTGGCGAGTCTCAATGTCGGTTCCACGCCCCGGCTGGTCGCCTGGAACAAGATCGATCTTCTGGCCGATCGCGCGCTGCCCGTGGTGCCTGCGCAAGCGAATGTGGATTCGATCGCGATCAGTGCGAAGACGGGCGAGAACCTCGACGCCCTGCGGGCCAAGATCGAGAAAATGCTGGGGGAGGCCCTGGTCAGCCTGCGGGTCCTGATCCCGTACGACCGCTATGACCTGTTGGGACTCCTTTACGAGCAGGCGACCGTGCAGGAAAGAGAGGATGCGGCACAAGGGATACGCCTGCTGGTCTCGGTGCCCCAGGCGATGACGGAAAGACTCGCGGAGTTCACGGACCGCGAGTTCGAGTAGCAGGTAAAGGAAAGCTCGATGGGTACAAAAGTTGGTCTGTGGATTGACCACAGGAAGGCTATTGTCGTGGCTGTTACGGACAAAGAAGAAGAGCTGGCACTGATAATATCTGCGGTAGAGAAGCAGGCCCGTCGTTCCACGGGTTCGCGTCATGAGGGCCCTTATGAGCCGCAGCAAGTGCCGGCGGATGACAGCCGGCAGAGAGCCTATACAGGACATCTCAACATTTATTACGACGCGGTAATTGCCAGCATTCGTGATGCGGAATCCATTCTGATATTCGGTCCTGGTGAGGCAAAGGGCGAACTGAAGAAACGTCTTGAGAGACTCAACCTAGGCGAACACATTGCAGGCGTTGAGACAGTCGACAGGATGACGGATGGTCAGATTGCGGCGAAGGTTCGACAGCGCTTTGGGGAAAAGCAGTAGCCAGCCGCGTCCCTGCCCGCCCCAGGCTTCTCTTGACCACATCCAGCCCTCACAATAGAATCCCCTTACTTACCGCAAGGAGGTAAACCAATGCATCGCTCACTGAGCAAATCTCTGCTGATCGTAGCCGCCGGGCTGCTGCTCCTGGCCGTCGACGCCTCCACCCTGTTCGCGGGGGGAACGACCGAGAAAAAGGGGTACACCATCGGCCTGTCCATGCACTTCATGCGCGACGATTACGCCCTGAACTGCGTCGAGGCCGTGAAGGCCGTGGCCGCGAAGTATCCGGGCTCCAATGTCGTGGCCACCGACGCCAATGCCAACCCGCCCAAGCAGCTGGCCGACATGGAAAACCTGATCGCCCAGGGGGTGGACGCCATCATCGTGGTGCCGTTTGACGAAAAGGCCATTCTGCCGGCCATCGAAACGGCCAACCAGAAGAAGATTCCGGTGATCGCCATTACCTATATCCCCAACGCCAAGGTGGCTACCACGGTCGCCGCCAGCGGCGATTTCGAGAACGGGAAGGCCACCGGGAAGCTGCTGGTGGACAGGTTGGGCGGCAAGGGCAAACTGGCGGTGATCGACCTGGGCTTCAGCCTGTGGCGCATCGACCAGCGCATCGAAGGCTTCATGGAGGCCATCAAGGGAACCGGCCTTCAGATCGTGGCCCGCCAGAGCGGGGCCGACCAGGCCGACATCCAGAACAAGGTTTCCAGCATCCTGACCGCCAATCCGGACCTGGATGCAATCTGGGCCACTTTCAGCAACCAGATCGTGGCCGCTTCCGACGCCCTGCGGTCGGCCAATCGCCAGGACGTGCTGCTGTCCGGCATCGACGCCGACAAGGCGATCATCGAGCGGATCAAGGAAGGCTGGATCACGGGCACTGCCGCCCAGTTCCCGAAGGAACACGGCCGCCTGGCGGCCGAAGCGGCTTTCGCCGTGCTGCTGGGCAAGAAGGTCGCCGAAAAGTACGACGTGCCGGTGGGCATCGTTACCGCGGAAAACGCGGACGAGATGAACGCCAAGATCTGGGGGAACTGAGCCGTTCCGCGCGCATAGCGCCGGGCGGGTCCCTGGACAGCCCGGCGCTTTTTATTCCAATATACCTCCCGTGAGCGAAAAGACTTCCGCCTCCTTGAAGGAAAGGCTGAGCGCCCGGATCTCCCAACTGGGCATGATCCTGGTGTTCGTGTTCATGGTCGTCATCTTTTCCGTCCTGTCCAGGTCGTTCTTCACTTTCGGCAACTTCATCAACATCGCCAACCAGACGGCCACGGTCAGCGTGGTGGCCTTCGGCATGACCATGGTGATGCTCTCCGGCGGGATCGATCTTTCGGTGGGCTCCCTGGTCTCCCTCTCGGCCGTGGTCTGCGCCCTGCTGCTGGGCCGGCAGGTCAACATGGTGGGCGCCATGCTGATCTCGGTGCTCACCGGGGTGGCCTTCGGCTTCCTGAACGGCTTCATCTCGGTGCGCTGGTCGATCCAGCCCTTCCTGGTGACCCTGGGCTCCATGAGCATCGCGCGGGGGCTGTCCCTCATCCTGAGCGGCGGCCGGACGGTGTACATCGACTCGAAGCTGTTCCTCGGCGTGACCGGCCGCGGCTACCTGGGCCCGATACCGGTGCTGTTCGTCTGGACCCTGGCCTTCTTCTGTATCACCTCGATCCTCATGAACCTCACCACCTTCGGCCGCCGCGTGCGCGCGGTGGGCGGGAACCTGACCGCCGCCCGCCAGGCCGGCCTGCGGGTCAACTGGCTGCGCATCCGCATCTTCATGATCAGCGGCGGCCTGGCGGCCTTCAGCGGGCTGATGCTCGCCGGCCGCCTTTCCAGCGGCCTTCCCTCCGTCGGCGTGGGCATGGAGCTGGACGCCATCGCCGCCTCGGTGCTCGGCGGCACGGGCTTCCAGGGCGAGGGCGGCGCGATGGTGGGCACCCTGTTCGGGGCCCTGGTCCTGGGCACGGTGATCAATGGGCTGACCATCCTGGGGGTCAACCCCTACGTCCAGGAGATCACCAAGGGGGTGATCATCGTGCTGGCCGTGCTGGTGGCCAACCTCCGCAGCCGGGCGAGCGGGCGCTGAGACCCATGGCCGCTGCCACCGCTCCCCTGCTGGAGATGCGCGCGGTTTCCAAGCGCTTCTCGGGGGTGCAGGCCCTGAGCGACGTGCACATCCGCGTGGAGCGCGGCGAGATCCACGCCCTGGTAGGGGAAAACGGCGCCGGCAAGTCGACCCTGATCAAGGTCCTCTCGGGCTTTTACACCCGGGACGCCGGCTCGATCCTCCTGGACGGCCGGGAGGTCAATTTCCGCGATCCCCTCGAGTGCCAGCGCAGCGGCATCGCGGTCATCTACCAGGACTTCGACCTGGCCCCCAACCTGAGCGTCGAGGAGAACCTGCTGCTGGGCAAGGAGCCGGCGCGCTGGAGCTTCCTGCGCAGGCGCAGGATGGCCGAGCTGGCCCGCGAATACATGCGCCCGGTGGACAGCCACATCAGCACCGCCGCGCTGGTCGGCAGCCTGACGGTGGCCCAGCGGCAGCGGGTGGCCATCGCCAAGGCCCTGTCCTCGCAGGCGCGTCTGCTGGTCATGGACGAGCCGACCTCCGCCCTGGCCGCCGAGGAAATCGAGCGGCTGCTGGAGCTGATCCGGATGCTGAAGCAGGGCGGCACCTCGGTGATCTACATCAGCCACAAGCTCGACGAGGTGTTCGCCGTCGCCGACCGGATCACCGTGCTGCGGGATGGAAAGTACATCGCCACCAGGGAGACCCGGCTAGACCAGCCGCGGCGAAATCGTCTCTTTGATGGTCGGGCGGCAGCTCCAGGACTTCTTCGTGCGCCAGCCGCATGCCGAAGGGCAGGTGGTGCTCGCCGTGCGCCACCTGGGCAGGAAGGGCGCCTTCTCCGACGTCAGCTTCCAGTTGCGGCGCGGGGAGATCCTCGGCCTGTACGGCCTGAAGGGGGCGGGGCGCAGCGAGCTGGCCCGGGTGATTTTCGGGCTGGACCGGCGCGACAGCGGGGAGATCCTGCTGGAGGGAGCCGCGGTCGAGTTCCGTTCGGCCCACGATGCCATCCGCCACCGCCTGGGCTTGATTCCGGAGGATCGCAAGACGCAGGGGCTTTTCCCCAACATGGACGTGAAGGAGAACGCCTCCCTGGTCAGCCTGGACGACCTGAGCCGGCAGAGCTTCCTGAACAAGAAGCAGGAGCAGCGCCTGGTGGGGGAATACATCCAGAGGCTGCAGATCCGCACCTCCGGGCTGGCCCAGCCCATCCTGGACTTGAGCGGCGGCAACCAGCAAAAGGTCATCCTGGCCCGCTGGCTGGCCATCAAGCCGCGCGTGCTCATCCTGGACGAGCCCACCGCCGGCATCGACGTCGGCGCCAAGGCGGAAATCTACCGGCTGATGGCCGAGCTGGCCGCCCAGGGCCTGGGCTTGATCCTGATTTCCTCCGAGCTGCCCGAGGTGCTGGCGGTCAGCGACCGCATCCTGGTCATGCACGAAGGCCGCCTGGTGGCGCAGATGGACGCCGCGGAGGCCAGCGAAGAGCGGATCATGCGCCACATTCATTCGTCGCAAGAGGAAGGAGCAGAGCGTGAGCCGATACAACGTGCCCGTGAGTAAGCCCCAGCCGGACATCCGGCGCTTTCTGGCCGCGATGCAGGGCCGGAAGGTCCCGGACAAGGTGCCCCTGGTGGAATACCTGATCGACAACGCGGTCATGAAGCCGATCCTGACGGAGATGATGGGGCGCAAGTGGGTGGACACCTCCGACAAGACCGAGTACATGGGCGGGCAGATGGATCTGTCCAAGGAGAACCTGGCCACGATCGACGCCTGGCTGGACAACCAGATCGCCTTCTGGTACCACATGGGCTACGACTTCATCCGCGCGGAGGTCAGCCTCCCGCTGCCGGCCGTGTCCCTGGTCGACCGGCGACACGGCGCAGGGCAACGAGCAGGCCAACCGCGCCTGGCAGGGGCTGGACACGGGCCCGATCCAGACCTGGGACGATTTCGAAAAATATCCCTGGCCGCAGGTCAGCGACGAGAACTTCTACATCCACCGCTACATCTGCGAGCACCTGCCGGAGGGCCTGGGCTTCATCACCTGCCACGCCGGCGGCGTCTACGAGCACGCCTCCCGACTGCTGGGCTACGAGAACCTGTGCCTGAAGCTCTACGACGAGCCGAAGCTGGTGAAGGCCGTCGCCGACCGGCTGGGGGAGCTCATCGCCGAGTACAACCGCCGGCTGCTGGAGCTGGACGGGCTCTCGGTGATCTTCCAGGGCGAGGACTTCGGCTTCAACACCCAGACCCTGCTCTCCCCCCAGGACATCCGCAAGTACTTCCTGCCCTGGCACCAGCGCTACGCCCGCATGTGCCACGACCGCGGCATTCCCTATTACCTGCACACCTGCGGGGCGGTGGACGAGATCATGGACGACCTGATCGAGACGGTGCGGATCGACGGCAAGCACTCCTTCCAGGACAACGTGCTGCCGGTCCAGGAGGCCAAGAGGCGCTGGGGCGGCAGCATCTGCATCCTGGGCGGAGTGGACGTGCACAAGCTGGCCAGCTATGAGGAACCCGCGCTGCGGAAATACGTGCGGAAGATCATCGAAGACTGCGCCCCCGGCGGCCGCTTCGCCCTGGGGGCGGGCAACTCGATCCCCAGCTACATCCCGGTGGAGAACTACCTGATCATGCTCGACGAGGCCCGGCGCTAGGAGCCCAGGTCCAGGAGCAGTACGCGGGAGTTGCGCTGCCGGTTGTACAGCCGGCGCTTGTCTTCCGGCAGGTCCTCCACCCCTCCCTCCCGGAAGCCGAACTGCACGAACCAGTCCGCGGTCTGGGTGGTCAGTACGTACAGCTGGCGCAGGCCCAGCTCCCTGGCCCGCTCGATGAGGAAGGACACGATGCGCCGGCCCACGCCGAAACCGGCGTAGGTTTCGTCCACCGCCACGGCGGCCACCTCGGCCCGCTGCGGGTCCTCGGCGGAACGGTGCAGCGCCCCGCAGGCGTGAATCAGGCCGTCCACGTCGTACACCACGAAATCCCCCAGGCGCGCGGCCAGTTCCTCCTCCCGGCGCTCCACCAGCGCTTCCTTCTGGATGAAGGGCCGCATGAGCCGCAGGGCCTCGGGGATATCCATCCGCCGCATGGGCCTCACGTTTTCGTGCTCGTTGGCGTAGACCATGGTGCCGCAGCCCACGCTGGAGAAGATCTCCTTGAGCACTACGCCCTCGATCTCGCCGTTGACGATATGCACCCGGCTGACGCCTTCCTGGCAGGCCCGGCAGGCCAGGCGCACCAGATCCAGCATGGGATCGCCGGCGGGATTGGCTTCCAGCAGTTTCTGGGCTTCGGCCACGCTCAAATGGGTGACCAGCCCCTCCTCGGAAAGCAGGCTGCCCGGAGGCAGCACGTACTGCCCGCCGATGACGCCGCGATGGTCCGAGATGAAGAACAGCTTTTCGGCCGCCAGGGCGCTGCTCAACGCCGCCGCCAGCTCGTTGGAGTTGATGTTGTACGGGGTGCCGGCGGCGTTCCAGCCGATGTTGGGGAAGATGGGGATCAGCGCCTCGGCCAGCAGTTTGCGCACGATGTCGGAGTCGATCTTCTCCACGGTCCCGGTATGCTGGTAGTCCACGCCCTTGCGGACTCCGAGACTGCGCGCCTTGACCCAGTTGCCGATCACTCCGTCGACGCCGTTGGCGGCCAGCTGGGTCATCAGCCGGTTGGACACGTCGAATGCCGCCATTTTGATGAAGGGAATGGCCTCGGGGCTGGAGATGCGCACCCCTTCGACGCAGTCCCACTTGATGCCGTAGCGGGTGAGTATCTCATCGATGCGCTGCGTAGCCCCCGGGACCAGGACGATCCGGATCCCCTGGCGGTAGAGCAGCACCAGGTCCTCGACCAGTAGCGGCAGGGACGGTTGTTCCATGATGGAGCCGTCGATCTTGATCACCAGGGTCTTGCCCTGGAAGCGGTGGATGTACTCGAACACCTCCCGGATCAGCTCGACCTGCTCCTGCAGCTTGTGACTCTCCATCCTGGCTTAGATATCGTCGGATTCCCCGTGGTTGTCAAGGCAAGCGCCGCGTATTATGGTGGCCCCATGGCGGTCAACCCCTTCTTCGTGGTCAATCCTCACTCCGCCGACGGGCGGACCCTGCGCCTGTGGGGGGAGCTGCGAGAGCTGCTCGCCCGCCGGTTCGGGGAGGTGCGCTTCGAGCTGACCCGCGGCACCATGCACGCCGCCGAGTTGAGCGCCGCGGCCATCGAGGGGGGCGCGGACCTGGTGGTGGCGGTCGGCGGCGACGGAACCCTCAACGAGGTGCTCAACGGCTTCTTCCGGGCCGCCCGCCAGCCCGCCTCCGGCGCTGTCCTGGGCTACCTGCCCAGCGGCACCGGCTCGGACTTCGCCCGCACCATGGGTTTGTACGGCCTGCCGCTCGAGCAGCAGGTGGAAAAGCTGGCTTCCGGCACGGTGCGCCTGCTGGACTGCGG
>CAVUYS010000054.1:0-3323 GCA_963745745.1 uncultured Spirochaetota bacterium | reverse complement strand
CAATCCAGGGCAGGCAGCAGGCTATAGAAACCAGGGAGGTGAAGCGTGCTTCATGGCCAAGAGGAGACCTACATCGCCGTCAGCGGCCGGCTGCTGTACGCCGGCGGCGGCCGGCTGTGGGCCGTCGATACGGCCCGGGGGCGCCTGGTGGAAGCCCCGGAGGAAGCCGGACCGGTCCTGCAGGTCGCGGACCGTTTCCGCACCCTGCCCGAGCACCGTCGCGCCCTGCTGGAGACTGGGCTGGCAGGACGACGGCAGCGGCTCCCTGGACGAGCTGTTGGCCGGCCTGGTGCGCGCCGGCCTCCTGCGCTCGCGCCAGGAAATGCTGGAGCGCATCCTGGAGGCGGAACCTGAGCAGCCCCCGCCCCCGATCGGCGCGATCGCCTGGGTCACCCGCGATCGCCCGGAGCTCCTGCGCCGCAGCGTCGAGAGCGCGATCGCCAACCTGCGCCTGTACGGCCGCCAGGTGGATCTCAGGGTGTACGACGACAGCGCGGATGCCCGGGCACGGCAAGCCACCCGCGAGATGCTCGCCGAGCTGGGCCGGCGTGAGGGCTTCGTGGTCTTCTACGCCGGCGCGGAGGAGAAGCGGGAGTTCGCCGCCGCTCTGCAAGCACGGGCGGATGGGGTGGCCGCGGAGACCATCGAGTTCGCCCTGTTTGATCCCCTGGCCTTGGGCTACACGCCAGGGGCCAATACCAACGCGGTGCTCCTGGACAGCTGCGGCCAGCTCATCGTGCACGCCGACGACGACACGGTGTTCCGTTTCGCCTCCCTGCCGGAGGCGGGGGAAGGACTGCGATTCTCATCGGCCGCGGACCCGACGGAGGTGCGCTTTTCCGCAGCGGTGGAGCTGCGCGACGCGGACATCCTGGCCGCCCACGAGGCGCTGCTCGGCCAGGCGGTGGCGGATTGCCTGCGGCGGAACGACGCGGCAGCCGATTTCGGCCAGGTTTCTCCAGAGCTTCTGCCGCGCCTGGAAGCGGGCGCCGGGGTGGCGGTCACCATGGCCGGGGTGTGCGGCGATTCAGGCCTGGGATCGGCCCTGTTCGTGCTCTGGTTGGGCGGGGCCAGCCGGGAGCTGGCCTGGCGATCGGAGCGCCATTACCGCGAAGCGCTGGACAGGCGTGAAATCCTGCGCGCGGCGGATCGGCCGACCCTGGGCTCCAGCGCCTTCCTGATGAGCATGCACCTGGGCCTGGACAACCGCCTGGGGCTCCCGCCTTCTCCTGCCGGTGCTGCGCAACGGCGATGGGCTGTTCGGACAGCTGCTGAAGTCCTGCCGGCCCTCCGGGCTGACGGGGTACCTGCCTTTGGCCATTGCCCATCTGCCCGCTGAGGTGCGCTCTTCTGCCGGCGTCGAGCTGTGGCGGGGCAGGACCCGGGCGGCGGACCTGCTGGCCGCGCTGTTCGGGCACACCCTCCGCGCCGGCGCCTGCCGCAGCCTGGAACAGGGATGGCGGTCCCTGGGCGAGCAGTTGGCGGCAGTCGCCGTGCTTCCCGCGCGGGAATTCCAGGCCCTGGTCCGCCAGGCCTGGGCTGAGAGCCTCAGCGGCAACATCCTGGCGCTGGAGCAGATCCTGGAGGAGCAGGGGGGCCGGCCGGACTACTGGGCCACGGATGCGCGGGCCTGGATCCAGGGGGCGCAGGAAGCCGTGGCCGCGCAGGGCCCCCTGATCCCGGAAGACCTGCCGGGGGAGGATTCCACCGACGAGACGGCCGCCCGCTGGCAGCAGCTGGCCCTGCGTTTCGGGAAGCTGCTGCAGCAATGGCCGGCCATCAGGGAAGCGGCCGGAGAGCTGGCGCGCGAGGGCCGCCGGCTGGCGCGGCGGCTGTAGGGCTCAACTCCCGCCTACCAACACCGCAGCAAGCCCTTCGGTCCCGGAGATGTACAGGTTATGGCTGGAGTCCCAGGCAATCCCGGTGGGCTTTCCAGGGAACACCGCGTAGAAGGGGATCTTGTAGACCGACCCATAGGTCTTGATGAACAGCCAGTATCGGGACAGGTAGGCCTGGTTGTCGCTGATGGTCGCCCAGGTGGACACGGCGATCTCCTCGATGGGTTCACCGGTGGTTTCGACGATCCGGTCCAGCGGAGTGGAAACCCCGAACTCATAGGTCGCTTCGTCCATGCTAGCGTACCAGACCCCGTCGGTAGTGCCCATGTAGACGGTGCTCGGAGCCCCGCCGCGAACCCCGAGGGCTTGGATCGGCGCCGGAGCGGAGAAGCTCTTGCGGTAGGCTGCCAGGGTGGGAGCGGCGTCCTGGAGGAAGGCCGGGGGAAGGGCGAAGCCTGTTCCCGAAGCCGCGAAAAAAGCATTGCTTCCCCCCATGGCCATATCCGTGAGGCCGGGCACATCAACGTTCACCCAGCTCCAGAGCGTGGGGGAATTCCGATTGGTGCCAACGATGTACGACCCCCCCAATCCGCTGGTCCTCCGGAAGAACAGCGCGTAGTAGCCTCCTACAAAGGCCGTCCCCGACTGAAGGATATCCCGCGGGCCCGACAGGGTAGAGTTGAAGTCGGTCTGGAAACTCCAGCCGTCCGTAGTGAAAGGGAAGATCCCGTTGTTGGTATTGAGCCAGGTGTTCCACGTGCCCACATCGCCCGTGGAAAGGCCATTAGCGCTCAAAGAGTCCGCGGTCAGGTCGTATTGCTCGCCAGGCCCGATCGGGGTCAGGCTGTAATCGAGTCCATCCCAGGAGAGGTTGGTATTGTACAGCCGGCTGTCCTCCGCCGCGATCATGCTGCCGAAGTTGTTGCCTACGCCCTTGATGTTCCTGGTCATGAGGTCCGCGGAGTAGCGGATGATCGAGAACGGTGGGTACTGCATGGACACGCTGGTGGCCGTGTCTCCGCCCGGCGTGATCTGGAACAGCGGAGATTCCCCGTAGTACTCGGGGCTGAAAACTCCGTCGGTGACCGGCCCGAAGCCCACCAGGGCTTTGTATACCGGCCCGACCGGGAGACCGTCGATCTTGACGGTAGCCCCGACATATTGATCCACCTCCACCTCCGCGGCGAAGGGAGTGCCGCCTCCCGTGGAGAACAGCAGCCCGTCGGCCAGGAGGTAAACGCGGGCCACGTAACCGTTCTGGATCGCCCGTCCGGAGAACCCGGAGAAATCCAAGCTCATGCTCCCGGACTTGAAGCCGCCCAGATAGCAGGACATCAGGCCCAGCGCGATCGCCAGACCCAGAGCCGACATGCCGATTTTCTTCATGCGCTTCGCTCCCAATTCAAGCTCCCAGGGGAGGCTCGATGACGATCGTGACGCTTCCCGTGCCCGGGCCGGTCACCGGCGGCACGGTCACGGTTTCGT
>CAVUYS010000053.1:0-14389 GCA_963745745.1 uncultured Spirochaetota bacterium | reverse complement strand
ACGGCTTCGGCGACCAAGGGCAGGTTCCGCGCCGGCTCGGGGAACTCCTCGGTCAGGGTCAGGAGGCAGGCGCCCGCGGCCTTCCCCTGCCGCAGGAGCTCCCGCACGCGGCGCACGACCTCCCGGCCGTCGGCCAGGAACAGGTTCCCGGGGATGTTCAGCCAGATGGCCTTGTCCGGCCAGGCCGCCCGCGCCTTTTCCAGGTCGAGGTCGCCCAGGGGCGGGGGAGTGAAGCCTTCGACGAAATCCAGGGCGGCGGCCCCGATGGCCTGCTTCAAGCAGGCCAGGCGACCGTCAAAGTGCGCGCCGTAGAGCTTTCCCGCGGCGCGGAAACGGCCGGCGGCCTCGGCGTAGTACGGGGCGAGGTACCTGCCGAACAGCTCCGGGCCGACCACGTCCCCGGTCAGGTTCTCGGCGCTCCAGACCGCCTCGGCCGGGGAGGCGGCGGCGATGCGCAGGGCCGGCTGGTCGCAGGCCGCCAGGCGGCCGAGCAGGCGGTCCAGCTCCCGCGGTGCGTCCGCCAGCGCGTAGCTGAAGCCTTCCAGGCCCAGCCATTCGGTCAGCAGGCGCTGCAGGGGGGAACGCATCAGGCGGCACAGGACCAGGCCGTCCTCGCCCAGGGCCTGCTGGGCCGCGGCCACGGCCTCGTCGTTGGGCCGGTACTCGGTGTCCTCGGCGATGTATTCCAGCAGGCGGAAGTCCGCGGCGCTCGGCCAGCGGGTAGCGCTCGGTCCACAGGCTGCCGTCCGGGCCTTCCCGCAGCCGGGCGGCGAGCTCGCCCAGCGGGGTGTGCCAGGTGCGCAGGATCAGCCGGTGGTCCCCTTCCCATCCCTGGCGTTCCTCGACGGAAACCCGGCCGCTGCCCTGCCGGTAGGGGTGAACGCTCTTGTCCACGATGGCCAGCCCCTGGCCGCGCAGCCGGCGCTCCAGGCTGCCCCGAGGCAGCAGCTCGTGGTGGATGGTCCAGGGAAGGCGCCTTGGTGACTGCCGGCGCAGCGCCGCCAGGATGTCCTGCCGCATCCCCGCCGCCCTCCGCCTGCCACGAGCAGGCCCAGGCCCTCCAGCACTCCGCGCACCGCGGCGGCCTCCCCGTCGCTCAGGTCCAGGGAGGGCAGGCGCATGCGGCGCGTGCAGCGGCCGAAGAAGGCCGCCCCCGCCTTCAGCACCGGGATGACCTTGCCGCCGGTGACCCGGTGGATGCCGTAGAGCTGGTGGATGCGGGCCTGGCTGGCCAGCACCCCATCGCGGTCCCCGGCACGCGCCGCGCGGACGAGGGCGGCGTGGAAACCGGCCCAGACATTGCTCAAACCGCTGACGATGCCGTCCGCGCCGGTGAGCATGGCCGGGCCGTCCAGGTAGTCCTCGCCCATGATCCAGGCGAAGCCCTCCGGCGCGCCCGCGGCCAATCCCCGGCAGAAGGAGGCGAAGTCCCCCGAGCTGTCCTTCAGGCCCGCGATGTTCGGCTCCCGGGCCAGCTCCAGCACGGTTTCCAGGGCGATGGGGTTGTGGGTGCACTGCGGGATGTTGTACAGGATCAGGGGAACGCTGGAGGCCCGGGCCAGCTCCCGGAAGTGGGCGGCCACCGCCGCCTGGCTCACCGCGTAGTAGTAGGGGGCCACGGCCACCACGAAGTCCGGCTCCAGCTTGAGCATGGCCTCCATCTCTTCCAGCACCTGCGGCGTGGCCGGCTGCAGGCAGGCGGCGGCCAGGAAGCAGCGGCCGGCCACCACTTCCTTGGCCGCGCGCAGCACGTCCGCCTTCCACCCGGTGGAAATCCAGGCCCCCTCGCCGGTGGTGCCGCTGAGGAACAGCCCGTCGGCGCCCTCCTTCACCAGGTAGTCCACCTGCTTTTCCAGCAGCCGGAAATCCACGCCGCCCGAGTCGGTCAGCGGCAGCAGCGGGGCCGGGATGAACCCGGCCGGTTTCTTCTTCCTGTCGGCCATGCGCCCTCCCTCAAGCCTAATCCATGCGCACCATGAGCTTCATGGTGTCCGGGCCGCCGAACAGCCGGAACACCTCCAGGTAGTCCTTCAGCTCCAGGCGGTGGGAGATCAGGCCCCCGACCCGCACCGCCCCGCTGGCCAGCAGCTCCACCGCGCGGGCGGTGGCGAACGGGTTGTTGTAGGAGCCCAGGATGCGCAGCTCGTTCTCATTGATCAGGAAGGGGTTGACCTGGATCAAGCGGTCCTGGGGGCTGACCCCGAAGAACATGACCGTGCCGCCCTTGCGGGCCAGGGCCAGGCAGGCGGCCTGGGCGGCCGGGTTTCCGGCCGCCTCGAACACCACGTCCGCCCCGATGCGCCGGATCTTCCTCATTTCCTGCCCGAGGTCCTGGCGGGCCGGGTCCAGCAGGTGGGTGGCCCCGTGCGCGCCCGCCAGCTCGCGGCGCCCGGCGATGGGCTCGCTCACCACGACCGTCGCGGCGCCGGCGCGCAGGGCGCACTGGGTGATGAGGTTGCCCATGGGCCCGCCCCCCACGATCAGCACCGTGTCCCCCAGCCGGACCCCGGCCAGGTCCACCCCGTGCACGGCGCAGGCCAGCGGCTCGCTGAAGGCCGCCTCCTCGAAGCTCAAGGAGTCCGGGAGAGGGTACACGTTGGTCGCCGGCATGACGCAGTACTCGGCATCCGCCCCGTCGCGATGCACGCCCATGGAGCTGACCTTCTCGCACAGGTGCTCCAGGCCCGCGCGGCAGTAGGGGCAGGCGTGGCAGACCTTGTTGGGATCCACGGTGACCCGCTGGCCGGCGGACAGGCCCTTCACCGCGGAGCCCACCTCCAGGACCTCCCCGGCCAGCTCGTGCCCGATCACCACCGGGTAGGCCCCGGGGTAGTCGCCCTTGTACAGGGAGTTGTCCGTGCCGCACACCCCGCAGGCCCGGATGCGGAGCAGCGCCTCTTCGGGACCGGGCCGCGGGTCGGCCACCGTCTCGACGCGCACCCGCCCCACCCCATGCAGCACCGCAGCTTTCACTTCGCCTGGCCTCCCTGCCACGATTGGAAAGGTTTCCCGGAGCGGTGTCAAGCCGGCGGCGGCGCCCTCGCGACCCGCCCGCGCGGCCCGCCGCCGCCTTCCTCTCCTTGACCGCTGCGGCGGGCCCCTATAAGCTTTACGCCATGCCCGCCGGCGGCGTGTGCCTGATCGGCAACTTCTGCGTGGACCTCATCCTGCGCGGCGTGTCCCGCCTGCCGGAGTGGGGCCAGGAGGTGGCCGGCGACGACCACCTGCTGGTCTCCTCGGGACAGACCACCTACACGGCCTTCGCGCTGGCCGCCCTGGGGGAGCCGGTGACCGTGATCGGCTGCGTCGGCGAGGACTCCTGGGGGGAGCGGATCCGGGCCGACCTGGAGGCCGCCGGAGTGGACGCCTCCGGCCTGGAGACCGTGCCGGGCGGCCGGACCGCGCTGACCGTGGCCGTGGTGCGGCCCGACGGGGAGCGGGCCTTTCTTTCGGACTTCGCCTGCCTGGCCCATGCGGAGGAGACGGTGATCGCCCGGCACTGGGACCTGGTGGAGAGCGCCGGGCTGGTCGGCCTGCTGGGCGTGTTCAGCTGGCCGGGCCTGTCCCTGGCGCGCACCGCGCCGCTGCTGGCCCGCGCCCGCCGCTCCGGCAAGACCACCATGCTGGACACGGGCTGGGATCCCGAAGGCTGGACGGCGCCGACCATGGCGGCCCTGCAGGGGCTGCTGGCCCAGGTCTCCATCTTCCTGCCCAACCTGGACGAGGCCCGGGCCATCACGGGCGCCGCCGGGGCTCCGGAGGCCGCCCGCGCCCTGAGCGCGTTGGGCCCCGAGACGGTCGTGGTCAAGCTGGGGCGGGAGGGCAGCATCGCCCGCGCGGGCGGGCGGGAAGTGCGCCAGCCGGCGCTGCCGGCCGAGGTGGTGGACACGGTCGGGGCCGGCGACGTGTTCAACGCCGGCTTCCTGCAGGCCAGCCGGCAGGGCCGGCCCCTGGAGGACTGCCTGGCCGCCGGCAGCGCGGCCGCGGCCCTGTACATCGCCCGCCCGCGCGACCGCTTCCCCACGGCCGCCCAGGTCCAGGCCCTGCTGGCCGCCGCCCGCGACACCCGCCCCCCGGAGGCCCCATGATCGATTTCCACACCCACCCGGTGATGATCCGGGAGCTGCGCCAGGAGGACCCCCAGCTGGAGCGAGCCGTGCGCGAGGTCTTCCAGCTGCACTTCCCGTCCCAGCCCCTGTCGCTCTTCCTGGCCGAAATGGACGAGGCGGGCGTGCAGCAGGCGGTGCTCCTGCCCCTGGACTGCACCACGGCCCACGGCTGCCGCATCGTGAGCAACGAGCAGGTGGCCGAGCTCTGCGGGGCCAACCCCCGTTTCCTGGGCTTTGCCTCGGTGGACCCTTCCGCCCAGGACGCGCCGAAGCAGCTGGAGCGGGCCGTCCGCGGCCTGGGCCTGCGGGGGCTGAAGCTGAACCCGGCGCTGCAGCGCTTCCACCCCGACGACCGCAGGCAGGCCTGGCCCCTGTACCAGGCCTGCGCCGAGCTGGGCGTGCCCCTGGTGATGCACTGCGGCCTGTCCTGGTCCCTGGTCGGGCAGTCCAAGTACGCCCGCCCGCTGGCCCTGGAAGAGGCGGCCCAGGAGTTCCCTGCCTTGCGCATCGTCATCGCCCACTTCGGCTGGCCCTGGGTGGAAGAGGCCCTCCTGCTGGCCCTGAAGTACCGCAACGTGTACCTGGACACCTCGATCGTGTACAGCGGCACCCCGCGCGACGCGCTGCAGCGCGTGCTGGCCGAACAGGTCGGCATCCGGGTGCTGGAACGCAGCCTCCCTCACCAGGTGCTGTTCGGCTCCGACTATCCGCGGGCCGACATCCGCCGCTCCGTGCGGGGCCTGCAGGCCCTGCCCCTCTGCACCCGGCCTGCGGGAAGCCATCACCCGGGGCAACGCGGCCGAGCTGCTCGGCCTGAAAGGCCGGCCATGAAGAGCGTGCTCAAGCGCCTGACCCTGCTCACGCGCCGGGAGACCGAGCTGATCGACATCACCGCCGAGGTGCGCCGGGCCGTGGAGGAATCCGGGGTGCGCTCCGGCACGGCCTTCGTGCTGTCCCTGCACACCACCACGGGCCTGACCGTGAACGAGGGACTGCCGGATCTGGAGAAGGACATTTCCGATTTCCTGCAGGCCCTGGTGCCCGAGGACCACCCCTACCGGCACGCCCGCTTCCTGCATTCCGACGGGCAGATGGCCATCAACGCCCCCTCGCACCTGCGCGGGGCCCTGCTGGGCTTCCAGGTCTTCTTCCCCATCGAGGAGGGCCGTCTGGTCACCGGCGGGCGGCAGACCATCTACTTCGTGGAGCTGGACGGCCCCCAGGAGCGCGGCTGGCTGGTGCAGGTCCTGGGGGAGTGACCCGGGGCGCGCGCAGGCCCTCTTCTAGAAGTACGTCTCCCCGGCGATGTACGGGCGGACGTGCATCTCCCCGTAGGCGTCCATGTCCCGCCCGTGCAGGGTGCAGTAGTAGATCAGGAACAGCTGGCTCACCGTGTGCAGGGCGAAGGGGGCCAGCACCGGGTGGCAGTCGAAGTAGTCTTTACTGTCGAACACGGCCAGGCGGGCTCCGCGCGAGCGGCAGTAGTCCTGGGTGGCCAGCGCATACCGGCGCCCCGGGTCGGTGCCCACGAACTGGATCATGGCCGGGGAGCGCGGCAGCACCTCCAGCGGGCCGTGCCGCCACTCGCAGCCGCGCAGGCAGGCGGCGTCGATCTTGGCGTACTCCATCAGGTTGGTGTAGCCGAACTGGTAGGCCAGGGCCCACACCGCCCCGTCCCCCAGGACGTAGAAGAACTCCTGGTCCTTCAACCGCTCCACGGCCTCCCGGGCCACCTCCTCGCTCTTGGCCAGGGCCCCGCGGAAGCGGTCCGGCAGGCGGCGCAGCTCCTCCTGCATCCGCGCGCCTTCCGCCTTGTGCCCCTTAAGGCCGGCGTACTCGGCCAGCAGCCACAATAGATTTGCCATGGCGGAGGTGTACAGGCACACCGATTCGTAGGTGAGCAGGTGGTCGGCCTGCTCCATGAGCTTGCCCTTGCGCGTGCGGCACAGGGCGATGGTCGGGATACCCCGCTCGCGGCAGGCCCGCGCGGCGTTCACCGTGTCCGCCGTGTTCCCCGAGTAGGAGGCCAGGATGGCCACAGTTTTGCCCCGCGCCAGCTCCGGAGGCTCGTCGGCCAGGAACTCCGGGCCATAGCGATGGGCCACCGGGATGGAGGTGCAGGTCTGCAGGAAGTAGCAGCCGCTGTACAGGGTGACCCAGGAGGCGCCGCTGCCCAGCAGCAGGATGCGGTCCGGGGCCTGCTCCAGCAGGAAGCGGGCCAGGCCCGACAGCTCTTGGCGGTTGGCCTCCAGGCTCCTTTCGATCTCGTCGGCGGCGATCAGGTAGGAGGAAATCTCGGCGCGTTGATTCTTGGCCAGCAGCACGGGGTCCATTTTCATCAAATCCTCCTTCGCGGGGGGGGGCGCCCATAGAAAAAACCCCGCCTACGGGAGGCGGGGTCCGTGCCACCGAGCAGAATCGAACTGCTGACACATGGATTTTCAGTCCACTGCTCTACCGACTGAGCTACAGTGGCATCGCGGCGCCTACTTTAGCGGGTTTTTTTTCCGCTGTCAATCCAGGGCGGCCCGTACGCGCTCCAGCAGGTCCCGGATGCTGAAGGGCTTCTGCAGCAGGCCGGGCTCCCCTTCGGCCGGGCGGTGCAGCAGGTCCTCCGCGTAGCCGGACATGTACAGCACGCGCAGGTCCGGGAAGCGCTCCCGCAGGACCGCGGACAGCTCCCTGCCGCCGGTGCCGGGCAGGACCAGGTCCGTGATCAGCAGGTGCGGCCGGACGGCCCCGGTCCGCCGCCGGCGAACAGGCGCAGCGCGGCGGCGGCGTCCTCGGCGACCTGCACGGTGTAGCCGCGGCCGCGCAGCACGCCGCTGACCAGGGCCCGCACGCGCTCGTCGTCCTCCACCACCAGCACGGTTTCCGTGCCTTCCAGCCCGCCGGATGCGGCCGGCCTGGCGGCCGCGGGCGCTTCCGACCTCCCGGCCAGGGGCAGGTAGATCCTGAAACTGGTTCCCTGGCCCGGCGTGCTGGCCACCCGGATCTGTCCCCGGTGCTGCTGGACGATGCCGAACACCGTGGCCAGCCCCAGTCCCGTGCCCTTGCCGGGCTCCTTGGTGGTGAAGAAAGGCTCGAACAGGTGGGACAGCGTGTCGGCGCTCATGCCCAGGCCCGTATCGCTGACCACCAGCACCGCCCCGGGCTCCGCGGCCGGATCGTCGGGGTCCCGGCCGGCGCAGGTCTGGATGGTGAGCCTCCCACCCGCGGGCATGGCGTCCCCCGCGTTCACCGCCAGGTTCATGAGCACCTGCTCCAACTGCGTCCGGTCCGCCCACACCAGGGGCAGGTCCGGCGCCAGCTCCAGCCGCACCTCGATGTTCTCCCGCAGCAGGCGCGCGATCATCGCCTGGAACTCGCCGACCAGACGGTTCAGGTCCAGCGCGCCCACCTCCAGGACCTGCTTGCGGCTGAAGGCCAGGATCTGGCGGGTCAGGTTGGCCGCCCGGCGGCCGGCGTGCAGGATCTCCTCCACCATGTACCGGCGCTCATCCTCCGGGGCCAGGGTCTGGCCCAGCATTTCGGCGTAGCTCAACAGGGGCACCAGCAGGTTGTTGAAGTCGTGGGCCACCCCGCCGGCCAGCCGGCCGACCGCCTCCATTTTCTGGGCCTGCCGGTACTTCTCCTCCAGCTCCACCTCCGCGGTGATGTCCCGGGTGAGCGAAAGGATGACCCGTTCCCCGGCGATGGAGAGGACCCGGGCGGACATCAGGCCGATGCCGATCTCCCCGTTCTTCCTCCGGAAACGGGCCCGCAGGTCCTCGACCCGGCCCGTGGAGGAAAGCTCGCCCACCAGGCGTTCCCGGTCCGCCGCCTCGGCCCAAATCCCCAGCTCTACGGAGGTTTTGCCCAGGACTTCCTCCCGGCTGTAGCCCATCAGGCGCGTGAAGCCCTCGTTGATGTCGAGGTACTTCCCGTCGGCCAGGCCGTTGAGGTTGATGGCCAGGGGATTGGCCTGGAAGGCCAGTCGGAACTTCTCCTCGCTCTCCCGCAGCGAGGCTTCGACCTTCTTCTGCGCCGTGATGTCCACGGAAACGCCCCCCACCGCCGCCAGACGGCCCGTGCGGTCGGTTACCGGAAATTTCGTGGAGACGTATTCATGGCGCCCGTCGGGCAGCTCGGCGAACTCGGGGAAGGTCATGGTCTTCCCGCTGGCGGCCACCTGCCGGTCGTTGGCCAGATGGGACTCGGCGATAGGCGCGGCGAACAGCTCGTGCGGCGTCCTGCCCACCACCTCCTTCCGGGAAAGGCCGAGCGCCTCGCAGAACCGGTCGTTGACCAGCAGGAAGCGCCCCTGCAGGTCCTTGACGTAGATGAGGTTCGGAGTGTGGTTGCCGATGGTCTGCAGGAGGGCGGTAGGCTGGATCCTGGACACGAACCTCTCCCCCTTTCAGGCCCCCGTTTCCGAGGGGCTTTCCAGCGAGGTGTGCTCCGCGAACCACCGCCCGGTGCGGGCCATGGCCCAGGGGGTGTAGATCCCCAGGGTCAGCAGGACGAGCAGGGTCTGCCCCCAGAGCAGCAGGAAGCCCCTCCCGGCGGGGCCGTCGAAGCCCCCGGTCCAGCGGATGGCCTCCGCCTCGGCGATCACGGTGCGCCGGGCGAAGTAGGCGTACAGCCGGACGCAGGCCCCCGGCCAGTAGACCAGTGCGGAGAGCAGGGTCAGGATCAGCTGCAGGAAGATGAAACCCACCGCCGGCCAGAAGCGGGTATCCCAGCGCACCTCCTGGGCGCCCAGCCGCAGGCTGAACAGCCAGCGGTAGACCAGGTACAGGTAGGAGGGGACCACCACCAGCAGCACCACCACCATCACCGCGAAGCTCAGGGAGAAGCTCTCGGCCTGGCCGAAGCCGCCGGTGCGGCCCGCCAGCAGCAGCGCGAAGACCACGGTGATCGCGGACACCGGCAGCACCAGGGACAGCAGCAGGATCACGAACAGGCGGCCCCCCTTGCCGGTGAACTCCCAGGGCTTCCCGCGGTAGGAGGTCTGCCCGCTCAGGTAGCGGGCGACCCGGGCCGCGTACCAGGGGCTGTAGATGCCCAGGGTGACCAGGGACAGCAGCAGGCCCAGGAGGTTCAGGCCCAGGAAGGAGCCGGTGGAGCCGCGGAACTCCAGCGCCTGGCCCTCCAGGGACAGGGCCGGCACGAGGCGGCGCAGGAACGGGATCGTGAACAGGAGGTACAGCAGCAGAAGTCCCGCGTACCCGGCCAGGGTCGCCGCCAACCCGGCGGCGGCCCCTCTGGCGCCCGGTCCGCCCTGGGCCCACCGGCTGCCGGCCAGCACCGCCGCGTAGCAGACCAGGTACGGGATGTAAAAGCCGATGAAGAGGGGGAACAGCTTGCCGCCGGAAAGCGAGTAGGCGAACCTGCGCATTGTGCCCTCCTGAACGCTCCACCTCCGCCAGGCGCACCGGGCGATGCTCGTCGTAGGACTTGCGGGCCGCCCGGGCCATGACCACCGGGTGGCGCCCGTCCAGGCCTCCAACCGGGGTGGGCTTGTCCTGCAGCACCGCTTCCACGAAGAGCTTCATCTCGGTCACGAAGCTCTCCGCGTAGCGTTCCAGGAAGAAGTTCAGCGGCAGGTCGCGCCGGATGGCCTCCCCCCCGGAGAAGACCACGCTGTTGGGGTAGTTGTTTTCGCTGGCCGCCGCCCCCTTCTTGCCCAGCACCTCCACCCGCTGGTCGTAACCGTACACCGCCTGGCGGCAGTTGTCGATGGTGCCGATCACCCCGTTGGCGAACTTCAGCAGCACCACGGCGGTGTCCAGGTCCCCCGCCTGGCCGATGGCCGGATCCACGGTGACCGCGGCCTGGGTGTACACCTCCTCCACTTCGGCGCCGATCAGGAAGCGGGCCATGTCGAAGTCGTGGATCGTCATGTCCATGAAGATTCCGCCGGAGCTCTTCACGTAGGAAAGCGGCGGCGGGCCGGGATCCCGGCTGACGATGTGCAGGAGCTGCGGCTGCCCGATCTCCCCCTCGGCCACCGCCCGGCGCACCCGGGCGAAGTTGGCGTCGAAGCGGCGGTTGAAGCCGATCTGCAGCTTGACCCCCGCCTTCTTCACCGCGGCCAGGGCCGCGTCGATGCGGGCCAGGTCGAAATCCACCGGTTTCTCGCAGAAGATGTGCTTGCCGGCCGCCGCGGCCTCCTCGATCAGGGCGGAGTGCAGGGGGGTCGGGGCGCAGATCACCACCGCCTGGATGGCCCGGTCCGCCAGGATCTCGCGGTGGTCGCTCAGGGCCTTGGGGATGCGCAGCGCCTCGGCCGCTTCGCGCGCGGCCCCGGCGTCCACGTCGGCGATCGCCGCGACCTGGGCCTCCGGGATCAGGAAGGCCAGGCTGCGGGCGTGGATCTTGCCGATCCTCCCCGCGCCGATCACACCCACCTGCAGGATTTTGCTTTTCACGCTTGGCTCCTTGGTTGGAATTGCAGGGTCAAATTTAAAGGCCCAGTGCCCGCAGGTAATCCCGGTTGCGCCGGGCGCTTTCCTTGGGGGCCCCCATGCCCGGCAGCACGTCCTGCTCCACCAGCACGTAGTGCCCGTAGCCGCGCCCGTCCAGCCAACGGACCACCGAGGGGAAATCCACGCCGCCCTGGCCCAGCTCGCAGAACACGCCGTGGCGCACCGCCTGGAAATAGTCCCAGCCCTTGGCCCGCGCCTGGCCGGCCACTTCCGGGTGGCAGTCCTTGAAGTGCATGTACCACACCCGGTCCCCGTACATCTGCAGGCCTTCCAGCGCGGGACGGCCGCCGGAGGCGTAGACGAAATGCCCCGTGTCGAACACCAGGCCCACCAGCTCGGGGGAGGTCAGGGAAAGCAGGCGCTGGATCTCCTGCGGGGTCTCCACCCAGCCGGCGCAGTGGTGATGGAACACGGTTCGCAATCCCGTTTCGCGCTTCACCGCCGCGGCGATGCTCTCCACCCCCCGGGCGAAGACCTTCCACTCCTCCGGGCCCAGGCCCATTTCGGGTTTTATCCGCCCGGCATTGCCGGTGCGCACAGGGTCGCTGCCGTTCTGGTCAGCCAGCACCAGGAAGGGGGCCGGATGGCCGGCCACCGCGGCCAGCAGGCGCGCCGTGCGCAGGGCGGTTTCCTGTCCCGCCGCGTGTTTTCCCTCGTGGCGAAAGGCCACCGGCACGAAGGCTCCCAGCATGGTCAGGCCCCGCCGGGCCAGCTCCAGGCTCAAGACCCCCGCCTCCGCGGGCAGGTAGCCCCAGTCGCCCAGCTCCATGCCCGTGTAGCCGGTTTCGGCCAGCTCGTCCATCATGCGCTGCCAGGGCACCTGCTCCCCGGCAAGGCCCTCGAACTCCAGCGTGCCCCAGGAACAGGGGGCGTTGCCCACCGGAAACCTGCCCATCAGTCCCTCCTCAACAATCACGATGATACTGGCCCGCGGGAAGGCCGGTCAAGTTTCCGGCCCCAGCGCCCGCAGGCTGGCCCGCAGCTCCTCGACCAGTTTTTCCGGCGGCAGGCCCTGCACCCGCGGGGAAAAGGGCTCGAAGCTGATGTCCCCGCGGTAGCCTTCCTCCCGCAGGAAGTCCAGTTGGGCGCGGCTGGCCAGGCGGTCCCCCTCGCGGATCAACTCCCGGTGCTCGTCCAGGTAGCGGTTCCCCGGGACCTCCTGGTAGACCCCGGAGATGTGCACCAGGCCGATGCGCTGCAGCGCGGGCCGGCCCTTCAGGCTGTCCCGCGAGTCCGGACCTAGAAAATGATGGAAGGTGTCGTAAAGCAGGCGATAGACCGGGAAGCCGGATTCCTCGATCAGCGCCGATGCCGTGGCCAGGGAGTCCAGGGAGCTGATGGCGAAGCCCAGCGGCTCCACATAGGCCAGCAGGCCGGCATCAGCCAGGATGGGCCCGAAGCGCTTCAAGGCCGCCAGGGCTTCCCGGTAGCGCTGCGCCTGGTCCCGGCGGTCGGAGGGGTCGTTGTGCGGGCAGAACACCAGCGCCGGACAGCGGATGTCCCGGGCGGTGCGGGCCAGCTCTGCCAGCTCCTTTTCCAGCGACGGCAGCGAGGAGCCCAGGTTGAAGTGCTGCAGGGCATTGATCGTAATGACCTGCACGCCGTGGCGCTCCAGCAGGGCCCGGGCCTCCCCTGCCGGCAGCCCGTCGTGGATGCGCCCGCCGGGCAGGTCATTGCGCAGCTCTACCTTGGTGAGGCCGGCGCCCCGGGCCAGGAGCAGGAAGGCCTCCAGCCCCAGGCCGGGACAGGCGATGCGGTTCAGCGCGAAGCGGGATGCGTTCAATATGGCTCCTCCATTGACGGGGTAAGACCTGCTTGAGTACATTGAAGCCAATCGAACATGGCTGTCAAATTTCGGGATTATTACGAGACGCTCGGGGTGGACCGAGGGGCGAGCCAGCAACAAATCCAGGCCGCCTACCGCAAGCAGGCCCGCAAGCTGCATCCGGACGTGAACAAGAGCCCGGACGCGGAGGAGAAGTTCAAGCGCCTGAACGAGGCCCACGAGGTGCTCCAGGACGCGGACAAGCGCCGCCGCTACGACTCCCTCGGCGAAAACTGGCAGGCCGGCCAGGACTTCAGCCCGCCGCCCGGGTGGGAATTCTTCGGCACGCGAGGCGGCCAGCCGGGGGCCGGGCGTAGCTTCCGCTTCGACATGTCCGGCGAGAACTTCGAGCAGACGCCCTTCTCGGGCTTCAGCGACTTCTTCGAGATGCTGTTCGGCATGCCCTCCAACGGACGCGGCCGCACCGGGCGCTCGGGCCGCATGGCCTGGGGCCAGGCCGCCCCGGGGGAAGACCAGGAGGCAGAGATCACCATCAGCCTGGAGGAGGCCCACCGCGGGGTGCGGAAGACTCTGATGCTCTCGGGCGGCAAGACCCTGGAGGTGAACATCCCCGCGGGCACCACCGACGGGCACCGCCTGCGCCTGCGCGGGCAGGGCGGCAGCGGGCAGGGCGGCGCCGAGGCGGGGGACCTGTACCTGCGCGTGCGCCTGGCCCCTCACGCCCGTTTCCGGTTGAACGGCCAGGATCTGGAGGTGGAGGTGCCCGTGAGCCCCTGGGAGGCGGCGCTGGGCGCCCGCATCCAGGTCCCGCTGCTGGAGGGCCAGGCCAGCCTGAAGCTGGCTCCGGGCGCCCAGAGCGGGCAGCGCCTGCGGCTGCGCGGCAAGGGCCTGGCCCGCCGCGGCGGAGACCAGGGGGACCTGGACGCCGTGATCCGCATCGTGGTCCCTGCTTCATTGAGCGAGCGCGAGCGCGAGCTTTACGAGGAGCTGGCCCGGGTATCCACCTTCCGGCCGCGGGACTACTGAAAGCCCATGCCGGCCCAGATCTGCCACCTGCTGTTCGCGGAAGAGGCGCTGCGCGGGGCCCTGGGCGCGCGCGCCGAGGGCCTGTTGGAGCGCCAGGGCAACCTGTTCCGCTTCGGGGCCCAGGGGCCGGATTTCTTCTATCATAACCAGCGCACCCGCCCCACCGGGCTGAAGTACGGAGTGGCGGCCCACCACGAAGGCTACGGCCGCCTGACCGCGCACTTGGTGCGCCAACTGCGCCGCCTGCAGGCCCGCGGCATCGACGAGGCCGTCCGGGACGAGCTCACCGCCTTCACCCTGGGCTGGGTGACGCACGCCTTCCTGGACCGCGTCACCCATCCCTTCATCGTGTATTTCTCCGGCTGGGTGGATCCGGCCAGGCCGGAAACGGAGAAGTACTTCCGCTGCCATATCTTCTTCGAGCGCATCCTGGACGTGCTGACCCTGCGGGAACGCCGCGCTCAGGAGGCCTCAGAGCTGTCCCTGCCCGGTCTGCTGGGCTGCGGCCCCGTGCTGCCCTACCCTCTGGTGAAGACGCTGCTCAAAGCCCTGAACTCCGCCTATCCCCGCATGACCCGCAAAAGCCTGGACCGCCGACGCATCGAAAACGCCTATGCCGACGCCATGTTCTTCTACACCTACACCGATCCCTCGGAACCGCGCTACCGGCGGCTGGCGCTGGAGCGGGACCGCGAAGCTCCCAAGCGGCGCCTGGCGCTGTTCCATCCCCTGGAGCTGCCGCGGGACATCGACTTCCTGAACCTCGCCGAGCGCCCCCTGGCGGCACCCCTGCCGGGAAGAGCTGTCTTCCACCGCCAGCTTCCCGCAGCTCTACGCAGAGGCCCTGGCCCAGGCCGTGCCGGCCCTGGCCGCGGTGGCCGAGGCGCTGGAGGGCGGCCGCCCGCCGGAGGAGGTGGAAACGGCGGTGGGCAACGCCTCCCTGAACACCGGGCTGGAGCGCAGCCAGCGCTGCCGACTCGCCCACAGCGACCCGCTGC
>CAVUYS010000052.1:0-20085 GCA_963745745.1 uncultured Spirochaetota bacterium | reverse complement strand
TCTGGCGCATCGGGAACAGATCGATGCGGCGATCACGCGCGTTCTGGAAGGGGGCTGGTACATTCTCGGCAAGGAAGTGAAGGGCTTTGAAGAAGCCTTTGCCCGGTACATCGGGGTACGCCACGCGATTGGCGTGGCCAATGGTACGGATGCTCCGCAACTGGCCAACCGCGCCTGTGGAGTCGGGCCGGGCGATACCGTGTTCACGGTGTCTCATACCGCCGTGGCAACGGTTGCCGCCATCGAATTGACCGGGGCCATGCCCGTGCTGGTGGTACTGCCCACGCGCCACCTATACCATGGACATCAATAGCCTGGAAGCTGCTTTGACACGCTCCGATCTGGGACGACCGAAGGCGATTGTCCCGGTACATCTCTACGGTCAACCTGCGGACATGCCGGCCATCCCTGGGACCCTGGCTCATGCACGGGCCTGCCCACGGGCTGGAGGTCGAGGTGGATGTTCTTGCGGTCCAGGAAGCCCACCTCCCTGACCCGGGGCGTGATCAGGTCGGCGATGGGCGGGAGCTCGCGTCGGGCCAGGCGCGAGCGGGTGTCCACCACGCGCAGGGCTCCTGGCTCCAGCAGATACAGGTCGCGCAGGGGGGCGGGGCTGGCCAGCACCACCTGGGCCCGCGCGTTTACCCGGTCCACCAGGTACTCGGCGCTCACCGGCTGTAGCCGGCCGGGACCGTACGGGGCGTAGAGCAGGAAGAAGCCCCCCAGCCCGGCCAGGATCGCACCGAACAGGCCGGCGCTGAGCACCCGCCGGGTGCGCCGGGAGGAGATGCGGAACCAGGGCAGCACCAGGTGCAGGCGGATGTACATCAGGATGAAGGGCAGCAGCACCGCGGCCAGCAGCAGGTTGCCCCAGAGCTTGGACAGCAGCACCACATGACAGAACCTCAGGACCGGCAGGCTGAACAACTCCACCACGGTTTTCACGATCCAGTAGGGCGAGGCCAGGAAGGCCAGCAGCTTGAGCACCCGGTTGGAGGTGGCCGAGAACAGCAGGGCGAAGGCGAAGGCCCAGAGGAAGTAGTAGCTGAAGGAGAGGTTGATGGCCGCCAGCACGACGATGTCCCCCAGCAGGCACAGCAGGGCGGCCGCGGAGTAGAAGCCGCCGCGCAGGGGCACGCGCAGTCGGCGCAGCACCGGCAGCAGGGCGAAGAACAGCAGCAGGGGGGCGGCCAGCTTGAAGCCCAGGAAGGGCAGGGGCAGGCGGCTCCAGAGATCCGTGGAATTGCGCAGGCGCTGCAGCCCCTCCAGGGCCCAGGTGGCCAGGAACAGCATCAGGAAGACCAGCAGGAAGTACAGCGGCAGGACCCAGAAGTCCCGCCCCAGCAGGCGCAGGTAGCGGCTTGAGGCGCCGGCTGGAGAACAGGCTGTACAGCAGGGCCCCCCCCAGCACCGCGATCAGCAGGATCACGTACAGCCGTTCCGAGATGCGGAAGAAGAACGAGCGGATCTGGAAAAAAAGATAGTGCCGGTCCCAGGATTCCGGGATGCCGGCCCGGAAAGACCCGTCGAAACCCTCGAGGAAGGCCAGAAACGAGGCCACCCAGGCCTCTTCGCCCCCCGCGGGCAGGCCCTCGTATTCACCCTCCAGGCTGACCGCCGGGTAGCCCGCGTTCAGGTACGGCTCGATCATGGTGGGCTGGTCGGTCAGCCCGAAACGGAAGATCTGCGTTTCGTTGCCCCGGATGCGGAAGAACAGCCCCGCGGCGTCCAGGGCCCGCGTGGTGCGGTCGATCAGCCAGAACGGGCACTCGCTGCCCCGCCCCCCCGTGCGCACCAGCAGGCGGGAGGGCACGGCGCGCAGGTTCAGGTACATGGCCATGGCCGGCTCGGCGGAGGTATAGTCGCGCAGGAACAGCCGCGAGCCCATGGGGTACTGCGGCCCGTCGCCGAACTCCGCGCCCAGGAAGAGCACCTCCAGGGACAGCGTGGGCCGGCGCGCGCGGGCGGCCTCCAGCAGGCCGAGGGCGAGGGCCACGTTGAGCGAGCCGTCCCGGTCCCGGCTGGCCTCCGCCGGATGGTCCAGCGGCACCGCCAGCAGCAGCGTGTCGCGCCGCTCGCCGGCCACGGAGGCCACCAGCACTTCCGAAAAGGAATGGTCCCGGTCGGATTCCCGGAAATCCAGGCGGCGCGTGGGGATGCCCAGCCCGCCCAGGCGCTGCTCCGCCTGGCGCAGCACCCCGAGCTCCGCGGCCGAGCCCTCCGGCCGCGGGTACTGCTGCTGCAGCCCGGCGTAGTCGGCCAGCACCCGGGCGGCCTGCTGGCCCGGCGAATGCACCGCCGCCAGGGCGAGCAGGAGGCAGAAGGTGGCGGGCAGCCGGCGCATGGTGAGCTCCAGGATAGTGGCGGTAAAAAAGCATTGCAATACGGGGTGGCTTAATTTATGATTGCCCCGAGGGGATGAGCATACTCCCGGAGATCCTGGAAAGACGGAGCATCGGCGGCTTCAAGCCCTCGCCGGTCAGCGCGGTCAAGCTGGAGAGGGTGCTGGAGGCGGGGCGTCTCGCGCCCTCGGCCAAGAACCGCCAGGAATGGCGGTTCGTCGTCGTGCAGAAGAAGGCCCTGCGGGAGAAGCTGCAGGAGGCCGCCTTCGGCGAGGAGAAGGTCGGCCAGGCGCCCGTGGTCATCGCCCTGTGCACCACCAACATCGAATACCGCATGCCCAACGGGCAGCTCTCCTACCCGGTGGACCTGGGGATCGCCGCCGGCTTCATGGCCCTGCAGGCGGTGCGGGAGGAACTTGGCTCCTGCCTGCTGGGCACCTTCGACGAGGCGGCGGTCAAGGAGATGCTCTCCGTGCCCTACTCGATGAAGGTGGTGCTCCTGATGCTGCTGGGCCACCCCGCCGAGCTGCCGGAGGCCCATCCCCGCAAGCCCCTGCGCAGCATCGTGGCCTACGATCACTGGTAGAAGTCGAACATCCTCCGCAGGCCCTGCTCGTGCTGCTCCCCCGGGAAGGGGGAGATAGGCCCGCCCAGGTTGAAGAACACCGGGTCGGCGCGGGTCCAGAGCACCTGCACGAAGAAATTGAAGGCGGCAATGCCGGCCTGCGGGTCCGGCAGGACGGCCACGGCCAGCGCCTGTTCCCGCTTCAGCTCCAGGGGGCGGGTGAGGCTGAGCTGGCAGCCCTCCCGGCTCAAATCCCGCAGGTAGCCCGGAACCTCCCAGCCCTTGATGAGGATCTTGGCGTGGGTTTTCAGGCGCACCCGGTTGCGCTGCTCTTCGTTCATGCCGCCGTACCCCCCGTGGACATGCGGATCATGGTCCCCGCCACTTCGCCCTCCCCCCAGCGCACGTTGCGGCCATCGGCGTCCAGGAAGGCCAGGGAGAAGCCGGGGAACACCCGGCGGGCCACCAGCAGCCCCATGCCGAAGCGCTGGAAATTGTTGCGCTTCTGGTACTCCTGGAAGGAGGCGTCGTTGGGGTCCACGGCCTGCACGTCGCCATCCAGGTCGTAGGGCAGGGTGGAGGGGTCGAAGCCGCCCCCGGAATCCCGGATGGTCACCGTCAGCTGCCCGTCCTCGAAGCGCAGCACCGTGTGCACCGGCTCCCGCACCCCCCGCTCCCGGTGGGCGCGCAGGGAGTTGCTGATCAGCTCCAGCACCGCGAACTTGACGTTCTCCGGGCTGCCGACGCTGGCCGGCAGATCCAGGCTGTTCAGGATGTCCAGGACCCTGCGGTACTCGGCGGTGGGGTGGATGTTCAGCCGCACCTGCCGGCAGCGCCGGCTGCGAAGCGCGAGGCTCTCGACCATTCTCGGGCCCAGCGTACAGCAGAATGAAGGCTTTGAAAAGGCGACGGCGTTGCGGTATAAAGAAGCATGCTCTACCTGCTGGTCGCGATCGGCCATTTCCGGCAACTGGCCAGGATAGACCAGGAGCTGGCCCGGTCCACCGAGGCCGCCGTGCGCGACCTGGGCGCCCGCCACGGCGCCTCCCCCGTGCTGCTGAGGGACGGCAACGCGCTGTTCGCCCTGGGCCCGGAGGGCCAGGTCGACCCCCGGCGCGCCCTGGAGCTGGCCATCCCCATCGCCGCCGCGCTGGAGGAGAAAAAAGAAGAGCTCTACGGCTACCAGCTGCTGCTGGCGGTGGCGGGGGAGGGGCCGCCAGAGTCCGTGCTGCGGGGGCTGCAGGACCTCCTGGGCGCCTGCGAGGAGGAGGGGGAGCTCTGGCTGGAGGAGGCCGCCGTCCCGCTGTTCGCCGAGCTGGTGGAGACCCATCGGACCCGGGAGCTGTGGCGGGTGGCCAGCCGGGTCCTGCCGCGGGAGGCGCCGCAGGAGCCGCGCCAGACGCGCTGGGTGCAGGAGCGGCTGGTGTTCCAGGGCTTCCAGGCGCTGCACCGGCAGCTGGAGCGCAAGAACGGCAGCCTCGGCCTGTACCTGTACGGTCCGGTGACCCAGGATCGCCGCGGCATCGTGGACGCCCTGCAGGCGCGGCTGGCCGGCACCGCGGCCGTGCGCCGTTTCCCCCGGCTCTATGCCCTGTTCGAGCGCCGTTCCACGCTGCACCCGTTCCTGAACAGCGTGGACCCTGCCTTTCTGCCGCAGGTGCCCCGATACCTGGAGAGCCACGAGCGGGCCAGCTGGGCCGAGCTGTCCGACCTGCTGGGCTACCTGAAGACCGGCGTGTGCGCCGCGAAGCCCGGCGCAGCCGCCGCCGCGAAGCCCGGTGCGCCCGCTAACACCGCCGGCGCACCCGGCGTGGGAGGCGCGCCCCCCGAGCGGGCCGCGGCAGCCGTCCGGCGCGCGGGTCCGCCGGGGAGGCGGGGACGGCGGGAGGGGGAAGCCGCGCCCCCGCCCCGGCCCGAGGCGGCCCCGGCGGCCCCGATGCTCTGGCCCGACCGCCTGGCCGAGGATTTCCTGCTCTCCTACAGCCTGTACCTGAGCGCCTACTTCCGCATGCTGGAGGAGAACTTCCTGCCGGCCGTGCTGATCTGCGAGGACCTGGACGCCTACCAGCCCTCCACCCTGCGCATCCTGTCGATCCTCCTGAAGGACTTCGCCAACCGGCCTTCCTTCCTGCCGGTTTTCACCTCCGCGGCCATGGAACCCCCGGAGCCCCTGGCCGCCTTGAATCCCGTGCGCCTGTCCGTGCGGCCCCTGCGCCTGGCGGAGATGGGGCGCCTGGCCTCCGAGCATTTCCCGGGGCTGCGCCTGCCGGCCAAGGACTGGCTGGCCATCCGTCTGGCGGTCCGCGGCAAGCCCGTGGCCTTCCAGCACTGCCTGCTGCAGCTGGAGCGCAAGGGGCTGATCGTGCGGGAGGGCGACCAATACCGCTGGCAGGCGGGGGAGGGCTGGGAGTCCGCGCTGGCCAAGCGGCCCCTGACCTTCTCCTGGCAGCTGGCCGCCGAGCTGGAGCCGGGGCTGCAGCGGGTGCTCTTCGCCGCCTATCTGAGCCAGGGGCTGCTGGACCTGCCCGGGCTGCAGGCCTTTCTGGCCAGCCTGGGCGTGCCCGAGACCCAGGCGGCCAAGGCGGTGGAGGAGCTGGGCGAGCTGGGACTGGTGCACATTTCCCAGCACGTGGTGCCGGTGTTCCCCGCCTTCCGCCAGCGCCTGCGCCGCCTGGTGCTGGAAGCCGAGCCCGGGCTGGAGGAGCAGCTGCTCACCCACCTGATCGGCCTGTGGCGGCGCGGGGAATATCCGCACCGCGTGCTGCTGTTCTTCCTGCTGGCCAAGAGCCGGCACTCGGCCACCGCCCTGGAGGTCCTGGGGGAGCTGCTGAAGCGCAAGCTCGACGAGCTGGACTTCGCCGGGGTGCGGCTGTTCCTGGAACCGAAGAACCTGCGCCTGGCCGCCGCCCTGGGGGCGGAGGAGCAGAAGAGCCTGGCCATGATGCTGGGGGCCGTACGCATCCGCTACAACCTTCTCATAGGAAACCGCAAGGAGGCGGAGGCCGCCTATCTGACCGCCGTGGACCAGGGCAGCGACTTCCAGGTCAGCCTGCTGAAGGGGGAGCTTTTCCTGCAGATCGGCCGCTTCCTGGCCACCCGGGGGGAGACCAACATCGCCCTGCAATGGGTCAAGAAGGCGCTGATCCAGTTCCAGAGCGCCGGCAGCGCCTCGGCCGAGCGGGAGGCCACCTTGGAGCTGGGCGCGGTCCTGCTGGCCGAGGCCCGCGTGTCGGAGGCCCAGGAATACTTCAACCTGGCCGGCACGCCGCAGGCCCCGGATCCGGGGGAGCTGCGCCTGGTGGGCTTGAGGGCCTCCGCTCTGTTCATCCAGGGGAACCTGTCGCGGGCCCAGAGCGAGGCGCGGGACGGCCTGGCCAAGGCCCATGCCCTGAAGCGCCGCGAGTGGGAGCTGTTCCTGGCCTTCCTGGGAGCCCGCCTGCAGTTCGAGCTGGGCTCCTACGCCGAGGCGGTGGATGGCTTCCAGGCGGCCCTGGCCCTGGAGGCCCTGTACCCGGAGGCGGCGGCCAACCGGGTGCTGTACGCCTGGCTGGCCCGGGCCTTCGCTTACGCCGGCAGCCCGGAACTGGCCCTGCGCATCCTGGGGGGCCTGAAGCAGAGCTGGGAGGGCTGCCTGTTCCAGGCCGAGGCCTGCCTGCTGGGCCGGGAGCTGGGCAAGGCGCTGGAGTACTGCGGCCAGGCCCTGTCCCTGACCTCCTCCCAGGAGGCCTACTCCGGGGAAAGGATGCTCTGGAGCGACGGCTTCAGCGACGTGGAGGGCCGCGTCCTGGTGCTGGCCAAGGACGGGGCCCTGGCCCTGCGCCTGGTGCAGTCCCTGCAGGCCTACCTGTGGGGGCTGGAGGGCAGCGTGGAGCGGGCCACCGAGCAGCTGCACGCCATCACCCGCAGCGGCCGCATCCCGGAGGCCGACCCTTACCAGAGCCTGTACCACTACTGGTACGCCAGCATCCTGCCGGACATCCGCCAGGAGGCCCTGGACGACCGTCTCACCGTGCTCAACAAGGCGCTGCAGCTCCTGCAGCAGCGGGCCAGCCGCATCGAGGACTCCACCCTGCGCTGGCACTACCTGAACAACAACCGCTGGAACGCCGGCCTGTTCGCCGAGGCCCGGCGGCGCAAGCTGATCTAAGGCCGGGGGGAGCGCTTTTGCGCGACCTCGCTACTGCGGCGTACCGGCGTTGACGGCCGCCCCCCGAGGGCGTATACTAGAGCCTGTCATGCTCTGGGAGGGGGAGTGGCCGAGCAGCTCATTCTCAAGAACCTGCCTTTCATCAAGATCCTCCCGGCCTGGGCGCAGGAGCTGTCCTACAAGTACTGCTCGAAGACCGCCAACCTGTACATCCTCACGGGCAACATCCGCGACTTCCTGCCGCACAAGATGAAGGAGGGCGAGTTCAACTTCGTCAAGATCCAGGACTACGTCGTCGGAGGTCCTGTTCGGCAACCGCGACATCATCGCCTTCTACGACCGCTCGCTCGGGCGTCAGCTTCTGCACGCCGGAGATGAAGCGCGACTACCTGGCCGCCATGCAGCGGCTGCCGAAGAAGGCCACGCCGGGGCAGCCTGCTCTCGCGCAACCCGATGCGAGGCCTTCACGAACCTCGAGCGCTACTTCTACGCGAGCATCCCGCAGCAAGCAAGCGCATCGTGCTGATCATCGACTACGCCGAGACCGTCGTGCCCGAACACCGACATCTCGCGCTACACCGACGAGGACCGCTACTGCCTCGTCACGCTGAACCGCTGGGCCAACGACCCGATCTTCACCCAGGGCGACGTCTCGATCATCCTGCTCACCGAGAACCTCGCCGACCTGAACGCCGAGCATCGTGCGCTCGCCGAGCGCCATCAAGGTGAACATCCCGCATCCCCGACGAGAAGGTGCGCGAGAGCTTCCTGGCCTACCTCGAGCAGCAGGGCAAGCTGCTGCTCGAGGCCGCGCCTCGACCCCGGAGAGGTCGCCAAGATCACCAGCGGCCTGAACCTCGTGAACCTCAACCAGCTCGCCGCCGAGAGCTTCCAGGAGGACCGGGAGATCGGCCTCGAGCTACCTGCAGGCAGAAGAAGAAGCAGATCATCGAGACCGAGGCCGTCGGGCCTGCTGGAGTTCATCGAGAGCGAGCACGACCTGTCCGTCGTCTCGGGGCACGACTTCGTGAAGAAGCGCTTCCGCAGCGCGGCCAAGGCCATCCGCGAGGGCCGCCTGGACGTGCTGCCCATGGGCTACCTGATCGCGGGCCCGGTGGGCACGGGCAAGAGCTTCATGGTCACCGCCTTCGCGGGCGAGATCGGCATCCCCATCGTCAAGTTCCGCAACTTCCGCTCCAAGTGGCAGGGCGTCACCGAGAGCCAACCTCGAGAAGGTGCTGAACATCCTCAAGGCCATGGCGCCCGTGGGGGTGATGATCGACGAGGCCGACGCCTTCCTCGGCGACCGCAACCAGGACGGGGACTCGGGCACCTCGCAACCGCATCTTCGCCCAGATCGCCTCGCTTCATGGGCAACACCGAGTACCGCGGCAAGATCATCTGGTTCCTCATCACCTGCCGGCCCGACCTGCTGCCCATCGACCTGAAGCGGCAGGGCAGGGCCGAGGAGCACCTCGCCCTGTTCTACCCCGAGACGATCGAGGAGAAGGAGGACCTCTTCAACACCCTGGTGCGGAAGCTCGGCTCTGAGCATCCAGAAGGTGAACATCGGCGAGCTGTTCCAGCCGGTACAAGTACGAGTTCTCGGGGGCCGACCTCGAGTCGCATCCTGATCCGCGCCAAGTTCCTGGCGGCGATGAACAACCACGTGGTCGTCACGAAGGGCGACCTGGAGCGAGACCATCCAGGACTTCATGCCGCCCGCCTACCCGCACGAGATCGAGCTGCAGAACCTCGTGGCCGTGCTGGAGTGCACGAGCCGCGAGATGGTCCCCAAGCGCTTCCAGAACCTGGAGCGCGACCGCCTGGTGTCCGAGATCCAGCAGCTCAAGGTCCTGCTGGGCGAGCGGGAGTAGCCCGGGTGTTCCTGGCCACCCCCTACAGCCTGGCTCTCGGGGCGAGCACCCTGGTTTCCGCGGCCGTGGCCTTCCTGGCCTGGGAGCGGCGCCGGGCCCCCGGCGGGACGGCCTTCGCGGCCATGATGTCCGCCGTGGTGATCTGGTCGCTGGGCTCCGCCCTGGAAACCGGCGCGGTCGGCACGGCGCTCAAGCTGCAGCTTTCCAAGTTGAGCTACCTGGGCACGGTCCTGGTGGCCCCGCTGTTCCTGCTGTTCGCGCTGGCAATATTTCCGGCCCGGCTTCCGCCTGCCGGCCGCCGCCCATCTGGGTCTGTGGGTCGTGCCGGCGGCGGCCCTGGCGCTGGCGGCCACCACGGAGCGGCATGGGCTGGTGTGGCGGAACCTGCGGCCCAGCGGAATCCCCGGCTCCAACCTCCTGCTCTACGGACACGGGCCGGTGTACTGGATCCTGCTGGCGCAGGCCTTCCTGCTGGTGCTGGCCGGCACCGTGGTGGTGGTGCGCGGGGTGATCCGCGGCCAAGGGACCTCCCGGACCTCCGGGCCGATCGTGCTGGCCGGAGCCCTCCTGCCCTGGGCGGGCCTGGTGGTGTATCTCACCCCGCTGAATCCCTGGCCCGGGCTGGACGTGCCGGTCACGGCCTTCGCCCTGACCGGGGTGCTCCTGATCTGGGGCATCTCCACCCGGCGTCTTTTCTCCCTGGTTCCGGTGGCCCGCGACCTGCTGGTGGAGCAGATGGCCGACGGACTGATCGTGCTGGATGCCCAGGACCGCGTCCAGGACGCGAACCCCACCGCCCTGCGCCTCCTGGGCCCGCGGGCCAAGGTGATCGGACGGGCCGCCGCGGAAGCCCTGGCCTCCTGCCCGGCGATCGCCCGGACGGCCGCCCAGGCCGAGGAGTCGCCGCGGGACGTGCAGGTCGGGGAGGGCAGGTACTACGAGCTGCGGATCGCGGCGGTGCGCGATGCCCAGGGGGAGCTGGCCGGACGGATGCTGCACCTGCGCGACATCACCCGGCGCCGGCAGGCCGAACAGGAGAAGGAGAGGTTGATCCGCGAGCTGCAGCAGGCCCTGGCCGACGTGAAGACCCTGCACGGCCTGCTGCCGATCTGCGCCTCCTGCAAGAAGATCCGCAACGACCAGGGCTACTGGCAGAACCTGGAGGGCTACATTTCCGAGCACTCCGAGGCGGAGTTCAGCCACGGCCTCTGCCCCGATTGCCTGCGCCGGCTCTACCCGGACCTGGCCAAGGACCGCTGAGCGTTCGCGGAGAAGCTCTTCTAGAACTCTTCCTTATTGTCCTTATTGTCCTCGTTGTCTTCCCGGGCCAACAGCTGGCGGGTGGAAAGCAGGCCGCAGGCGGCGGCGATGTCCAGGCCGCGCGACTTGCGCAGCGTGGTGATGAAGCCGCTCCCCTTCAGGAGGTCCTGGAAGGCCTGGATGCGCTCCGGCGGGCTGGGCCGCAGGGGCGAGCCCGGGATGGGATGGAAGGGAATCAGGTTGATCCGGCAGGGCAGACCGCGCAGGATGCGGGCCAGCTCGCGGGCGTGAGCGGCCGTGTCGTTGAGCTGGTCGAACAGGATGTACTCGAAGGACACCCGACGCCGGCCGTCGGGAAGCTGGCCGCGCAGCGCGCGCAGGACCTCGGCCAGGGGGTAGACGTTCTGGACCGGCATCAGGCGCCGCCGCTCCTCCTCGAAGGGGGAGTGCAGGCTGACCGCCAGGTGGCAGCGGCTGGCCTCCAGAAAGCGCAGCATGGCCGGCAGCAGTCCGACCGTGGACACGGTGATGCGCGACGGGCTGTACCCGTAGCCCCAGTCGGAGGTGAGGATTTCCAGGCTGGCCAGCACGTTCGTCCAGATTGTCCAGCGGCTCGCCCATGCCCATGTACACCAGGTTGGTCAGGCGCTCCCGCTCCGGCAGGCTGCGGATCTGGTTGAGGATCTCGCCGGGGCCCAGGTTGCCCTGGAAGCCCTGGCGCCCGGTCTGGCAGAACAGGCAGCCCATCTTGCAGCCCACCTGCACGGACAGGCACAGGGTGGCCCGGCGGGCTTCGGGAATGTAGGCCGCCTCCACGAAGCGCCCGGCGGCGGGGAACAGGTACTTGCGGGTGCCGTCCGCGGACTGGGCCTCGGCGGACGGAGCCTGCAGGCGGATCTCGTAGCGTTCCTCCAGCCAGGAGCGGGCCCGGGCGGGAAGGTTCAGCATGAGCTGGAAGGAGCCGGCGTCCTGGACGTAAAGCCAGCGGGCCAGTTGCCGCGCGGCGAAAGGCCTCAGGCCCGCCTCGGCGGCCACCCGGGCCAGCTCGGACAGGGTCTTGCCGAAGAGGTTTTCCCTGGCCGCGCCTGCCGCTGCGCCTGCCATCGGAGCTGCGCCCCCTGCCGCGCCCATCAGAAGTAGATCTCCGCCAGGATGTTGGCGAACGGCACGCCGCGGGCGATGAGCTGCTCGCGGATCGCCACCACCATCCGCGTGCTGCCGCACAGCAGGTAGCGGCGGTCGGGCGGCAGCTCGTGGTCCCGCAGCCAGCCCAGCAGCCCGCCCGCGCGCGCCCCGCCTGCTTCGGCCGCGCCCGCTCCGGCCGTGCCGCCCGGGCGCGTCCGGCAGGGGAAGTAGCGCGGCCCCAGCCGCGCGGCGAACAGCTCGCGGAAGTAGAAGCCCTCAGAGGAGCGGCCGGCGTGGACCAGGATCTTGCCCGCGGCCAGGCCGGAGCGCACCAGCGAGGCGAAAGGGGCCACCCCGGTGCCCGCCGCGATCCAGGTGGCCGGCCGCTCGTCGTCCACGAAGCCCCCGAAGGCCTCAGAGACGTACAGCGGGTCGCCGGGACGCAGGGCCGCCAGGCGCGGAGTGAGCAGGCCGCCGGGGACCACGTCGAACAGCACTTCCCTCACCGGGTCGGCGGGACCACTGGCCACGCTGTAGCTGCGAGCCGGCCCGGAAGGCTCCAGGGCCAGGTTCACGTTCTGTCCCGGCAGGAACCCGCCGACGCCGGTGAAGGCCAGCAGGTGCACCGCTGCCGCCACCTCCCGGCGGTCCACCACGCGCGCAAGCACAGGCGCAGGCGTACCTGTCGGGCTGAACGCCGCGGACAAGACCTCGGTCATGCAGTAGAATATACCAAGTCCGCACCCGATGCGTCTTGACTGGATTCCGGGCGCGGCCGATAATCGCAATACGGAGACAACGGTGAAAGCACGGCAGGCAGAGTATTCCCGCAAGACCGCGGAAACCGACGTCCGGGTCGCTCTGGCCCTGGACGCCGGCCCGGGAGCCCCCGCGGCGTCCGTGGACACCGGCGTGCCCTTCTTCGATCACCTCCTGCGGGCGCTGGCCTTCCACGGCCACCTGGGCCTGAGCCTCAAGGGCCGGGGCGATCTGGAGGTGGACGAGCACCACCTGGTGGAGGACACCGGCCTGGCCCTGGGGGAGGTTTTCGCCCGCCTGCTGGAACAGGGGCCCGTGGAGCGCTTCGGGCATGCGGTGGCGCCCATGGACGAGGCGCTGGCCGAGGTAGCCGTGGATGTCTGCGGCCGGCCGACCCTGGTGTTCTCCGGCGAGTTCCCGCAAGGCCGGGTGGGCAGTTTCGAGGTGGCCCTGCTGCGCGAGTTCCTCACGGCGCTGGCCGCCCGGGCGCGCATCGCGCTGCACGCCAGCCTGCGCTACGGGGCCAACAGCCACCACCTGGCCGAGGCCCTGTTCAAGGCGCTGGGACTGGCCCTGCGCCGGGCCTATGCGCCGGCCTCCGGGGGCCCGTCCGCCGGCATGTCGACCAAGGGCACGCTCGCCTAGAGGGGACCCATGGGAAGCCGGGAAGAGCTGCTGCGCCGCCTGCCGGAAGGCTTCCTGAAAATCACCGTCCAGAAGCCCGCCGGCGCCGCCAAGCTGGCCGAGAGCGAGCGGGTCGCCCTGATCCGCAAGGGCAACGAGCTGTACAACCTCAAGAAATACGACCTGGCCCGCAAGATCTTCGTGACCACCGGCTATGCCGACGGGCTGATCCGCCTGGGGGACCTGTACCTGAAGCATTCCAAGCCGCTGGAGGCCTTCCGCATGTACCTGCTGGCCCCGGACAGCAAGAGGGTCCAGGCCATGGTGGAGAAGAGCGTGGCCGTGCTGCGCCACTGGCTGTCCGAGGAGAAGCCGGCCGGGCCGAAGCCCGCCGCGCCCGCGCCCGGCGCCCCGGCACGCCGGCGGCGCCGGCCGCGGCCCCGGAGCCCCCGGCCGCGCCCCCGGCGGCGCCGAAGTAGGCCTTATTCCAGAACGGCGCGGATGCGGCGCACCCCGGCCGACGAGGACTGCTCCTTCTGGATCACGAAGCGGCCCAGCTCCGCGGTGTGCTCCACGTGCGGCCCGCCGCAGACCTCCTTGGAGAAGTCGCCGATCGTGTAGACCTTGACCTTCTCCTCGTACTTGTCCCCGAACAGGGCGATGGCCCCCGCGGCCCGGGCCTCCTCCAGGGTCATGGTCTGGAAGCTGACCGGCAGGTCGCGCCTGGATCTGCTCGTTGACGATCGCCTCCACCTGCCGGACCTCCGCCTCGCTCATGGGCGCCGGATGGGTGAAGTCGAAGCGCAGGCGCTCCGCGGTGATGTTGGAGCCCTTCTGCTCCACGTGAGGGCCCAGCACCTGGCGCAGGGCCTGGTGCAGCAGGTGGGTGGCGGTGTGCAGGCGGCGTGGTCATCTCCGTGTTGTCGGCCAGCCCGCCCTTGAAGACCTTCTCGGCCCCGCTCTTGGACAGCTCCTGGTGCTTGGCGAAGGCCTCCTCGAAGCCCTCCAGGTCCACGGTCATCCCGTTCTCGGCGGCCAGCTCCTCGGTCAGCTCGATGGGGAAGCCGTAGGTGTCGTACAGCCGGAAGGCCACCCGCCCGGGCATCACCGGCCGGGGATTCTTCAGCAGGTTGGGCAGGAGCTTCTCGAACTCGTGCTCGCCCTTCTGCAGCGTGGCCAGGAAGCGCTTCTCCTCCTGGGCCAGCTCGCCCGAGCACCAGCTCGGCGCGGCGCTCCAGCTCCGGGTAGTCCTGGCGGTAGCCTCCGATGCACCGCCCGCGCCGGGGCGTCCAGGAAGTCCTGCGAGGCGCCCAGCTTCCGGGCGTGGCGGATGGCCCGCCGGATGAGGCGCCGCAGGATGTAGCCCTGCCCGAGGTTGGAGGGCGTCACGCCCTTTTCGTCGCCCAGGATGAACACCGACGAGCGGATGTGGTCGGCGATGATGCGGATGGAGCGGTCGGCCGCGGCGGTCCTGCGCCGTAGGCCGCGCCCGGTGGCGGCCTGCACGCTGCTCGAGATGGGCCGGAACAGCTCGGTCTCGAACACGCTGTTGCGGCCCTGCAGCATGGCGAAGGTGCGCTCCACCCCCATGCCCGTGTCCACGGTCTTCTGGGCCAGGGGCAGGTAGGCCCGCCTCGGCGGTCTTGTTGTACTGCATGAAGACGTCGTTCCAGATCTCGAAGTACTTGCCGCAGTTGCAGCCCGGCCGGCAGTCCGGAGCCGCAGGGCGGCGAGCCGGTGTCGATGAACATCTCGGTGTCCGGCCCGCAGGGGCCGGTCTGCCCGGCCGGTCCCCACCAGTTGTCCTCCCGGCCCAGGAAGTGGATGCGCTCCTCGGGGATGCCCAGGCTGCGCCAGACCGCGGCCGCCTCCTCGTCCGGCGGGACCTCGGCGTCCCCCGCGAAGACGGTCACCGACAGGCGCTGCGGGTCGAAGCCCAGCCACTCGCGCGAGGTCAGGAACTCGTAGCTCAGGCGGATGGCCTCGTCCTTGAAGTAGTCCCCCAGCGACCAGTTGCCCAGCATCTCGAAGAAGGTCAGGTGCGTGGCGTCGCCGACCTCCTCGATGTCGCCCGTGCGGATGCACTTCTGCACGTCCACCAGGCGCTTGCCGGCGGGGTGCGGCTCGCCGAGGATGTAGGGCACCAGCGGGTGCATGCCCGCGGTGGTGAAGAGGACGGTGGGATCGTTCTCCGGGATCAGGGACTTGCCGGAAATCACGGCGTGGCCGCGCCCGCGGAAAAACTCGACGTACTTCTTCTTCAGCTCGCGCCCGGTCATGCGTGTGATCCTACGGGCGCGGGGCCCGCGTGTCAACGAGCCCTGCCGGCCCCAGCCGGCCCCCGGTCCGCGGCGCTTGCCCGACGCTTGCCCGGCACCCGCCCCCTCGCTACTATGGCTGCCATGCGTTCGGACGCGTTGGAGTTCCGGGGGGTGGTGTTCGACCTGGACGGGGTGGTGGCCGATTCCGAGCCGCTGCATGTCCGGGCCTGGGTCCAGGTCCTGGAAGGCCTGGGAGTGAGCGAACGGGAAATCGGGGAGCCCAGCCTGGCCTCCTGGGTGGGGGTGCCGGACGTGGAGATCGTGGCCGGCCTGGTGCCGCGCTTCGGGCTCGCGCTGGAGGCCGGCGAGCTCCTGGACCGGAAGCGGGCCGCCTACCGGGCGCTGGTCCCAGGGTCGCTGGCCGCCTTCCCCGGTGTGCGCGAGGAGCTGGCCTCCTGGGACGGGGTGCCGCTGGGCATGGCCACCGCCACCCCCCGGCGCGAGGCGGAGCTGATGCTCGAGACCCTGGGCCTGCGCGGCGTGTTCCGGGTCCTGATCACGCGGGACGACGTCCTGCGGCCCAAGCCGGCGCCGGACTGCTACCTGCTGGCCGCTTCCCGCCTCGGGCTGGACCCGGCTGTCTGCGCGGCCGTGGAGGACGCCCCCTACGGGGCGCGGGCGGCGCGGGCGGCGGGTCTGCACGTGCTGGGGGTGACCACCTCCTATCCCGCGGAGAAGCTGGGGGAGGCGCACCGCCTGTTTCCCACCGTCCCGCAGGCCATCCGCTGGCTGAAGGCGCGGACAGCTTGACCCGCGGCCCGAGGATCGGCAAAGTAAGGCCAGGCGATCACAACGAGGAGGCGACGGCAATGGACCTTTCCAAGTTCCGCATCGAAGAGGTGTACCAGTTCGCGGTGGCCATCGAGCAGGGCGGCTTCGACTTCTACGAGAAGCTGATCCAGGCCAGCGACAATACGCGCGTGAAAAACGAGCTGAAATTCCTCCGCGACGAGGAGGCCCAGCACAAGGCCTTCTTCCAGGGCGAGCTGCGCAAGAAGGGCCAGGGCGAGGCGGCCCTGGGCCCCGGCCTGGACAAGGTGCTGCAGGAGGAGTTCGTCCGGCCGATGGAGGAGTTCTACCGGGGGGCCAAGGTCGGCAAGACCGCCGAAGCCCTGCGCTTCGGCATCGCGGTGGAGCAGAAGACCATCGATTTCTACGGCGATCTGCGAAAGCAGTCGAAGGACGAGGCCTTCCTGAAGGACCTGGACGCGATCATCGCCGAAGAGAAGAAGCACAAGCAGAAGCTGAACATAATCCTAGCCTATTAGCTCGACCCGCTCGCCGTACCCGGGGATGGCGACCTGCCAGCCGGCGCGCGCGCGCAGGAGGCCGGCCAGGGCCTCGGCGGCCTGCGGCTCGCCGTGGGTCAGGAACAGGCGCTTGGGCGGCCGGTCCTGCGGGATGAGCCAGCGCTCCAGCTCCGCGCGGTCGGCGTGGGCCGAAAAGCCGGTGATGCGGCTGATGCGGGCGCGCACCCGGCGGGTCTGCCCGTGGATGCGCACCTGCCTGGCCCCGGAAAGGATCTCCCGGCCCAGAGTGCCCTCGGCCTGGTAGCCCACGAACAGCACCGTGCTCTCGCGCCGGTCGATATTGGCGCTCAAGTGGTGCTTGATCCTGCCCCCCGTGCACATGCCCGAACCGGCGATGATCACCGCGGTGCCCCGCAGGTGGTTCAAGGTCTTGGACTTCTCCACGCTGCGCACCATGGTCAGGCCGGGGAAGGAGAAGGGGGAGGAGCCGGTGAGCATGAGCCGGCGCATCTCCTCGTCGAACAGGTCCGGATGGCGCGCGAACACCTCCGTGACCTCCACGGCCATGGGGCTGTCCACGAACACCGGCACGTGCGGGACGCGCCCGGAGCCCTGCAGGCGGTTGAGGTAGTACAGCACCTCCTGGGTGCGCTCCAGGGCGAAGCTGGGGATCAGCAGGTTGCCACCGGCCTGGCGCGTGGACAGCACGGCTTCGGCCAGGGACTGCTCGATGCCCTCGACGTTCTCGTGCCGGCTTCCCCCGTAGGTGGACTCCAGCAGCAGGTAGTCCGCGGGCCGGAAGGGGGCCGGATCGCGGATGATCGGCCGGTCCCAGCGGCCCACGTCCCCGGAGAACAGCACGGACAGTCCGTCCAACTGCACCCGCACCGCCGCCGAGCCCAGGATGTGGCCGGCCTCCGTGAACTCGGCGGTCAGGCCCGGGGCGGCCTGCACCTGCTGGGCGTAGCTCACCGCCGAGAACAGCGGCAGGGTGCGCCGGGCGTCCTCTTCCGTGTACAGGGGCTGCGCGGGATGCGGGCCCTCCCGCCCCTCCCGCTGGTGGCGGGCGGCCTTGAAGGCCGCGTCCTCCTCCTGCAGGCGCGCGGAGTCCAGCAGCACGTAGCGGGCGATCTCGGCGGTGGCCGCCGTGCAGAAGATCCTGCCCCGGAAGCCCTCCTTCACCAGCTTGGGCAGCAGGCCGCAGTGGTCCAGGTGGGCGTGGGTCAGGAGCACCGCCGCCAGCGAGGAGGGGGGGACCGGGAAGGGGTTCCAGTTGCGCGCCTGGTGCTTGCGCTCCTGGAACAGCCCGCAGTCCACCAGCAGGCGCGTGTCCCCCTGCTCCAGCAGGTAGCAGGAGCCGGTGACGCCCTGCGCCGCGCCCAGGAAGGTCAGGCTGGCCATTCTATGGATACAGGCGGGCGATGGTCCGCGGGAAGGGGCTGGCCTCGCGGATGTGGTGGATGCCGGTGAGCCAGGTGACCGTGCGCTCCAGCCCCAGGCCGAAGCCGGAATGGGGCACCGAGCCGAAGCGGCGCAGCTCCAGGTACCAGGTGTAGGAATCCTCCGGCAGCTTCTCCTCGCGGATGCGGGCCCGCAGCTTTTCCAGGTCGTCCTCCCTCTGGGAGCCGCCGATGATCTCCCCGTAGCCCTCGGGGGCCAGCAGGTCGGCGCACAGGACCGTTTCCGGATTGGCCGGGTTCTCCTTCATATAGAAGGCCTTGGCCTTCTTGGGGTAGTTGGTCAGGAACAGGGGCTTGTCGTAGCGGCTGGACAGGACGGTCTCCTCCTCGGCGCCCAGGTCGTTGCCCCACTCGATGGAGCGCCCTTCCTTCCGCAGTATCTCGATGGCCTCCCCGTAGTCCAGCCGGGGGAACGGCGGTTCCGTCTTGGCCAGGTGAGCGGTGTCGCGCTCCAGCAGCTTCGAGCTCCGGGCCGCAGCGGGACAGCACGTCCTGGACCAGGGTGCCGATCATCTGCTCCTGCAGCTCCAGGTTGCCCTGGTTGTCCATCCAGGCCGCCTCGGCTTCCAGCATCCAGAACTCGGTCAGGTGGCGGCGGGTCTTGGACTTCTCGGCCCGGAAGGTCGGGCCGAAGTTGTACACCTTGCCGAAGGCGGCGCAGGCCGCCTCCAGGTACAGCTGCCCGGTCTGGGCCAGGTAGGCGGTGCCCAGGTCGAAGTAGGGGACCTCGAACAGGGAGCCCGCGCTCTCGCCGATGGACCCGGTGAGGATGGGCGTGTCGACCAGCAGGAAGCCCCGGGAATTGAAGAAGTTGCGCAAGCTGGCGATGGCCTCGTGCCGCACGCGCAGGATGGCCCCCGGCAGCGAGGAGCGCAGCCACAGGTGGCGGTTCTCCAGCAGGAAGTCGATGCCGTGCTCCTTCTTGGCGATCGGAAAATCCTCGCTGGGGTTCTGCACGACCGCGACCCCGGTCACGGCCAGCTCGTAGCCGCCGGGGGCCCGCTCTTCGGGCCGCACCCGTCCGCGTACCTTCAGGGAGGCCTCCATTTTCAGCTCCCCGATGGCCGCGAAGCTGGCCGGGTCGCACTCCCCCTGCACGGCCACCGCCTGCAGGCGGCCGGAGCCGTCGCGCAGCTGCAGGAAGTGGATCTTGCCCTTGGAGCGCAGGTTGTACAGCCAGCCGGCGATCTCCACCTCGCTGTCCACGTGCCTGCCGATCTCGGCGATCAATGTTGGCGCCACGCTCATAGGACCTGTTCCCCCTCCTGGATGATGCGGATCTCGCCCTTGTCCCGCTGGCTGCGCACGTAGTCCATGAACTCCGCCAGGGCCCGGTCGATCTCCGAGCGGAAGATCGAGCCCAGGCGCACGGACTCCTGCTCGATCAGCTCCCAGCGGCGCTCCGAGAGGTTGGCCCGCAGGCGGACTCAACTGCTCGTCGTTCAGGCCCCGGCTGATCCGGGACAGCTCCGTCTCGGAGAAGTCGCGCAGCAGCCTTTCCAGGTCGCGGTCCGGGATGGCGAACAGCACGTCCATGGTCATCAGGCGCCTGCGAGAGCGCCTTGGCCAGGGCGTGATCCTGGGCCTGCAGGCTGTCCATGATGGCCCGCTCCGGTCCGGGGGCCATGTTGCGCAGGATCTCGGCCAGCACGGCCTGCCCGTCGACCTCCTGGGTGACGATCTGGCCCTGGGCGCGCACCTTGTCGCGCAGCGTGCCCTCCGCGCGCCGCAGGACCTCCGGGTTGATCTGGGTCAGGTTGGCCATGCGCTGCACCACGGGCACCTGCACCTCGGGGGGCAGCGACCCGAGCACCTGGGCGCCGCGCTCCGGGGAAAGGTGCGGGATGATCACGGCCAGCACCTGCGGGGACTCGTTCTTGAGCAGAAGCTTGACCTGCTCCACGTCCAGGTCCATCAGGAAGGCGAAGGGGTGGGGGGCGGTCTTCAGGGCCAGGCGCTCGATCAGGGCGTTGGCCCGGTCCTCGTCGAAGGCCGCCCGCAGGATCTCCTTGGCCATGTCCACCCCGCCCCGGGCCAGCAGGTCCTTGGTTTTCACCAGGTAGCCGAACTCCTCCAGGATCTTGGCGGCCTCGGCGGTGTCCAGGCGCTCCAGGGCGGCGATTTCCCGGGTGATGCCGGCCACCTCCTCCTCCGACAGGTGCTTGAGCACCTCGGAGGCCTGCTCCTTGCCCAGCAGGACCAGGAAGCGGGCCGCTTTCTCGTAGCCTTTGTCCCTGGCCACGTCCTTCGGGTTGCCCGGATTCATATGCTGAGGATATTACCGCGTAGGGCGGTGGAGGGTCAATTCAAGGGGCCGGACAGCCGGTACAGGCCGTCCAGCAGCTCGGGCAGCGG
>CAVUYS010000051.1:0-8735 GCA_963745745.1 uncultured Spirochaetota bacterium | reverse complement strand
GGCCGACGGTCTCATCCTCCACCGCGGAGAAATCCAGGGGATAGGCCGCGAAGTAGCAGGAGGGGCAGACCGTCACCGCGTAGGCCAGGGGCTGCACCTCGCCGAACCTCTTGGAAGGCTCGTAGGTGCGGTGCAGCTCCTCGGTCAGCTCCCCGGCGATCAGCCGCCCTCCGCCGGAAAGCAGCTCCTCCCGGAAGAAACCCGCCTCGCATACCGGGCAGGCGGTCTGGGTCTTGCTGAAGAAGGTCAGCTTCGGCGCGGCGTCGGACATCACTCCCCCTCGATCACCACCATGGCCAGGGCGTTGTCGCGCTCGTGGCTCAGGGAAACGTGCAGCCGTTTGCCCCCGAAGCGCTCCAGGACCAGCCTGGCCTCGCCGTACAGGTGGATGTGCGGTTTGCCCCGGGCGTCGTTCAGCACCGAGATCTCGCGCAGGGACAGGCCGTGCAGGCCCGTGCCCAGCGCCTTGCCCAGCGCCTCCTTGGCCGCGAAACGGGCCGCCAGGGAGAGGATGCCCCCCTCCCCCTTGGCCAGGGCGGCGGCCAGCTCCTCCTCGTTGAAGAAGCGCCGGAACAGTCCGGGCACCTTCTCCCAGCGGCGCATGCGCAACACGTGCACCACGTCGATGCCCACGCCCAGGATCATGGCCGGCCCGACTCCCGCGGAACCACCACGAAGGTGGCGATGAGCTCCCGCGGCTCGAAACGCACCACGGCGAAGCCCTCGGGCACGTCGGGCTTCAGGGGCAGGCGGTAGACCCCGGGGCGGCGCACCTCCCTGCAGTCGGCGATCAGGCGCAGCTGGCCCGGCTGGATCGCCTCCAGGGCCAGCTGTTCCCCCTGCAGACTGATGCTGCCCATGGGCAGGGGGTCGGCGATGCGCAGCTCCGAGGGCAGGTCCACGCTGATCACGTCGACCTGCTGGAAGTCCTGGAGGACCTGGGCCGGACGCACCACGCCGCGGAAAAGCACGCTGGCCTCCCGGGGATAGTGCACCAGGCTGTTCTCCCGCAGCAGGGGCACCGACAGGCTGAAATCCTCGCGCACGCCGGTGATGTCCACCTCCTCGGTGCCGGCGCTCTGCAGGGCCTGCACGACGCCGCGGGGGCCGGTGACCTCCACGCTCATCGGGCTGATCGAGTATTGGGCCAGCTCGTAGCCGTGCTCCGGCTGTCCCTTCAGGCGCGCCTCCACCCGCACGGTGCGCACCACCTCCTTTTCCAGGGCCAGGCGCAGCTCCGCGGGCTCCACCCGCACGTCCAGCGGCTCCACGCCCAGGGCGCTGCCCTTGCGCCGGACCCGCAGGGGCACCCGGAAGTCCCCCTCGGCGGAAAAGCGGTCCAGGTCGGCGCTGACGATGATGTCCTCCTCCAGGATGGCGAACAGGCTCTCGCCCCTGCCCCGCAGGGTGACCCGCACGCTGCGCGGGTAAGGCTTGCTCACGGCCAGCCCCGCGGGTATTTCCAGGCTCAGGGGCACGCTGAAGTCCCTCTCCTCCAGGGTGCTGGCCCGGTAGAAGAAGAACAGCACCGCGGCGCCGGCCAGGGACAGCACCTTGGCCGGCCAGTGGTCCAGGACCGCCTCCAAGAAGGCCCTGGGCTTCACGACTCACCTTCCCCGGAGTCCTCGGCGGGAAGCTCCAGCAGGCGTTTCAGCCGGCGCCCCATCTCCTCCAAGGAAAGATCGTACAGCATGTTCGCGTCATGGGCCAGCGAAAGCGAGCCGCTTTCCTCCGAAACCACCAGGACCAGGGCGTCGGTCTCCTCGGCCAGCCCCAGCGCGGCCCGGTGGCGGGTGCCGAAGGAGCGGCGGATGTCGGGCTGCTCGGACAGGGGCAGGAAGCAGCCGGCGGCCACGACCCGGTCCTCGCGGATGACCACCGCCCCGTCGTGCAGGGGGGTGTTGGGGGCGAACAGGTTCAGCAGCAGGCTGGAGGAGAGCTCCGCGTTCAGGCGGGTGCCGGTCTCCACGATGGTGTTCAGGCCGATGTTGCGGCTGAAGACGATGAGCGCCCCGCAGCGCTTGGCGGCCAGGATTTCCGCGGCGTTCAGCACCGCCTCCAGGTGGCGGGTGCGCACGCGCGGGTGCAGCCGCAGCCAGTTGCCCTGGCCCAGGTGGGTGAAGATGCGCCGCAGCTCCGGCTGGAAGATGATGGCCATGCCGATCACCAGGCCGGGAACCAGCAGGTTCAGGACCCAGCGCAGGGTGGCCAGGCGCAGGAGGAAGGCGGCCAGGTAGACCAGGCCCATGAACAGCGCGCCCTTGATCAGCTGGACCGCGCGGGTCTGCACCAGGATGCGGTAGGTGCGGTAGATCAGGAAGGCCAGCAGCAGGATGTCCAGCGCCGGCAGCACGTAGTCGCGCAGCAGCCAGCTGTCGGTGAGCCAGCTCATCGGCAGCCCGCCCCCAGCACCGCCCGCGCCACGGCGGCGGCCTGCACCGCCTCGCGCACGTCGTGCACCCGCAGGATGTGCGCCCCGCCCAGAATGGCCAGCGTGTTGCCGGCGACCGTGGCCGCCAAGCGCTCTTCCACCGGCGCGCCGGTCACCGCGCCGAGGAAGGACTTGCGCGAGAGCCCGACCAGCACCGGGCAGCCCAGGCCGCGCAGGGCGGGCAGGTTCTTCAGCAGGCACAGGTTGTCCTGGAGGCGCTTGCCGAAGCCGATGCCCGGGTCCACGATGAGCTTCTCCACTCCGGCCGCGGCGGCAAAGGCCACCGCCTCGGCCAGTTCGGCCAGCACCTCGCTCACCACGTCATGATAATGCGGCTCCACCTGCATGGTCTTGGGTTCGCCGCGCATGTGCATCAGGATCAGGGGGACCGCGTGCCGGGCGGCCAGCGCCGCCAGGCCCCCGCCCGCCGCCCCGGCGCTCATACGCGTCCGCGCGCAGCGCCGAGATGTCGTTCAGGATGTCCGCGCCCGCCGCCAGGGCCGCCTCCGCCACTTCCGGCTTGCGGGTGTCCACCGAGAGCAGCACCTCCGACTCCCGGCGGATGGCCTCCAGCACCGGCACCACGCGGCGGATCTCCTCCCCGGCCGGCACCGGATCGGAACCCGGGCGGCTGGATTCCCCGCCCACGTCCAGGATGCGGGCCCCGGCCGCGATCATGGCCCGCGCGGCTTCCAGGGCAGCCGCCAGGCCCGACTGGCGGCTGGCCGGGTAGAAGGAATCGGGGGTGCAGTTCAGCACGCCCATCACGTGCGGCCCGGCCCGGAAATCCAGGACCCGCCGGCCCCAGCGCCACTCCCCCGGCCCTTCGGCCAGGCAGCTCTCGATGGCCGCCGCGGCGTCCGCCTGCCCGCCGGCGCGCAGGGCCTCCGCCAGGCCCCGCAGGCTGCCGCGGCTGCCGGCCAGCAGGACCGCGGGCCCGCTGCCGAACAGGCCCAGGCCCCGGTCCGCTTCCCCGGCCAGCTGCCCGAGCCGGGTCCGCAGCGCGGGACCGACCTTCTCCAGGCGCAGCACCGCCTGCCGGAGCCGCTCCCACTCCTCGACCGCCGGCCGCGCCGCTTCGCCCACCGCGGCCAGCTCCGCCGCCAGGTCGGCGGAAGTCCGCAGCTCGAGCAGGTGGGCGCTGTGGGGAAGTACCGGGAGCGACATCGTTTCAAAGCGAAGTGTAGCAAGGAAGCCGGTCCCCGGGCAAGGGCTGGCGGTGCGGGCCCCCGGCTGCTACAATGCGGGAAAATCCATGGAGGCTCCAAGATGAAACTGGGCGAAAACGTTCAAGCCGGCGACTGGAAGCAGGAGAAGCACCTGCCGGTCATCGAGTGCGCCGCATCCTCTACAATCGGACAGAAGCTGGCGGTCACGGTATCGGTCGGCAAGCAGATCGCGCACCCCAACACCACCGAGCACCACATCCGCTGGATCCAGCTCTTCTTCCAGCCGGAGGGCGACAAGTTCACCTGCCAGCTGGGGAACTGGGAGTTCAATGCCCACGGAGAGTCCGCGCAAGGCGCCAACCAGGGCCCTGCCTGCTCCGAGCCGGGCGTGAGCACCAGCGTGAGCCTCAAGAAGAGCGGCACCCTGCTGGCCCTGAGCTACTGCAACATCCACGGGCTGTGGGAGTCCTCGCAGAAGGTGACGGTGGCCTGAGGCGCCGGCCGGGCGCGGGGAAGGGCCGGCCCTACCCGCCCGGCTGCTCATTTCCCCGCCGCTCTGAAGAACAGGACGGCGTGCCGGATCCCTTCCCACAGGTTCAAGGCCAGCACCAGCAGGGCCAGGGCCAGGAACAGTCCATCGTCGAATACCCTGCGGGCCAGGAACCCTTCGATGTTCCGGAAGCCGTACCAGGTGCAGGCGAAGTACATGCCATAGGTGAAGTTGCGGGCGTAATTCCCGTATTCGAAGCGGGGAATTCCCGCGGAATCCGGCGAGCGCATCAATACCAGCTCCATACCCAGGATCACCAGAAAGAAAGACCGTGGCCAGGGTCCAGAGGACATTGAGCACGGACACCACCGACGGGCTGAACGCATAGCGCACGGAAACGGTTTCCAGCGCCAGGATGGAGATGGAGAGCGCGCCGTGGGTGATGTTGTTCGCCGGCCTCCATTCGGCCAGCTGCGCCCTGGGACCCCGCAGGACCCATACCAGGACGAACATCGTAGAGATAGAAGAGCAGCCCCAGCAGATTGAAGGCCAGAAAGAACCAGGACAGGCCCGTCACGGCGCCCCAGGCGCCCAGCGTGCCCACGATCGTGGACTGGGTGGACACGGTGAGCAGGAAGGCGGAGCCCAGCACCGTCTTGCCGAAATCCGGCCGCGCCCGCAGGAGGCGGAGGAACCAGTACATGTACAGGGCCCAGCAGGCCCAGGCCGCCAGATTGAGGGCCCTGGCCAGCCAGGCCAGCGGAGTGTTGGCCGCCACCGCGGCGGCGGCCACATTGAGGGCGGCGGGCCAGACCCCGATCGCGAAATGCGCGCTGTCCAGCTGCCAGATGACCGGCCTGTCCTGCCGGAAAGTGCGGTAGATCGTGAGGAAGACGTGCAGGGCCAGGAGCACCAGCAGGTAGGACAGGACTTGCAGGACGGGCGCGGAAAGCCTCCCGGCCGTCCGCTCCAGCAGGAACCGCAGGGCAAAGCTGATGAAGATGCCGAAGGCCATGACCATGGCCGGGGCGGCTGCGTATCGTTTTCGGCTCAGCATGGGAAGAGTATATTATGATCATTATGGCAGAGAAAGTGATCCGCACCACCTGCAGTTACTGCTCCACCGGCTGCAACCTGGAAGCGCACCTCCAGGACGGCAAGCTGGCCAGCCTCCGGCCCGCGGCCGACTACCCGGTGAACCTGGGCAAGTCCTGTCCCAAGGGCTTCCACCTGCTCACCCCCTTCCAGTCCCCGGATCGCGCGCTCACCCCGCTGCTCCGCCGCGAGCGCGGCGGCCCCCTGGAGCCGGTGGACTGGGACACGGCCGTCAGCACCTTCGTTTCCCGCTTCAAGGGCATCCTGGAAGAGCACGGACCCGAGTCGGTGGCCTTCCTTTCCACCGGCCAGATCCCCACCGAGGAGATGGCCTTCCTGGGCGCGCTGGCCAAGTTCGGCATGGGCATGGTGCACGGCGACGGCAACACGCGCCAGTGCATGGCCACCGCCGTGGTGGCCTACAAGCAGGCCTTCGGCTTCGACGCCCCTCCCTTCACCTACGAGGATTTCGAGGAATCCGACCTGCTGATTTTCGTGGGGGCCAACCCGTGATCGCCCACCCCATCATGTGGAAGCGGGTGAGGAGGAACCCGCACAACCCCACCATCGTGGTCATCGACCCGCGGCGGACCAAGACGGCGGAGGCGGCCGGCATCCACCTGGCCCTCAATCCCAAGTCCGACCTGACCCTGCTCTACGCCCTGGCCAACATCCTCATCCAGGAAGGCTGGATCGACCGCGGGTTCATCGAGCGCTCGACCGAGGGCTTCGAGGAGTTCCAGGCCCACGTGGCCTCCTTCAGCCTGGAGAGGGCCGCCGCGGAGACCGGCCTGCAGTCTTCGGCGATCCTGGACCTGGCCCGTCGCATCCACGAGGCCAAGGCGGCTTCCTTCTGGTGGACCATGGGGGTCAACCAGAGCCACCAGGCGGTGCGCACCGCCCAGGCCATCATCAACCTGGCCCTGATCACCGGGAACATCGGGCGCCCCGGCACCGGGGCCAACTCCATCACCGGCCAGTGCAACGCCATGGGCTCGCGCCTGTTCAGCAACACCACCACCCTGATCGGGGGCTACGACTTCCTCAACGAGAGCCACCGCCGCCATGTAGCCGGCATCCTGGGCATCGACCCGGAAGCCATCCCCAAGCAGAACAGCTGGCCTACGACCAGATCCTCCAGGGGGTGAAGAGGGGCAGATCAAGGGCCTGTGGATCGTCGCCACCAACCCGGCGCACTCCTGGATCGACAAGAGCTCCATGCCGGAGGTGTTCGGCCGGCTCGAGTTCCTGGTCGTGCAGGACATGTACGCGACCACCGAGACCGCCCAGCTGGCCGACCTGGTCCTGCCGGCGGCGGGCTGCGGGGAGAAGGACGGCACCTTCATCAACTCCGAGCGGCGCATCGGCATCGTGCAGAAGGTCCTCGACGCGCCCGGGCAGGCCCTGCCGGACTTCGAGATCTTCCGCCGCATCGCCGAGGCCTGGGGCTGCGGGCCGATGTTCCGCGAGTGGACCTCCCCGGAGGCGGTCTTCCAGATCCTGAAGCGCCTCTCGGCGGGCCAGCCCTGCGACATCACCGGCATCCGCGACTACGCCATGCTGCTGGCGAAGGGCGGCATCCAGTGGCCCTTCCCGGCGGGGTCGGATCCGCGGGAGGCCGACCGCCGCCCGGCGGCTGTTCGAGGACGGCCGCTTCTTCACCGCCAGCGGCAAGGCCCGGCTGTTCTACGAGGACATCGCGCCCCTGCCCGAAGCCCCGGACGCCCACTTCCCCCTGATCCTGCTCACCGGGCGCGGGTCGGTTGCCCAATGGCACACCCAGACCCGCACCGACAAGGTGGAGATGCTGCGCAAGCTCTATCCGGCCCAGGCCTACGTGCAGGTCAATCCGCGGGATGCCGCCTCCCTGGGCATCGGCGACGGGGATCCGGTGAAGGTGAGCTCCCGGCGCGGCGAGGTCGCAGGCCCAGGTCAGCCTCACCGAGGAGGTGCGTCCGGGCCAGGTGTTCATGGCCATGCACTACTTCGAGACCAACCAGCTCACCTTCCCGGCTTTCGACCCCTACAGCGCCGAGCCCGCCTACAAGCTGGCCGCGGTGCGGCTGGCCAGAAGGTAGCGGGGACGGCACAGGGGGCCGGGCGGGGCGCCGGTTGCGCAAAGGGGGTCAAACCCGTATCATGACCCCCGCCGTGAGCCCCAACACGATCCCCATTTCCCTCCTGCTCAGCCTTCTGCCCATCGCCGAGCTGCGCGGCGGGCTGCCCTACGCGCTGGCCGGAGGCGTTCCTCCCCTGCCGGCCTACCTGATGTGCGTGGCGGCCAATGCCCTGGTGGGCCCCCTGGTCTTCCTGTTCCTGTCCAGCCTGCACCGCCTCCTGGACCGCTGGCCGGCCTATCACCGCCTGTTCGAGCGGATCATCGAGCGCTCCCGCCGCAAGATCCACGGCGCGGTGGAGCGCTGCGGCTACTGGGGGCTGATGGTCTTCGTGGCCATCCCCTTCCCGCTGACCGGCGCCTACACCGGCGCCCTGGGCGCCTGGGTGCTGGGCATGCGCCGCGGGAAGGCCATGCTGTTCATCGCCCTGGGCGTGGCGGTGGCCGGAGCGGTGGTCTCCCTGGTGTACCTGCTGGGCATCCAGGCCCTGGACTTCTTCCTGAAGCGGTAGAAGGCGCAGTGGGCCGCGACTTTTCCAGCGCTGCTCAATCCCGAGCAGCTGCGCGCCGTGGAGTGCCTGCAGGGCCCGCTGCTGATCCTGGCCGGCGCCGGCTCGGGGAAGACGCGGGTGATCACCTACCGCATCGCCCGTCTGCTCGCCCGGGGCACGGCGCAGTCCTCGATCCTGGCGGTGACCTTCACCAACAAGGCCGCCCGGGAAATGGCCCACCGGGTCCGGGAGCTGGCGGGAAGAAGCTGCCGCGCCTGATCGTCTCCACCTTTCACGCCTTCGGCGTGCGGGTGCTGCGCGAGGACGGGGAAGCGCTCGGCTACCGGCCCAGCTTCAGCATCTACGACGAATCCGACCGGGAATCGCTGCTGAAGGAGTGCGCCCGCGAGCTGGGCTTCGGCCGGGACCTGGACCTGTACGCCATGGGCGGCCTGTTCTCCCGCCTGAAGTCCCAACTCGTCGACTGGCAGGAGGAGACTGAAGCGTTCCGGCCCCTGTTCAAGGAGTACCAGGCGCGCCTGGCGCCTGCACAACGCGGTGGACTTCGACGACCTGATCCGCCTGCCCATCGAGCTTTTCGAGAGCCGGCCGGAAGTGCTGGCCCGCTACCGGGAGCGTTTCCGCCACTTCCTGGTGGACGAGTTCCAGGACACCTCCCTGCCAGCAGTACCGCCTGATGCGCCTGCTGGCCGAGGAGTCGCGCAACGTCTGCGTGGTCGGCGACGACGACCAGTCCATCTATTCGTGGCGCGGGGCCAACTACGAGAACCTGCGGCTGTTCGAGCGGGACTTCCCGGAATACCAGGAAATCAAGCTGGAGCAGAACTACCGCTCCACCGCGCGGATATTGTCGGTGGCCAACGGCCTGATCCGCAACAACAAGGCGCGCAAGCCCAAGGCCCTCTGGTCCAGCCTGGGCGAA
>CAVUYS010000050.1:0-3367 GCA_963745745.1 uncultured Spirochaetota bacterium | reverse complement strand
CTCCGCCTTGCGGGTGGTGAAGAAGTCCCAAACGTCCCCCGCGTAGGGCACGCCGATGGCGATGGTCTTGGCGGAGTCGATGACGCTGCCGCCGCCGACCGCCAGGATGCTGTCCAGCCCCTTCTCCCGGCACAGGCGGATGCCCTCCCGCACCAGGCCCAGGCGCGGGTTGGGCACCACCCCGCCAAGCTCCACGAAGCTCACCCCGGCCTCCCGCAGCGAGCGGCACACCCGATCGTACAGGCCGGACTTCTTGATGCTCCCGCCCCCGTAGTGCAGCAGCACCTTCTTTCCATAACGGGCGGCCAGCTCCCCGGTGCGCGCCTCCACCCCCCGTCCGAAGACAATCCGCGTCGCGTTGTAGAACTCAAAGTTTTCCACGGCAGTCCCCCTGCCGGCATTATGGCGAGGTTTGCGGCTCCTCGACAACCACCACGGAAGGGGGGCAGGGGGCGCCAGGAGGGCCGCGGGGCGCAATCGGGTCCCGGGCCTTCAGCGCCCCCGCCGCCGGCTGCCTGGCTGGGCTTCCGCCGTGCGGCCGGTGTAGCGGGCCATCAGGATCACCAGCACCAGCGACAGCAGCAGGATGATCGTGGAAATGGCGTAGACCTTGGGGGACAGGCCGAAGCGCAGCATGCCGTAGATGTATACCGGCAGGGTCATCCAGGCGCTGCCGGTCAGGAAGAAGCTGATCACGATCTCGTCGAAGGACACGGTGAAGGCCAGCAGGGCCGCCCCGACGATGGCGGTGCGGATCATGGGCAGGGTCACGTACCAGAAGGTCTGCGCCGGGTTGGCGCCCAGGTCCATGGCCGCGGCCTGGTAGTTGGGGCCCATGCGGGCGATGCGGGCCATGATCTGGAACATCACGATGGGCACGGTGAAGGACACGTGCCCGAGCAGCACGGTGAACCAGGACAGCCTGACCCCGAAGTTGCGGATGAAGATCAGCAGGCTGATGCCCATGATGATGCCCGGCAGGATGTAGGGCAGCAGCACCAGGGTGCGGAACACCTGCTTGCCGGGGAAATGCACGCGGGTGACGAAAAAGGCCCCCGAGACTCCGAGCACCACGGCGGACGGCCACCGCGGACAGGCCGATCAGCACGGTGTGCCCCAGGGCGGCCAAGCAGGCCGCGGTCGCGGAACAGCTCCTCGTACCAGCGCAGGGTGACCCCCTGCATGCCCACCATGGTCTTGGTCGGGCTGAAGGAGAAGATCAGCACGATGACCAGGGGAAAGTACAGGAAAAGGAACACGGCCAGCCCGTAGAGCTTCAGGCCCACCCCGCGCTTGCGCCCGATGCTACTCACTGAGGAACCCTCCCTCGGTGGTGCCGAAGCGGGAGGTGAGGGTGAGGATGGCCACGGCGATGGCGAACAGGATGAAGCCCAGCGCCGCGCCCAGCGGCCAGTTGAAGGCGAAGCCGAACTGGCTCCAGATCAGGTTGCCGAACATGATCCCCTGCGTGCCGCCCAGCTGCAGGGGGATGATGTAGTCGCCCAGGGCGATGATGAAGGCGAAGATGAACCCGGTGACCAGCCCGGGCAGCGAGAGCGGGAAGGACCACGTTCAGGAAGGTGCGCAGCTCCCCGGCCCCCAGGTCGTTGGAGGCCTCCAGGATGTTGCGCGGGATCTTCTCCAGGGCCGTGTACACCGGGATGAACACGAAGGGGATGCAGATGTAGGTCAGGGTGATGGCCACGGCGAAGCGGTTGTACAGCAGGAAGCTCAACGGCTCCCGGATCACCCCGATGCCCAGCAGGAAGGAATTGAGCACCCCCTTGTTGCCCAGGATCGTCCGCCAGGCGATGATCCGCACCAGGTAGCTCACCCACAGCGGGATGACCGAGAGCATGAACAGCAGCTGCTTGCCCCGCCGGATCCGGAAGCGAGACCAGGTAGGCCAGCGGGTAGGAGGTGAGGATGGCCAGCACGGCGATCACCAGGGCCAGCACCATGCTCTTCAGCAGCACCGAGGAGTAGATGGGGTCGGTGAAGAAACGGGCGTAGTTCTTCAGCGAGAAGCCGGGCATGATCGCAGGCCGTCGGTGGAGTAGAAGCTCATCAGGAAGGTGTAGGCCAGCGGCCCGATCACCAGGGCCAGCATCCAGACCGTGATGGGGATGCCGCGCAGGAAGCTCCGTGGCGCGGAGATCCGGGCGCGCACGGCTACACCGCCGCGGAGGAGTACTGGATGATCTGCGACTCCTCGCTGCGCGCGTAAAGCGAAACGTCCGCGCTGCCGAAACCGATGCGCACCGCCGCGCCTTCCCGCACGCCCGCGTCCCAGCTCACCGAGTTCACCACGGCGCGGATTTCCTGCGTCCCGAAGGAGCAGGTGGCTTCATAGTCGGTGCCGCGGTACACGATCCGCTTCACGACCGCCGGCAGCAGGTGCTCCGTGGCGCGCAGCGGGTTCAGCTGCACCCGCTCGGTGCGCAGTCCGACCAGCACCTCCTCGCCCCGCGGCGAGGCCCGGCGGGCAGCGCCGGCAGGCGACGGACTGGCCTTCCAGCTCCACCGTGCCGGAGCCGCCGTCGGCCGGCCGAGCCGCCCGCGCAGGAAGTTCATGTCCCCGATGAAGGAGGCCACGAAGGCGGTGGCCGGGGTGTTGTAGATCTCATCCGGCGTGCCGATCTGGTGCACGTGCCCGCCCTTCATCACCGCGATGCGGTCGCTCATGGTCAGCGCCTCGGTCTGGTCGTGGGTGACGTAGACGAAGGTGATCCCCACTCCCCGCTGGATGTCCTTCAGAACCTTCTGCATGGCCACCCGCAGCTTGAAATCCAGGGCCCCCAGCGGCTCGTCCAGCAGCAGCGCCGCGGGGGAGTCCACCAGGGAGCGGGCCAGGGCGATGCGCTGCCGCTGCCCGCCGGAAAGCTGCTGCGGCAGGCGCCGCTCGAAGCCCTCCATGTTCACCAGGCGCAGCACCCGGGCGATGCGCTCGCCGGCCTCCGCCAGGCCTACCCCCTGCATCTTCAGCGGGAACCAGACGTTGCGGCGCACGTCCATGTGCGGGAACAGGGCGTAGTCCTGGAACACGGTGTGCACGTTGCGCCGGTAGGCGGGCACGCGGCTCACCTCCCGGCCCTCCAGCAGGATCTGCCCCTCGGTGGGCTCCTCCAGGCCGGCGATCATGCGCAGGGTGGTGGTCTTGCCGCAGCCGGAAGGCCCCAGCAGCGAGAAGAACTCCCCCTTGCGGATGCCGCACGTCGAAGTGGTGCACGGCCACCACCTCGTCGAAGGTCTTCTTCACCCCGCGCAGCTCGATCGCCAGCTCTTCGCCCATCTTCCTCCCCCGCAAAATGACAAGCGGGCGGCCCCGGTGCCAGGGCCGCCGGATGCCGCCCGCGCTTTTGCTTAC
>CAVUYS010000049.1:0-7825 GCA_963745745.1 uncultured Spirochaetota bacterium | reverse complement strand
CGACGTGTCCAGTCCGACCGCGCCGGCCAAGAGCGAGTTCCTGGACACTCCCGGTACCCCGGGCGGCATCGACACCAACGGAAGCTATGCCTTCCTGGCCTCCGGACTGCCTCTATTCCAGGTGGTGGACCTGCGCCTGCCCGGCTCCATGTCCGTGGCCGGAAGCTTTGGCGGAGCCGGAGGGCTGAGGGGCCTGGCGGTGCGCGGCGACGTCGTGTACGCGGCGGGAACCGCATCCCTGCAGCTCATCGGTATCGCCAATCCGGCCCTGCCGGTCGGATTGGGCAGCTTCCCGGTCAGCGGCTCGGCGGACGTGGCCCTTTCGGGCCCGTACGCCTTCGTGGCCGCCGGCACCGGCGGGTTCACGGTGGTGGACGTTTCCAACTCCGGCTCCCCGGCTTTCGTCGGTTCGGTCGCGCCCATTTCCAGCTACCTGGAGCGGGTGGCGATCAAGGGGGATTACCTGTACGCCGCCTCCGGCAGCGGGCTGCAGGTGTACGACGTTTCCAACCCCGCGCAGCCGGTGGGCATCGGCATCTTCGACTCCGCGGGGGGCGGGATGCAGGACGTGGAGCTGCGCGGGGAGCGGGCCTACACCACCGACGGGGCCTACTTCCAGCCCAACAGCCTGAAGGTCCTGGACGTGTCCCAGCCGGCCATCCCCGCCTCGGTGGGCAGCGGCCTGGGCTCGGGAATGATCGTCGGCTACCTGTCGCTGTACGGGGACTGGGCCTTCGTGAGCGACGAGGGCCCGGGCATGGGGCTGTGGGCCGTGAACGTCAACCCGGCCAGCGCCTCCTATATGAGCGCCTATGGACCGTGCGACACCCTGCCGGGAGCCGGGGACGGCTTCGGCTGCGCGGGGGTGGCGGCTTTCGGCGCCCAGGCCTACATCCTGGATCCCGCCGCAGGCCTGGTGCTGATCAACGTGTCCAACCCGGCGGCGCTCTCCAACGCCTCCCTGGTCACCTCCCTGGCCCTGGGAGCGGACCCGCGGGACCTGATCCTGAACGGCCGCCATGCCCTGGCCACGGACGGCGCCTCGGGCCTGCGGATCGTGAAACTGTTTCCCTGAAGCCTCGTGAAATTGAAATCATGCTCTCGGGGTGATATGCTAGTGAATGCCACTAAGTCGAAGGTTGCATGCCCGAGAGGCCCATGGAACGATCTATCCGTCCTGAGCCATCCAATTTCACCAAGGCGCCGAAATCCTCGCGCAAAGGCGGTTCCCCGATGAAAGCGAAAGCCGTTGTGGTTCTCCTGCTGTCCGGCATCGCGGCGGCGGGCTGGGGCCAGGCGACCAGTCCCTTTGCCATCAGCGCCCAGCCGCTGATCAGCGTTCCGCTCGGGCCGGCGCTCGGCGACGGAACGCCGTTCTACACGATCGGAGGCGGAGCCAGCCTGCGCGCGGAATACACCCTGCCGGCGGCCCAATACCTGTTCGGGGGGCTGGAAGTGGATGCGGAGTTCCTGCCCCTGAACGGCGCGGGCTCGGCGGCCACCTTCCTGTCCTTCGGGCCGGCGATCGGCGTGCAGTTCTTCCCGATTCAGCGCTTCGGCATCCGCCTGGCCGGTGTCGGGGGCATCTACGCGGGCATGATCGAGGCAGGGACCGTGTGGAACCCGTTCGCCGGAGCCATCCTGGACTTCGGCTACCAGCTGAAGCCGGCCATGGCCCTCTCCCTGGGAGGAACGTTCAAGTACCACTTCACTCCCACCGGCCCGGCCTACTACGGCGTGGGGATCACCGCCGGTGTCCGGTACTACATTGGAGGCAGCCGCGCCGACCTGCGCATCCAGCCCGAGCTGAGGCCCATCTTCCCCGTGTTCTACAGCTACTACGACGACAACCCGGCCGGCACCGTCACCCTGCAGAACCACAGCATGGGCCCGATCCAGGACGTGCAGGTCAGCCTGTTCGTGAGAGAATACATGTCCGCGCCCAAACCCGCGCCCGCCGTGCCGGTGCTGCAGCGCGGCAAGGACGTCACCATCGACACCAACGCCCTGTTCACCGACAGCATCCTGGCGGTCACGGAGCAGAAGAAGGTGGCCGGCGAGCTGGAGGTGGCCTATACCTACTTCGGGCAGGCGATGAAGACCACCTACCCGGTCACGCTCACCATCCAGCCGCGCAACGGCATGACCTGGGACCAGACGGAAAAGGCCGCCGGCTTCGTCACCACCGGGGATGACCGGGTGCGCAACTTCGCGGCCCCCTTCGCCGCCGACGCCCGCGACCGCGGGCAGATGGCGGTGAGCTGGCGCTTCCGCGTGGCCATGGCCCTGTTCGAGGCCCTGAAGACCCACGGCGTGGGCTACGTCGCCGACCCGACCACCCCGTACATCGAGAAGTCCAAGGAGAAGTCCGCCATCGACCTGCTGCGCTTCCCGGTGGAGACGCTGGTGGCCCGCGTCGGGGACTGCGACGACCTTTCGATCCTGTACGCGGCGCTGCTGGAAAGCTCGGGCATCCAGAGCGCTTTTCTGACCACCCCGGGCCACATCTTCATAGCCTTCAACCTCGGCATGGAGCACAAGACGGCGCAGGCCACCTTCGCCACCCCGGAGGACCTGCTCCTGCGGGAGGACGGCACGACCTGGCTGCCGGTGGAAGTCACGCGGGTGCGGGATGGATTCCTGCGCGCCTGGAAGGCGGGGGCCCAGGAGTGGCGTGCTGCCGGCGCGGCCGGGAACACGGAGTTCGTGCCCCTGCTGGCCGCCTGGCAGAAGTACCCGGCCGTGGACACCGGCCGGGTGCTGCAGGGCTCGACCGCCAACCCGGATCCCACGCGGGTCTTCCAGGCCTACAGCATGGCCCTGACCCAGTTCTACAAGGGCGATTTCGAGCCCCGCATCAACGAGGTGCAGGCGGCGTTGCGGAAGACTCCCAACGACGCCAAGCTGCTGAACAAGCTGGGCGTGCTGTACGCGCGCTTCGGGATGAACAAGGAAGCGCGCAGCCAGTTCGAGCAGATCGTCAAGACCAGCAAGGACATCTTCCCGGCCGTGCTGATCAACCTGGGCAACCTGGCCTACCTGGAGGGCAACTTCCAGGACGCCTTCGACTTCTACTACAAGGCGCTGGAGAAGCTGCCCGCATCCCCGGTGGCGCTGCTCGGTCTGGCGCGCTCTGCCTATGAGCTGGGCAAGAACGCCGAAGTGAAGGATGCCTACGACAAGCTTTCCCAGGCGGCCCCGGGCATGGCCCAGGAGTACGCCTACCTGGGGGCGGTGGCCGGAGGCACGGCGCGCGCCGCCGCGGCGGAACAGGAGGTTTCGGTATGGGACGAATGATGCGAAGCCTGCCGGCCGCGCTGGCGGCCTTGGTAGCCATCCTCGTGCTTTCCACCTGCTCCAACGGGGTGGACTTCCGGGCGGTGGTCACCGACGAGGTGATGAAGGCCAACGACCTGTACCTCGAGGTGGTCGAGGTGACGCCGTTCAAGAACCAGACGGGAGTCAATACCTTCGGATCTCTTCTGATCGAATTCGATAGGCAGATCGATCCGGATACGGTCTCCGACCTGACGATCAGCATCACTCCGGACGTGGGCTGGATTTCCAGCTTCGATCCGCTGACCCTCATCCTCTCCATTACCCCGGACTACCTGGAGAGCGCAACGGGGTACACGGTGAGCGTGTCGAGTGCGGTGCTGGGAACCGACGGCAGCTCCCTGCGCGATCCCTATACCTGGTCGTTTACCACCAAGGCTGGACCCGGTGGGACGATTTTCATCAATGGTGGAGCGATCAACGGGGAATATACGAACACGGCCGACGTGACCTACACCATCTCTGGCAACATTCTCACCACGGCCTATCGGCTGTCGACCAGCGACCCGCCCGGCTTCCCTGCGGCTCCGGATGTCACCGGCTACATACCCATCGCTAACGCGGCGACATTGGATCTGCCCGCGGGCGATGGCCTGAAGAAAGTCTACATCCAATTCATGTCGGATGAGAACAACATGACTCCGCCGGAGGCCATCTTCGACACCATCACCCTGGATACGACAGCTCCGACGGCCACCTCCATCACGATCGCATCTGGCGCTGACTTCACCAAGACGACCAGCGTCTCCCTGGACATCGTGGCGTCGGACAGCAGCGGGCTGTACCAGATGCAGTTCTCCAATGATCTCGGGGCCTGGTCCACCTACGAAACCTTCAATTCGACCAAGGCCTGGTCCATAAACAACACCGAAGGGCTCAGGTCCGTGCGTGTCCGGGTGAAGGACATAGCGGGAAATGAGTCCAACCTGCCTTTTGACAACATCACCCTGGATATTACCGGCCCGAGTGTGACGACCTTCAATATCAACTCGAGCGCGGCCTTTACCAACTCGACCAGTGCCACGCTGACTATTGCTGCGACTGACGCACTCAGCGGCGTCAACCAGGTCCGCTATCAGAACAAGGGCTATGCGTACACGGCATGGGAAGCGTACGCGACCTCCAAGGCCTGGACTTTGATTTCCGGTGACGCGTCCAAGACTGTCTACATGCAGATCAGCGACATGGTCGGAAACGTGACCACGGTCAGCGACGCCATCGTCCTGGATACCGCGCCACCGACGATTTCCGTGTTCACCATCGGCAGCGGGAATCCGGCAAGTACCAACACCGCTGCGGTAACGCTGTATATCACGGCGACCGACGCCGCCAGCGGGGTGGACGAGATGAGCTTTTGGACCGGCGGCAAGTTTGACCTTTGGACTGCTTGGGAACCGTACGCGGCAACCAAAGCCTGGACAATGCCGGACAATGCCGGAACTCATCGGCGCTACGTAAGAGTCAGGGATAACCTGGGAAACACCTCGGGTTCTGTTTATGACGAAATCGTGCTCAACGCGCGCATTATTGTGACCTACAATCAGTTGACCATCACAAATGACGGAGATAATGACATTATTGGCTTGGAAGGAACCTCCGGGGAGATTTTTTATACTTTCTATATCGACGGAGCAACGAAGCTGTACAGGCTCGAAGGAGACGCATTGACCCTGACAAGTACAGTCACGATCCCTCCGGCCGCCTTGCCTCAGACTTCGTATACAATCTATGAGAACCCGACCAGCGGTTCCTTCACCATGACGGGGACTGTGTACGACTCCGACCAGTTTTCTGCAGATGATCTGGGCACGATGTCGAGCATCACCTACAGCGCGCCCTTCGCGGATGTGCCCAGCGCTACTCGCGCGATCGGAAGTGCCGTTGCCGGCACGATCTACTACTCCATCGACTTCGTCAATCCCTGAGCATTTTCGCGGACAAGCAAAGGGCCGGCTCGCGCCGGCCCCTTTTGTTTTTAGGTCTACACCGAGTCCGTCATGGCGGAGGCCGAGGCCGGCCGCGTCTGCCCCCTTCGTGGACTGCTCTCGGCAGCCGAGAGAGGCGATGCCGTCGGGCAGTTCAGTACGTTTGGGCAGCCCCTCCCTGCGAGGATGGGCCGATAGCAGGCGGCTTCTTGTCGGTCAACCGGGGCTACTCATCGCTCCAGCTCACGCGCACGGAGTCCCCGGCGGACGCCCGACCCTCCGCGGACCCCGACGCCAGGGGTGCAAGGGAAGCAGCCGCTACGGGGTCTACCGACTGCAGGCTCGCCAGATATCTCTGCGCCGCCGCGCTGTCTCCAAGTTCGCTGCGCACCCGGACGATGCCCGCAAGCGCTACCTTGTTGTTCGGTTCTTTCCGGAGCGCACGGTCGTAAAATCGCGGCCGCCGCCTTCGCGTCGCCCCGTATCAGGGCGATGTTGGCCATGTTCACCAGGGTCGGGACGTACTCTTCGTTGCGCTTCACGACTTTCTGGAACTCCACCTCCGCCTCCGCATATTTGCCATACCGGGCGTACAGGACCCCCAGGCGGTTCAGGTTTCTGGAGCTAGCACCTGAGCGCTTGATCTCTTCCTGCAATCTCGCCACCTGCGGGACGAGCTCGTCCGACACGAACCTGTCCAGCTCGCCCCTATAGGAGGCCACCACCGCGCGCGCCGCGGGATACGACAGGCTTGGCGCGTCCTCCCGCAGGCCCACCGCCTCGTAGGTCTTCCACGCGTCCCGAACGGGGATCAGCCTGGCCTCTGTCCCCCCCAACCGCCACTGGCGGGCGCCTTCCGCCCAGGCCGCGTTGAAACCCCTGGCGAAGATCGTCGTCTCCACAGGGATGTAGGTCTTCCCTTTGTCCACGATATAGCGGTCCAGGCGGGAGAAAGTGCGCTCGGCTTCCTCCGGCGTCATCGGGAGCGCGACCGCCGCCAGGATATGCCCCGGCACCGTGATGAAGGCCGTCTCGACCCCCACCGACTCAAGCAGCGCCGCGTAGAGTATGGTCAGGTCGTCGCAGTCCCCCGACTTGTACTGCAGGGTCTGCCGCGGAAACTGCAGGAAATCCACGGCGCTCTCGTTCTTCGAGAAATCCACATACGAGGAGGCCGGGTCGATCACGTACTTCATCCCGTATAAGCCCAGAGCCTGGTAGATGCCCATCGCGATGCGGAGGTCCAGGTCGCTGCCCGCGCCTCCGGCTTCCCGCACCGCCCCGGCCACGTCCTTGGCCAGGGCCAGAATCACGGGGTCCTTCGCCGTGACGAAAGATGCCGCGCGCCGGTCGTCCGCCCAGTTCATGGCGTTGCGGTCCAGCACCCGCAATGTTTCCACCCTCATGGCCTTCAGGGTCCCGTTCCCCAGTTCGTAGCTCACCTCGATTTCGGCCGCGACCTTCGTGCTCTCTGTGATCCCCAGGACGCTGTCCGTGAACAAGGCCTGGACGGGCACCTCCTTCGCCTCGCCCTTGGCCAGGACCGGTATCTCCGCGAACACCTTCGGCGCGTCCATGAACTCCTTCACGAAGATGCTGGCCTTCACGTTGCGGATTTCCCGGTTTTCCTTGTTCACGATGACGACGGTGCCCGCCGGATTCGAGTCGTACCACTTGAAAAACACCGGGAACACGGGCTCGAACCTCGGATCGATGATCTGCAGTTTCGGTTGGGACGTGCGGGCCGCTCCAGGCGTGAAGGAGGACAACAAATGAATCCCGAGACCCGAATACAGCGGCTGCGAACCCGACAGGAACAGCGAGCCCGAAGCGCCCAGGCCCAGGCGGAAGGCGGGGCTCAGCGCGAAGGCCAACCCTACCTCCGCTGCGACGAGGGGACCGAAGCCCCGCGTGCCCCCGTAGGTGCCGAAATACGCCCCTCCCTGGAGGTCCGCGATGAACGCCAGCCGAGGGCCGGCACCAAGCTGATACCCCACGCCCGCGGACAGGGAGGCCAGGACAAGGGGGGCGTCGGCGAGAGACTGCAGAGCTCGCACTCCCAGGGAGGCGGGCAGCCGCAGTCCAGAACCTGCTTCGGGACCATGCACTGCCGACACCACCGCTCCGCCGCCGCCAGAGTACAGGTCGGCGCTGGCACCAAGCGGAATCTCGAGCGCCGGCAAGACGGAGAGGGACAGGGACTGGGCGGAGAGGATGGCGGAGACCGCCACGGCAAACAGAAAGCCCGCGATGATCCGTTTCATGCCGTTCTCCTTAGATTCCCGGCTCGTAGGACCAGCGGAGATTGTAGGTCCTCCGGTTGGCATAATTGCTTGAGTTCTCGTAAATCATGATGGTATACGTTTCCGGATCCGAGTCGCCAAGTCCGGATCGCTGGTTACGTCGAACTCGTAGTACCGATCGTAAGGCTGATCCGTGATCGCCGTCAGGTACCCTCCCATGCCATGAGGGCTAGCGCCGTTGTGGTTACGGACAGCCTTGAGGCTTTCGGTACCGGAGGTGTCCACCGTGGTCCCGTTGGTCGTATCGGTCGTGAAAAGGAC
>CAVUYS010000048.1:0-8425 GCA_963745745.1 uncultured Spirochaetota bacterium | reverse complement strand
CAGCGGCTCCCGGAGCGCCGGGCCGGCTTCGAGAAACGGTCCCAGCGCCCCCTCCGGCGCGGCCAGCTCCAGCGCCTGGCGCAGGGCGGTCAGGCTCGCCTCCCCCTCGCCGCGCCGCCAGAGGGCGGCGGCCTGCAGCGCCTGCAGCACGACCGTGCGCCCGTCCCGGCCGGCGGAGTGGGCCCCGTCCAGCAGGGTCGCGGCGAGCTTCAGAGCGGCGTCCGGTCGATCCAGGGCGATCAGGGCGCGCACGCGCGCGATCCCTTCCAGTTCCGCGGACAGCCCGCGGCCGCCGGTCTGCAAAGGCTCCTCGGTCCAGCGGCGCAGCTCCTGCAGGCGCCCGGCGCCGGCCCAGAGAATGACACGTTGGGCGGACAGCTCCGCGCGGATGGCCGCCGAGCCGCCCAGCCGGGCAACCTGCTCCTGGGCCGAGGCCAGCAGGTCCAGGGCCTCCTCCGGGCGGCCGCGGGCGGCCAGCAGCCGGCAGCGGCCCATGGCGATGCGCGCCAGCAGCTCCGGGTCCCCGGTCAGCTCCCCGGTTGCCGATGCCTCCGACCAGAAGGCCTCCGCCTGCATCGCCTCGTTGCGTCTCCAGGCGACTTCTCCTTGCGCCAGGTACAGGTAGCTGGCCGCCGGCTGGTGTTGTCCTTGCCGGGCCTGGAGCAGGCGCAGCGCCTCCTCCCCGGTCCTGGCCGCTTCGCCCAGAAGCCCCCGGGTGAGCAGGGCGTCCACCTGCTGCTCGATCGAGATGGCCCAGGCGCTCAGGTTCTGCTCGGCCAGCAGCAGGGGGCCGGCCTGCCGAAAAGCGTCCAGGGCCTGCTCCAGGTCTCCGGATTCCTTCAGCACGAACCCCAGGATGGTCAGGGCCGCGCCTTGAAGGGCGGGCGGCGCTCCCGGCGTGAGCTGCCTGGCCCGGCGGGCCAGCTGGAGGGCGGAAGCCAGGTCGCCTTCCCGGTAGGCGACGTAGACGCGCAGGATGGCGACGGTGATCGCGGCGTTGGACCGGATCCGGCGTTGCAGATCTCCGCCAGGGGAGGCGCCATCGGCGGCCGTGTCCTGGAGCAGCTCCTCCACCCGCTCCAGGTCCGCCTTCAGCGGCTGCCACCGGTTCATGAAGCAGCGCGTCCAGCACCGGCTGACCAGCAGCCTCAGGTCCTGGCGCAGGACCTCTTCCGGAATCTCCGCCAGCCACCGTTCCACGGTGGCGCTGCGCCCGCTGAAGGTGAGCCGGCGCGAGTTGGCGATCAGCAGTTCGACGCTGCGCTCCCTGTCCCCGGCCGCCTGGGCCTGCTCGAAGGCTTCGTCGGGCAGCCCGTTGGCTTCCAACCACCGGGAGGCTCTCCGGTGCAGCTCGGCGGCGAGGTCCGGATGCAGGCGCTGCAGGCGGGCCCGCAGCAGGTCCGCGAACAGGGGGTGATAGCGGAACCAGCGGCCGGACTCCTCCAGCGGGATCAGGAACAGGTTTCGCCGGCCGACCTCCTCCAGGACCGCCCGGCCGTCGCGTCCCCCGGTGAGAGCGTCGGCCAACTCTCCGCAGACGCGGTCCAGGATCGCGGTGCGGACCAGGAAATCCTGCATCGCCGCTTCCTGCTGCTCCAGCACCTCTTCGGCCAGGAAGTCCAGGATGAAGGGTGGGCCGGCGGACAGGCCGGCGATCAGGGAGGCCGGGTCGGCCGCCCCCCGCATGGCCAGGACGGCCATCTTCAGGCCCGCTATCCAACCCTCGGTGCGGGCGTCGATCAGCCGGATCTGCTCCGCCTCCAGCGGGTGCGCCAGGCCGCCGGCGAGGAAGCGCGCGGACTCCTCCTGGCTGAAGCGCAGGTCGGCCGCCCGGATCTCCACCATCCACCCGGCCGCCCGCAGCCTGGCCACGGGCAGCGGCGGATCCACCCGGGTGGCCAGCACCAGCCGCGCGTTTTCGGGCCAATGCTCCAGGGCGTAGGACAGCTCCCGGTGGACTTCCGGTGAAGTGACCCGGTGGAAGTCGTCCAGGATGATCACGGGGCACCCCGGCAGGGCGGCCAGCTCGTTGAGGGCCGCGGTGAGCACGGAGCGCAGGGTCAGTTGCTCGGAAACGGGCCCCGGCAGGCGGGCGGCGGCCAGCGCCTGCAGGGCCCGCTCGGCGAAGGAGGGGAACCTCTGGCGGAGGGCCAGGATCAGGTAGGTCCAGAACCGCGCCGGATCGTTGTCCTCCGTGTCCAGGGTGAGCCAGGCGAAGGCGGCGGCGGAAGTGCCGACGGCGGAATTGCCGTCAGCGGAACCGCCGGCGGCCCAGCCGGAGAGCAGGGTCGATTTCCCGAAACCCGCCGGAGCGCAGACCAGCAGCAGGCGGCACCCGGGCTCCAGCGCCCGGGCCAACGCCTCGCGCAGGCGGGAACGCTCGAGCTGCCCGGCGGCCGGCTGCGGGATGTGCACCTTGGTGTTCAGCAGGAGGGCGTCCATGCTTCAGCGAAGCTCAGCCCGTACATGTACCATAAAAAGAGGGCTCCCGCCACTCCCGGCAAGCGCCCACAGGAACAGCGCTGAGCCCGCCGGCTGTGTGACATTCCCTCCTTGCCCAATATCGAGTAGATTAGTAATAATTTAGCATCTACTCGGGACGGGCCGGCGCGGCGGGGCCGCGGCCGCGGAAGGAGGCTGACCATGGAGAAGCAGGCAGTGAAGGACAAGTCTGAATCGAAGGCCGGCGGGCCGGCCAAGCCGGCCGTGGCTGCGGCCGACAAGCAGGGCAACGGGGAGCTGTTCTATGCCCCCGAGCGCATCCTGAAACAGGCCAACGTCCCGGAGTACGAGGCGCTCTATCGCCGCTCCCTGAAGGACCCGCAGGCCTTCTGGGCCGAGCGGGCCGCGGAGCTGGAGTGGTTCCGGCCCTGGGACCGGGTCCTGGACGACTCCGAAAAGCCCTTCTATAAATGGTTCACCGGCGGCAAGACCAACATCGTCTACAACGCCCTGGACCGCCACCTGAAGACCCCCCGCAAGAACAAGGTCGCCCTGATCTGGGAAGGGGAGCCGGGGGACACGCGGATGTACTCCTACGCCTCCCTGAACCGCGAGGTGTGCAAGTTCGCCAACGTGCTGAAGAGCCTGGGGGTGAAGAAGGGGCACATCGTCACCATCTACCTGCCCCGCGTTCCCGAGCAGATCATCGCCATGCTGGCCTGCGCCAAGATCGGGGCCGGGCACAGCGTGGTGTACGGGGGCTTCAGCGTGGAGGCGCTGGCCGAGCGCATCGAGGACGCCCAGAGCAAGGTGCTGGTCACCGCGGACGGCGGGTGGCTGCGCGGCAAGGTGGTGCGCCTGAAGGACCTCGCCGACGAGGCCGTGGCCCGCCAGCCCACCATCGAAACCTGCGTGGTGGTGCGGCGCACGGGGCAGGAGATCAACATGGAGGCGGGGCGGGACTACTGGTACCACGAGCTGATGAGCCTGCCCATCGCCAGCCCGGTGTGCCAGACCGAGAGCGTGGACGCCGAGGACCTGCTGTTCATCCTGTACACCTCCGGCACCACCGGCCGGCCCAAGGGGATCGTGCACACCCACGGCGGGTACATGGTGCACGTTTACACGACCCTGAAGTACGTGTTCGACCTCAAGGACGAGGACCTGTGGTGGTGCGCCGCCGACCCGGGATGGATCACCGGCCACAGCTACATCGTGTACGCGCCGCTGCTCATCGGGGCCACCAGCTTCATGTACGAGGGGGCCCCGAACCACCCCTACCCCAACCGCTGGTGGCAGATGGTGGAGAAGTACGGGGTCACCATCCTGTACACCGCGCCTACGGCCATCCGCGGCCTGATGCGCTTCGGCGAGGCCTGGCCCAACCGCCACGACCTTTCCAGCCTGCGCCTGCTGGGCACCGTGGGGGAGCCGATCAACCCGGAGGCCTGGAAGTGGTACCACACGGTGATCGGCAAGTCCCGCTGCCCGATCATGGACACCTGGTGGCAGACCGAGACCGGGGGCTTCATGATCAGTCCGCTGCCCATCACGCCGTTGAAGCCGGGGTCAGCCACCAAGCCCTTTTTCGGGGTGGAGGTGGACGTTGTGGACGAACACGGCAAGCCCGTGCCCACCGGCGAGGAAGGTTACCTGGTCATCAAGACCCCCTGGCCGGGGATGCTGCGCACCCTGTACAAGGACCCGGAGCGCTACCGGGAGCAATACTGGGGCAAGTTCCCCGGCCTGTATCAAACCGGGGACTCGGCCCGCCGGGACGCCGACGGCTACGTGTGGGTGATCGGGCGCATCGATGACGTGATCAAGGTTTCCGGCTACCGGCTGGGCACCGCCGAGGTGGAAAGCGCCCTGGTCAGCCACCCGGCCGTTGCGGAGGCCGCGGCCATCGGGCTGCCCCACGAGCTGAAAGGCAACGCCATCCACACTTACGTGATCCTGCGCGAAGGGGTGCAGGGGGACGACAAGCTGGTGGAGGCGCTCAAAGAGCACGTGGCCCACGAGCTGGGCCCGATCGCCAAGCCGGAGTCCATCGCCTTCCTTCCGGGCCTGCCCAAGACGCGCAGCGGCAAGATCATGCGCCGCCTGCTGCGCGCCCGGGCGCTGGGCCAGCCGGAGGGGGACACCAGCACCCTGGAAGAATAGCCCCCGCCTGCCTGCTCAAGCGCCCGCCGGGGACTAGCGTCGGGAGGCATCCGAGCCGACGGACCGCTGGGAGGCCTCGTCGATGCCCGTCACCAGGCTGTTCACGTAGTCGCTCAGGGAAGAGATCCCCTCCCTCGGCAGGCGGAAGCCGATGGCCCCCTCGTGGCCGCCGCCGTCGCGGAAGCCGAACAGGTCCAGCACCTGGCGCAGATCGAAGCTCTTGTAGCGCCGGCTGCGGCGCAGGCGGAACTGCACCAGCTGGCCGTCGCCGGGAGGGTCGCAGTAGCAGACCAGGCCCAGCCAGCCGCTCTGCTCGGCCAGGCTGTCCGCCACGCTGCGCGCGGCGGCGATCACCGTGTCCCTGTCGAACTCCCGGGCCAGGCGCGCCGAGTCCCGGTCGCCCAGGAAGCAGTAGCCCACGCGTCCCTCCTGGCGCCGGCGCTGCAGGAAGTACTCCAGGCAGGCCGCCTCGCTTTCCGACTGCTTCTGGATTTCCTGGTACACCTGCTTCATGTCGGAGAAGTTGGCCTCCCCCACCGTGGTGCGGACCAGCAGGTTGTTGAACAGGTTGCTGAAGGTCCGGTAGGAGCGCTTCTCGCGCTCGGATTTCAGCAGCAGGCCCATGCGCGAGTCGCCGATGATGCCGGTGACCACGGCCAGCACGATGTTGCGCGACACCAGGTCCTGGATGTTGAACTGGGCCAGCAGCGCGGGGCGCCGGCGCAGCCACAGCAGGATCTGCCCGACCAGCTCGCTGGCCGAGCTGGCCTCGGTGACCAGGCGGTAGCCGGGATCGCCGAAGTACTCGCTGTCCGAGCCCAGGTGGTGGTCGATCTCGATGCGCAGCAGGCGCCGGGTGTGCAGCAGGCCCTGGACCTCCTCGCTGGCCTCGATCATCGCCGGCTTGGGCGTGTCGCAGAGCACCAGGGTGTCCACCTTGGTCTTCAGGATGTCGGTGGGCTGCAGCACCGGGATGCCGTTGTAGCGGCAGATGTCCAGCAGGTACTGGAAGTGCTCGTGGATGCGCGGCCCCAGGTAGATCGAGACCGGCTTGGCGAACTTGCGCACCAGCAGGGCGAAGGCCACCTGCGAGGCGATGCAGTCGTCGTCCGGGTTGCGGTGCCCCAGCACCAGGAAGCCCTCCTGCCGGATCAGGGCGCCGACGATGCTGGCGATTACCTGGTTTTTTTCCCGGGTCTTGGGAATGGCCCGCTTGCTCATCCGGCCCCGTCCCGGATGGCCCGGCAGCGCGCGGTGAAGGCCTCGATCTCCTCCGGGCCCTCCAGCACGCCCAGCTCCACCTCCATCTCGCGGGCTTCGCCGGGCTGGAGCATGGGCAGGCGGCCTTCCCGGCGCAGCACGGCCCGGTTCAGGACCTTGGTGTTGGCCGGCTCCAGGCCCACCACGTACTCCCCTTCGGCCAGCATCCTCCACTCGTTCAAGTAGGGCAGGGTGTCCGCCCGGAAAGCCAGGTACAGGCCCAATCCCGCCGGCCCGCCGCGGGGCCGCAAGCCGCGGTTCAGCAGCGCGGCCCAGGCCCGCCCGTCGGCGTCCGCGGCCATGGTGTGCAGCCAGTCCATTCCCGGGGCGGCGAAATCCGGATCGGGACCAGGGAAGCGGCGGGGCAGCCCCGGCTCCGCCGCGGCGGCGGCGGCCGGATCGTAGGGCTCGATGGACACGGAGCTGGATTCCAGCTCGCTGCCGGCGGCCAGCAGGGGGAAGCCGGCATTGATATGGTAGAGGATGGTGAAAGGCGCCGGCCGGCGGCCGAAGTTCTGCACCCGGTCGCGCACCGTCAGCTGGCGGGCCCCGATGCGGCTGGCCACCGAGCGCTCCAGGCGCAGCTTCTCGCCGAACAGGGAGGCCTCCTCCACGGTTCCGGCGACCTCCAGCAGGTACTCCTCCCCCTCCCAGCGCGACAGGTCGCGTACTTGCACGGCCGGCAGGCCCGTGTAGCGGCCGTGCAGGCCCAGCTGGTTGCCGCCATCGGGTCCCGGGTCGCCGAAGTAGCTCAGGCCGCAGGTGGTGAGCAGCCCTCCGAAGAACACCCGCAGCCACTCGAAGCCGGCGGGGTCGAGGTAGGCCGGATGGGCCACGCCCCCCGGCGCCTGGAAGACCAGGTTGAGGCCCTTGAAGCTGCAGCAGGGGATGTCCAGGCCGCGGTCCGGCAGGACGGTGAAGGTGAGGCCGTCGCCGGTCTCGAACTGGAAGGCCTCCACGCCCTTGGCCCGCCCTTCGGCCAGCACCACCCGGCGCACGCCTCCGGCCTGACCCAGGCCGCCGACGTGCCGCTCCACCTCCCGGCGGGTGTAGTCTTTCCCGGCCAGATGCATGAGCGAATATACACCAGCGGCGGGGGCGGTGCTACCGCCCAGCCCGCGCACGCTATTCTGATACAACATTCCACATGATCGACCTCGGCGTGCAGAAGGACAGGCTGGAGAGGGCCGTGGCCAGGGCCCGCGAGCGCAACATTCTCATCCCCACTTTCGCCCAGATGAAGGACCCGTCCCGGGCGCCGGAGGGCGTGCAGCGTGAGCTGGCCGGGATCGGGCTGTGGGACCTGCACCCCCGAAACCTGTTCCGCATCAGCTGGAAGAACCAGCCTCGCGAGAGCGGCGGGGGTTTCGGCGGGCGTGAACTACCTGGAGTTCCCCCCCGAGCTGACCGGTGTCGAGGCGCGCATCATCGCGCTGGTGGGCAAGTGGTTCCCGACCGGAGCGCACAAGGTGGGCGCGGCCTTCGCCTGCCTGGTGCCGCGCCTGGTGACCGGGCAGTTCGATCCCACCACCCAGAAGGCGGTCTGGCCGTCCACCGGCAACTACTGCCGCGGCGGGGCCTATGATTCGGCCCTGCTGGGCTGCCAGTCCATCGCCATCCTGCCGGAGGGCATGAGCCGGGAGCGCTTCGAGTGGCTGTCCCGCATCGCGGGGGAGGTCATCCGCACCCCGGGCAGCGAGTCCAATGTCAAAGAGATCTTCGACAAGTGCTGGGAGCTGCGAAAATCCGGCCAGGACCTGATGATCTTCAACCAGTTCGAGGAGTTCGGGCAACTACCTGTGGCACTACGAAGTGACCGGGCACGCCATGCAGGAGGTGCTGGAGCGGGAGCTCGAGCCCGGGGACTGCTTACCACGGGGTGGCCCTGACCACCGGCTCGGCGGGCACCATCGCCTGCGGCGATTACCTGAAGCAGCGCTTCCCCGGCAGCCGCGTGGTGGCCAGCGAGGCCCTGCAGTGCCCGACCCTGCTGGACAACGGCTTCGGCGCGCACCGCATCGAGGGCATCGGGGACAAGCACGTTCCCTGGATCCACAACGTGAAGAACACGGACGTGGTGGTGGCCATCGACGACAACGCGGTGGTCAGCCTGGCGCGGCTTTTCAACGAGAAGGCCGGCCGGGAATACCTGGCCGGGGCCGGGGTGCCGCAGGAGCAGGTGGCCAGGCTGGACCTGTTGGGCTTCTCCGGCATCGCCAACCTGCTGTCCTCGATCAAGTACGCCAAATACTTCGAGCTGGGACGCCGGGACGTGGTGTTGACCGTCCTGACCGACTCCATGCAGCTGTACGGCAGCCGCCTGAAGGAAATGCACGAGCGGCACGGCGAGTACCGCCGCGAGGACGCCGCCGCCCACTTCGCCCGCTACCTCGCCGGGGCCGCCACGGACAACCTGCTGGAGCTGTCCTACCAGGACCGCCGCCGGGTGCACAACCTGAAATACTACACCTGGGTGGAGCAGCAGGGGCGCAGCTACGAGGAGATCATGGCCCAGTGGTACGATCCGCACTACTGGACCGGCATCCAGTCCCAGGTGGCC
>CAVUYS010000047.1:0-23436 GCA_963745745.1 uncultured Spirochaetota bacterium | reverse complement strand
ATTTCAATATTTGCGAAATCTTGATCGGCGCACCGAACGACGAATCGGCCGGCTCAATCACCGATGCGGGCCGTGCTGTTCTAATGGCGCGAGCGGCATCCCGATGAGGACATTGACTTCGCCCATTCCGACCGCCGCCTATTTTGGCACCTCGATCGCGCCGCTGCACAACACGGGCAATACGAACATGGATGGCATGCTGATTGGCTTAAAAGCTGCCGGACTTGTTTACGTCTTTCCGCTGGACCCGGAGGTGGAAGTGTTCGACGATTCCGCCGGCATCCCGAACGGCGGCGGGCCGATCAGCCTGGGCACGGCGGTGGCCGGGGATGCGGACCTGACCCGGACGCTCACCATCAAAAACAGCGGCAAAGGCATCCTCTCTCTCGCCAACCTGACGCTCCCAAGCGGTTTAACCCTTGATGAAGGCTTGACCACGACCCTGGCTGTTGACGCCGTGGAGACCTTCACCGTGCGGCTTGCCACCACCACGCCGGGGACCTTCAACGGGACGGTCCGGTTTGACACCAATGATCTGAGCGAAAATCCTTTCACTTTTACGATCACGGCCAGAGTTCTGGCGGACGGAGGCCCGGAAGCGGATCTTCGCTGTGGGGAAACACCGATCGCCAATAATGGCGGTCCGGTGGACTTCGCTGACGGCCGCGGGCGGCGCGGCGCTCACCCGGACATTCGTGTTGGAGAATAACGGCGCCCAGGCATTGACCATCAGCAACATCAGTCTGCCGAGTGGTTACAACTTTTCCGAATCGCTCGACACGTCCATTCCACCAGGCGGTTCGGACAGCTTCACGTTCACATTGCCGTCAAATTCAACGGGCGATTTCGGCGGTGAGGTCTCGATTGAAACCGATGATGCCGACGAGAATCCCTATCGCTTCACGATCAGCGGACGCGTCCTGGCGGATCTGCCCGAAGTGGCGGTAAGCCGCGATGGCTTCGGCCCTCCCCAGTGGCGGCGGTCCGGTCAGCTTCGGCCACGGGGACGTGGGCGCACCCAACCCGGCGGTGACCTTCGTCGTCTTGAACACCGGCACGGCCGACCTGCACACAGACAATCTCAGTGTGCCAACCGGTTACATAATCCAAGAGGGTCTTGACGCGGTGATTGTCCCCGGCGGATCCGACACATTCACGATCGAGTTGTCCACCGCCGTGACCGGGATATTCGCCGGAGACATCAGCTTCGAGACCGACGATCTTGACGAAGGAACCTATACATTTCTCCATTAACGGCCGGATCTACAATAACTTTGCGCTCCCGCATGTCAATTCCATCGTGTGCGCCGATCCCAATCCCACCCAAGCCGCACAGGCGCATTATACGATCACCTTCAGCGAAGGCGTGACCAGTCTGGACCTGGCCGACCTGGATCTGGTGGCGGACAGCAACATAAGCGGCGCTTCGATCCACGCCCTGGCGGGCAGCGGCCAGGTTTATACGCTGACGGTGAATTGCGGCACCGGCTACGGCAACCTGCGTCTGAAACTGACCGACAACGACAGCATCCGGGATAGCGACGGTTCCCCGTTGGGCGGCGCCGGCATGGGCAATGGCGATTTACTGAGCGACGCCTATATCGTTGACCGAATTGACCAGCCGGTTTACGTAAACGCCGCGGCGCCGGCCGGGGGTGATGGTCTGTCGTGGGCCACGGCCTGCCGCACGATCCAGGAGGGGCTGAACCGTGCCGGTTCGCTGGGCGCAAGTTCATTCTGGGTTGCCGAAGGAATCTATTTTGAATCCATTACCATGGCGCCGGGCCGTTATCTTTTCGGCGGGTTCGCCATGACCGAGACCCATGTTGCACAACGCGATCTGCAGGCGCACGAGACGATCATCAACGCCGGGCGTGGCGGGCGTCACTGCGTCACCTTCAACATCATCGCAGCCGATACGCGGCTGGACGGCTTCACAATCACCGGCGGACTCAGTCAAGGCACCTGGTGGGAGGATGATTGCGGCGGCGGCATTTACATGAATTGTTGCGACAAGGTCACCGTGGCCAATTGCCGCATCGTTGACAATTACGTTGACAAGTTGGGCGGCGGCATCTACATCGAAGGATACGCGCGGGTCGCAGCAGGGACATCCTGCTGCAGCTGCCCGAAGCCTTCAAGCGGCGCATCCACCGGGACATCCGAGAGCGGACCCGCTCGGCGGGACTGGCGGCCAGCTCCCTGGTTTTGGGCTTCCTGGTGGCCGTATTCGAGCTGGCCTGCACGGGCCAGGTCTACCTGCCCACCCTGATGTACCTGGTGCGCATCCGGCCGGACGCGGGCAGCTTCTTCTACCTGCTGCTGTACAACCTGGGCTTCATCCTTCCCCTGGGCGCGGTCTTCCTGCTGGCCTGGCTGGGCGTGGCCTCCCAGCGCCTGGCCGCCTTCGCCCGGCGCAGCCTGGCCGGGGTGAAGCTGGCCCTGGCGGTGCTGTTCCTGGGGCTGGCCGTGCTGACCTATTTTACGTAATATTTCACCCAGTATGGAAAGCGTGCTGGCTTTCGTTCAATATCCCGCCTGGCTGAAGCCGGAGATCATCCCCGGGCTGCCCTTCCGCTGGTACGGCCTGATGTACCTGGTGGCCTTCGCCGTGGCCTACCTGCTGGTGCGCGTGCAGGTCCGGGAAAAGGGCATCGCCGTCGCCAAGGACGACGTGCTGAACCTGTTCTTCTGGGCCATCGTCGGCCTGATGGTCGGGGCCCGCCTTCTGGCCGTCACCGTCTATTCCCCCGACGGCTACTACCTCAGCCACCCCTGGGAGATCATCCTGCCGGTGCGCATCGTCGGAGGCCGGCCGCGCCTGACGGGACTGGCCGGCATGTCCTACCACGGCGGCCTGGCGGGCGTGATCGTGGCCAGCATCCTCTACACGAAGCGCAAGGGCTGGAGCGTGCGGGAATGGGGCGACATGCTGGTGACCGGCTCGGCCCTGGGCTACACCTTCGGGCGCCTGGGCAACTTCATCAACGGCGAGCTGTTCGGCCGGGTCACCACCCTTCCCTGGGGCATGGTGTTCCCCCTGGCCGAGGAGTTCTCCACGCGCGAGCAGTGGGTGGGCGAGGTGGCCGCGAAGGTGGGGATCGACCTCTCCGGGCTGCAGATGGTGAACCTGCCCCGCCACCCCTCCCAGCTCTACGAGGCCTTCTTCGAGGGCCTGGTGCTCTGGGCGGTGCTCTGGTTCGTCTTCCGCCCGCGCCGCTCCTTCCGCGGGCAGCTCATGGCCGTCTACATCATGGGCTACGGCGCCTTGCGTTTCCTGATCGAGTACGTCCGGCAGCCGGACGTGGAGCTGGGCTTCCCCATCCACCTGGTCCGGCTGGACAACCCGTACGTCCAGTTCAGTCCCTTCAACCTGACCACCGGGCAGATCCTGAACCTGCTGATGATCCTGGCCGGGGTTGCCTGCTACCTGCTGTTCCGCCGGCGCGAGCGCCTGGAGCGGGCCCGGGCGGAGCAGGTCCCGCCGAAGATTTCCGCCCGAAAGCTGCGCCGCCGGCTGCGCTGAGCCGGGTCGAGGCGGGCGGGCTCTCCTTTTTCCGTGAAAAGAAAGTATGCTATTTCATACATTCATCGCGAATGCAGCCACGCCCCTGCCGAGGACTCATTCTAATTGCTTGAGATAAAAGAGATTAGTTTTAGAAGAATCTGCCGATCAATGGTCTGATTCTTGCAATTATCCCAGCGGGACAAACGGATCAATGGCAAACCCGGCAGCTCCAGTCAGGCACCTTGTACTCAGCAGGCCCCAAACCACGGTCGACACCCTGCGGGGCGAGATCGTCCGCAAGGGGCTGCACCTGCTCATCGCCCTGGTGCCGATGCTGGCCTCCTTCAACCTGTCGGCCACGGTAGCGCTGCTGGCCACCGGGACCCTGTTCTACGTGTTCGCGGAAAAGCTGCGCATCGCCGGGCGCACCGTTTTCATCGTCTCCGACCTGACCGTGCTGGCTTCGCGGGAACGCGACCGGGGCCACTTCGTGATCGGCCCGGTCACCCTGGGACTGGGGGCCATGCTGGCGCTGCTGCTCTACCCCTCCACCGCGGCGGCCATCGCCGTGTACGCGCTGGCCTTCGGCGACGGGCTGGCCAGCCTGGCCGGGAAGATGTTCCACACCCCGCGGATTCCGGGAACGCGCGGCAAGACCGTCGCCGGCAGCCTGGCCTGCTTTGCGGCCGTGCTGCTGAGCTGCCTGCGCCTGACCGGCAGCCCCTGGAAGGCGCTGCTGCTGGCGCTGGCGGCCACCGCCCTGGAGATGATCCCCGTGCGCGACTTCGACAACCTGATCCTGCCGGTGGGCACCGGCTTCCTGGCCACCCAGCTCCTGGGCCGCTGAGCGCGGCCGCCCGGTTCAGCCGGCTTTTCCCTCGTCCTTCAAACCCACAGGTAATAGATGGCGATCTGCCGCACGAAGAGCCAGGTCCCCGCGGCCAGGGCCAGCACCCCGACGGCCGCCGCCGCCGGGGAAGCGCCGTACCCGGCCAGGGCCCTGCCGGCCAGCAGCAGCGCGGCGCCCGCGCCGGCCAGGGCGAAGCGCGGGCTGTGCCGGATCAGGGCCGCGGCCAGGAAGCTGGCCACGCTCAGCGCGGCCAGGGCCGCCCCGATGGCCCGGTAGCCCTGCGGGTCGCCCAGGCCGTAGAGGAAGGAGGGGGCCAGGGTCGTGGCGTCCACGGGCTGGACCGCCGCCAGGGTGAAGGCCAGGAGGACCACCGCGCCGGCGGCCGCCGGGTAGTGGGAGTACTTCAGCCCCGCCGCGTAGAGGCTGGAGGCCAGCAGGCAGGACAGCCCGAACAGGCGGCCGAAGAGCACGGCCCGCGTGGCCGCCGAGGCGACGGCCGCGGGCACGGGCAGGAGGTGGAACAGCAGGTTGGCGGCGCGCCAGACCTCCAGGGAAAGGGAGGCCAGGAAAAGCATCAGAAAGAAGAGCTCCGGAGCGGAGGTCCGCCGGAACAGCCTGCCCACCAGGGGCACGGCCGCCACCCCGAGGCCGGACACCGCCAGGATACCGGCCAGCCCGCAGGCCAGGGCCGCCGGCGCGGAGGGCAGCCGGGCCAGGAGCGTCCACCAGGGCGGCTGGCCTGCGCCGGATCCGGCCAGCCCGTTCGAATCGGCCAGCGCGGCCAGCGCTTCCGCCCTTGCTCCGAACAGCAGCAGCCAGGCCAGCGCCCCCAGGAAGACCAGGTGGCCCGCGGCCAGGACGAACCCCGACCACAGGACGATGCTTTGCGGGCGCAGCGGCACGGTGCGGACCTCCGCCCCAGGGATAACATGCCGCGGCGCCGCGAGGCAAGTGCGCTCGCGCGTTTCCACTTCAGAAATCCGCGCAATGTACGATATATGAATAGGAGCCACCATGCACAAGAAGGGATTCCTGGCCTGCGTTCTGGCCTGCGTCCTGGCCCTGGCCGCGTTCCCGCTTCTGGCCGGGGATGCGGCCGCGTTCCAGAACCTGGGCTTCTCGCCGGACGGCAGGTACTTCATGTTCGCGCAGTACGGCGTGCGCGAGTCCGGTTCCCTGCCCTACGCGCAGATCTTCACCGTGGACGTGCCGCGCAACCGCTTCGTTCCCGGCGGGACCCGCAAGACCACCGCCAAGACCGCGGTGGAGCCGGGCATCGACGGGCGCGGCGCCCTGTTCAACCTGCTGGCCGAAGTGCTCCCGTTGAAAAGGAAGTACGGCATCGACCATGCCCTGACCGGACGCCTGCTGTACATCCTGCTGGACGGCGCCCAGCCCCTCGCCGAGCTGGAGTTCCGCGACTTCCAGGCGGAAAAGAAGTACAAGGTGGTGCTCAACCAGTCCAGCGCCGGCTCGGGCACGGGGGTGAAGTCCTCGTTCCACCTGGTGATCACCGTGGAGGACTCTTCCGGCGGCATCCGCAGCTACACGGCCGGCGACCCGGATTACTGGCGGGACGGCGTGCGCGGCTACCGCATCCGCCAGATCCTGCTGGCCCCCGACGGGCGCTCCCTGATAATCGCGGTGGAGCGCGCGGAGGAAGACCCCGCCGGGGCGAGCATCCGCTACATGGTGGAGACCCTCAAGCTGTAATTCCGATGCGCTACCTGCTCACCGGCGCCACCGGCTTCATCGGAGGCAGGGTGGCCCGCCAGCTGCGCGAAGCCGGGCACGAGGTGCTCGCCCTGGTGCGCGACCCCGGCCGGGCCCGCCCCCTGGACGACCTGGGGGTGCGCCTGGCGGTCGGGGAGCTGGGCGACCGCGACAGCCTGCGGGCGGCGATGCGCGGCGTGGACGGGGTGTTCCACATCGCCGGCTGGTACCACATCGGGGCCCGCGACAAGCGTCCCGCCCAGGCCACCAACGTCGAGGGCACCCGCAGCGTGCTGGAGGCCATGCGGGAGCTGGGCATCCGGCGCGGCGTGTACACCAGCACCCTGGCCGTGAACTCCGACACCCGCGGGCGCCTGGTCGACGAAAGCTACCGCTACGAAGGCCGCCACCTGAGCGTATACGACCGGACCAAGGCCGAGGCCCACCGCCTGGCCGGGGAGTTCATCGCCCGGGGCCTGCCCCTGATCGTGGTCCTGCCCGGCCTGGTGTACGGGCCGGGGGACTCCAGCAACCTGCGCTCGACCCTGCTGCAATACCTGCGCCGGCGCCTGCCCCTGGCCCCCGCGCGCACCGCCTTCAGCTGGGCCCACGTGGAGGACGTGGCCCGGGCCCACCTGCTGGCCATGGAGAAGGGGCAGCCCGGCCGGTCCTATATCATCTGCGGGCCCACCCACACCCTGGTGGAGGCGCTGGAGATCGCCCGTGGCATCACCGGCCTGCCCCTGCCGCCCATCGTGCCGCCCTGGGTGCTGAAGCTGCTGGCGGCGGGCATGGCGCTGGGGGAGCGCCTGCTGCCCGTGCCCGATGCCTTCACCGCCGAGGGCCTGCGGGTGGCGGCCGGCACGACCTACATCGGCGACAACGGCCGGGCCCGCCGCGAGCTGGGCTGGGAGCCCCGGGGGCTGGAAGAGGGCCTGCGGGAAACCCTGGCCTACGAGATGCGCCTGCTGGGCCAGCCGGGCCAGCCGGGCCAGCCGGGGGCCGGCGGATGAAGGCCCGCTTCGCCCATCTGAACCTCGTGGCCCGGGACTGGCGGAAGCTGGCGGCGTTCTACGAGCGCGTGTTCGGCTGCCGGCCCGTGCCCCCCGAGCGGGACCTGCACGGCGCGTGGCTGGAGCAGGCCACGGGATTGCCCGGCGCGCGCATCCGCGGCCAGCACCTGCGTCTGCCCGGAGGCGGGGAAAGCGGGCCGACCCTGGAGATCTTCCAGTACCTCCCCGAGGGGCGGGATCCCGACCGGGCGGTGAACCGCCCGGGTTACGGCCACATCGCCTTCGCCGTGGAGGACGTGGCCGCCGCCCGGGAAGCGGTCCTGGCCGCGGGAGGCGGCGAAGTGGGTCCCCTCACCACCGTGCCGGTGGCCGGGGCCGGAACCATCACCTTCGTGTATCTGACCGACCCGGAAGGCAACATCCTGGAGCTGCAGAAATGGGTTTGACCTGCCGCTAAGGCCCCCCCGCGGCCCGGGGGCATCCGCTCAGCCCGGGCCGTGCTTGACCGCGTACAGGGCGGCCTGGGTCCGGTCGGCCAGATGCAGCTTGCTCAGCAGGTTGCTGACGTGGGTTTTCACGGTCTTCTCGCTGATGAACAGCTCGGCGGCGATCTCCTTGTTGGAGAGGCCGCGCCCCAGGCAGGCCAGGACCTGCTTCTCCCTGTCGGTCAGCGGCTCCCCTGCCGGCGCCTCCCCGGCGATGCCGCTCATCAGGCGCCGGGTCACCTCCGGGGCCAGACGCACTTCGCCGCGGGCCGCCGCGCGGATGGTTTCGGCCAGCTCCTGCGGCCCCACGTCCTTCAACAGATAGGCCACCGCCCCCGCCTTGATCACGGGGTACAGCTTGTCGTCGTCGGAGAAGCTGGTCAGGGCGATCACCTTGACCTCGGGGTGCTCGGCGTGCAGCCGCCGGGTGGCCTCGATCCCGTCCATCCCCGGCATGACCAGGTCCATGAGCACGACCTGCGGCCTGCCGCGGGCCACCGCCGCCAGGGCTTCCTCGCCCCCGCCCGCCTCGCCGGCCAGCTCGATGTCGGGAAGCATGCCCAGGAAGGTGCGCAGCCCTTCGCGCACGATGGCGTGGTCGTCCACGATCAGCACGCGGATCGCCTTTCGGCCTGGCCTTCTTTTCTTCATTCTTTCCTCCCCGGCTCCAGCGGCACCCTGGCTTCTATCGTGGTTCCCGCTCCCGGGGCGGAGACCAGGCGGAAGCTGCCGCCCAGGGCCTCCACCCGCTCCCGCATGTTGACCAGGCCGAAGCTCTCCCCACCGCCAGCCGAGCCGGGCTCGAAGCCCCGCCCGGCATCCCGCACGCGCAGGCGACACTTCGCGCTCCCCATAAGCGCAGCTCGCACCTCCGCCTCCTTCACCCCGGAGTGGCGCAGCACGTTGTTCAAGCGCCTCCTGCGCGGTGCGGAACAGGGCTTCCTGCACGGCCTCCGCCCCCCGCTCCTCCCCGCTGACCTCCAGCCTCGCCGCCAGCCCGTCGCGCCGCCGGCGCATGGCCAGGTGCTTCTGCAGGGAGCCCACCAGCCCGAGCTCGGCCACGGAGCGCGGCCGCAGCTCGTCCACCAGGGCGCGCATCTCGGCGAGGGCGTCGCGCCCCAGCTCCTGCAGGCGGTCCAGCAGGCCCGGCACCTTCCGCGGATCGGCCTCGCAGGCCAGGCGCGCCCCCTCCGCGGTCAGGTTCATGCTGAACACGGTCTGGGTGACCGCGTCGTGCAGCTCCCGGGCCAGCCGCGAGCGCTCCTGGGCGGCGGCCACCTCCTCGGCCCGCTCCGAGTACTTTTTTAGAAGGCGGTTGGCCTCCTGCAGCCTGCCGGCCAGCTCCTCGCTGCGGGCCCGCGCCTCCTCGGCCTTCCGGTTGGCCCGCCCGTACAGGCCGATCACCAGCACGCCGGCGATGTACACCGGGATGTAGGACACTCCCTCTGCCAGGCCGAAAACCAGGGACAAGACCGCACTCAGAACCAGGCAGATCCCGCCCAGCCAGTAGGTGCTGTAGCGAAGCGGCACATAGCGGGTGACCGACAGGCTGATGGCGACGTACAGCAGGCAGTAGTAGTCCTTGCGGGGCAGGGTGAACAGCATCCCCGTGACGGCGCCGGCGGCCAAGGCCAACGGAAGCTGCGCAAGCGAGGGCAGCCGGCGATGGACCACCGGCTGCAGCAGGCTCAGCAGAAGAAAGGCGGCGAGCAGGGCGAACTGGACCAGCGGCTGAAAGCCCTCCGTCACCGCCTGCACGCCCAGGCGGACCGCGACCGCGGCAAAGATCAGGTAGTAGAACATGTCCAGTCCCAGGCGGAGGCGCACGCCCGCGGAGCCGTCGGCCTTCGGCACGCCGTCATTATATCCGCCCCCGCTTCAGGAAAACAGCCGGCGCAGGCCGGGCACGCGGCGCACCAGGGCCGCCACCAGGAAGCAGGCCGGCAGCACCAGCACGGCCACCAGCAGCGCCTTGGCCAGCGGGTGCGCGGCCTGCGTCCGGAAGGCCAGGGAAACCGCCACCAGGATCGGGGTGTGAAGCACGTACACCCCGAAGTTGTTGTCCGCCAGAAAACCCGCCAGGCGGCCGCGGAGGTTGGCGCGCTCGCGGTACAGCACGATCAGCCCCAGGCTGATGCCCACGCAGAAGAAGGCCTCCCACAGGGAATAGGCGGCCGCCTGCCAGTGCAGGCCTCCCCCGAAAGCCTCCAGGTGGCCGGAGAACAGACCGCCCGCAGCCAGCAGAATCGCCCAGGCCGGAATCCCAGCCAGCAGGGCCAGGCGGAACCAGCGCAGCCCGAAGCGGTAGGGCACCGACTTCAAGAAGTCGCTGCGCCTCGACCACAGCCCGATGAGGAACAGGATGACGTACTGGGGGAAGAAGCAGAGCTGCATGTTGTACCAGCTCGTGCCGATGGGCTGCACCAGGCGCACCAGGAACGAAGCGGCGGCCATGATGCCGACCAGAGCGGCCACGGTGCCGTGGGTTACCGCTCGGGCGGCCCGAGGCTGCCCCGTCCGTCGCGCTCCGAAGGCCTCGCCCAGGCGCCGCGCCCCGGCATAGAGCAGACAGAACACCAGCAGGGCCAGGGCAAACCACAGCGGCCCGGTCTCCCGCAGGAACTGCAAATTGCCGAAGTACCATCCGTAGAAGCCTGGGATATCCGCCCACCGCAGCGGCGGCTGCAGGAAGGCCTTCTTGATGGACTCGGTCAGCGGGTGCAGGACGAATACGAAAACCGCCGTCGGCGCCCCCAGGCGCACCAGGCGGTCCACGGCGAACCGGCCGGCCCCCTTGCGGTCGCAGGCGGCAGGCACGAAATATCCGGCCAGCAGGAACAGGAAGCCCATGAAGAAGGCCTGGCTGAACAGCTCGAAGGCAAAAAACACGATCTGCGAGGCCACGTCCAGCCGGTTTTCTTCATGGTAGTACCAGCTGCCCAGACCGCTGTAGGTCACGCACACGTGCACCAGCACGACCAGCACGATCACCAGCCACCGCAGGTTGTCGATCCAGTCCAGGCGGGGCTTGGCGGAAACCATTTCGCGTTCCATCTCTCCGCTCCTACCACTTCCAGTTGGCGCCGAAGCTGCGCTCCAGCTGCTCCAGCTGGCGCTCCGGGGCGTTCTCGGGGTCCAGGCGCGCGTCCTCGAGCCCTGGCTCGCCAGTCCGCATCGCCTCGGCTGCAAGCGGACAATTCCTGCAATTGCGCTCGACCATCGCTGCGTTCATTTGGTTCCTCCTCATCGTCATGCTGCATATATAACCCCCGCCCCCCCTCGCCCGCATCGGCCGGAAGAACCGTTCTTTCTCCTTCTCTGGCCCCAGCGACGGCCTAGGCCTTGCGATGTAGTCGCCTTTGCCGTAGAATGCCGCGCATGGCTTCGATCAAGAATATCGGGATCATCACTTCCGGCGGGGACTGCGGAGGCCTCAACGGGGTGATCAAAGGCGCGGCCGGCATGGCCACCGCGCTGGGGCTGAAGGCCTTCATCATCCCCAACGGCTACGCCGGGCTTTACAACCTGGTGGACATGAAGAGCCTGGTGCACCTGGACGTCTCCCGGCTGGAACTGATCAACGCGGCGCTGGCCGGCTCCGAGGCCGGGCACTCCCGGGTGGCGGTCAAAAAGATCCCCGACCCGGCCAAGTACGAGCGCATCGCCGCCGGCCTGAAGAAGTTCGACATCGGCGGCCTGGTGATCTCCGGCGGCGACGACACCGGCAGCGTGGTGGTGGACCTTTCCGAGAAGGGCATCGCCTGCGTGCACGCCCCCAAGACCATGGACCTGGACTTGCAGACCTACTCGGTGGGCGGGGACTCGGCGGTCAACCGCATCGCCCGCTTCGTGGACGAGCTGAAAACCACCGGCCGGACCCACAACCGGATCATGATCGTCGAGGTGTTCGGCCGCTACGCAGGGCACACCGCCTTCCGCGGAGGACTGGCCGCGGACGCGGACTGCATCCTGATCCCCGAGGTGCCGGCGGACTTCGACGTGGTTTACGCGCACATGAAAAAAGTGTTCCTGCGCCGCATCCGGGAGAGCGACGTGCGCGCCGGCACCTACACCATCGTAGTGGCCGAGGGCCTGCAGGACGCCAAGGGGGAAAGCCTCACCGATTCCAGCGCCGGCACGGACGCCTTCGGGCACAAGAAGCTGGCCGGGGCGGGCAAGTACGTGCGCCAGCAGCTGGACGAGCGCATGAAAAAGGATCCCGAGATCAAGGCCTTCATGCAGGAAACCGGGCAGTTCGTGCCCACCCTCAACGAGATCCCCGAGGCCCGCGAGGTGGTGCCCACCCACCTGGTGCGCTCGGGCTTCTCCTCGGCCTTCGACGTGAACTTCGGCAAGGAGGCCGGGGCGGCGGCGGTGCGCCTGCTGGCCCAGGGCATCACCGGGGTGACCGTGGCCGGCGTGCACCGCGGGGAGATCGTCTACATGAAGACCAAGGACGCCATCGTGCAGCGCCACGTGGAGCCCAGCGGCCTGGCCCTGTTCGAGGAGCTGGGAGTGTGCTTCGGCCGGCCGGCCGGCAAGTTCGCCCCCAAGTTCCGCGAGGAGCGGCGCATGGGCGGGCGCTACCTGTAGCCATGGCCGAACAGATCACCCCCCGCGCCAAGGACTACTCTCAATGGTACATCGACGTCGTGCTCCAGTCCCGGCTGGCCGACTACGCCCCGGTCAAGGGCTGCATGGTCATCCGCCCGCGCGGCTACGCCCTGTGGGAGAAGATGCGCGAACGGCTGGACGCCATGTTCAAGGAAACCGGGCACCAGAACGCCTACTTCCCCCTGCTGATCCCCGAGAGCTTCCTGCGCAAGGAGGCCGAGCACGTGGAGGGCTTCTCCCCCGAGCTGGCCGTGGTGACCCACGCCGGCGGGGAGAAGCTGGAAGAGCCGCTGGTGGTCCGCCCCACCTCCGAGACCATCATCTGGGCCATGTACAAGAAGTGGATCCAGTCCTAGCGCGACCTGCCCCTGCTGATCAACCAGTGGGCCAACGTCGTGCGCTGGGAGAAGCGCACGCGCCTGTTCCTGCGCACCACCGAGTTCCTGTGGCAGGAGGGGCACACGGCGCACGCCACCGCCGAGGAGGCCGCAGGAGGAGACCCTGCGCATGCTCGTGGTCTACAAGAAGTTCGCCGAGGAGTACATGGCGCTGCCCGTGCTGGCGGGGATCAAGAGCGACAGCGAGAAGTTCGCCGGCGCGGTGCGGACCTACGCCATCGAGGCCCTGATGCAGGACCGCAAGGCGCTGCAGGCCGGCACCTCCCACAACCTGGGGCAGAACTTCGCCAAGGCCTTCGACGTGACCTTCCAGACCAAGGAGGGAGGGCTGGACCACGTCTGGGCCACCTCCTGGGGAGTGTCCACCCGCCTGATCGGCGCCCTGATCATGGCCCACTCCGACGACAACGGCCTGGTGCTGCCGCCCGCCCTGGCCCCGACCCAGGTGGCCCTCGTGCCGATCTTCACGAACAAGAACAAGACCGAAGTCCTGGGCTACGCCGGCAAGCTGGCCGCGCGCCTGCGGGCCGCGCACACCGTGGAGCTGTTCGACGACGACCAGAGCTCGCCGGGCTGGAAGTTCGCCGAGGCCGAGCTTTCCGGAATCCCGGTGCGCATCGAGGTCGGCCCGCGCGACATGGAAAAAGGCCAGGTCGTGCTGGTGCGCCGGGACACCCTGGAGAAGATCCCCGTGCCGGAAAAGGAGGCCGAAGGCCGGGTGAAATCCCTGCTGGAGGACATCCAGGCCGGCCTGTTCCACCGCGCGCTGGCCTTCCGCAAGGAGAACACCCGCCGCATCGACGACTACGCGGAGTTCCGCGGCTTCATGGAGGGTGACGGCGGCTTCGCCGAGAGCGGCTGGTGCGGCGATGCGGCCTGCGAGGCGAAGATCAAGGACCAGACCAAGGCCACCATCCGGGTCCTGCCTCTGGGCCGGGAACCCCCCGAGGATCGCCGCTGCGTCTGCTGCGGGGAACAGGCCAAAGAAATTGCGGTCTTCGCCAGGTCGTATTAGGAAGCTCTTCCTCCTCCTCGGCTTGGCGGCGGCCCTGCTGGCCGGCGGCTGCGCGCGGCGCGCGGCGGCACCGGAAACAGGGACGATCCTGGCGGGGCGCTGGTACCAGCTGGCCGACGGGGCCTTCGAGGCGGTGCAGGCTCCGGGGCAGCCCGCCGTGGCCGACCTGCCCTGGACCGTCCAGGCCCGGGTCAGCGACCTGGCCATCCTGGACGGCCGGCTGTACCTGGCCGTGAACGGCCACGGCCTGGCCTCGGTGGAGGCGGGCCGCGGCGCAGCGCCGCGATTCCGCTATTTCTACGATCCCCTGCTGTTCCGCTACCGCACCCTGACCACCCTGGTGCCGGCGGCCGGCTCCCTGACCTGCCACCTGTACTTCAACAGCCTGCTCAACCTGACCGACGCCGGCCAGCTGCCCGTTCGCGGACTGGCCCTGCTGGCGCTGCACCCGCAGGATGGGATCTACCGGCAGATCCAGATGCCCTTCCAGTCCTCCCATCGCGGCTGGGAATGCGTGGGCTTCGCCCCCTTGTCGGCGCAGGAGTTTCTCCTGGAATGGAAGCTCTCCGAGCCGGAGCGGACCCTCTTCGAGTACACCCGCTACTCCCTGGCTTCCTCCACGGAAAGCCGGGCCGCCAGACAGGAGTACCGCGAAGCCTGGGAGCCGCGGCCGCTGGAAGGGCGGCTGCCCGCGGAGCTGGAGGGGCTGGCCCGGGAGCTGCTGCGCCGCCTGGATGACCCGCGCCTCTCCCTGTTCCTGGGAACGCGTTCCGTCCTGGAGCCGCTCTGCCGCCGCTATGCCCGCAGGCCTTCCTCCGGGCGGCCGGAAGAGGGCCTGCTCACCGCGCAGGCCTTCCTGGACGGGGAGCGCCGGCTCCTGCTGGCCTCCGACGGCCTGCTGCTGACCGAGGGCCCGGGGAGCTCAGGGCTCCCGACGGGCTCCGGCGCCGCGCCCGCCGCGCCCGCCGCCCGCCGGCTGCCCGCCCTTCCGGCCGGATTCCGGTATACCGGCCTGTTCGTGCTGGAAGGGCTGCTGTTCGCCGCCTGGGAGCAGGCGGACTTCACCACCACCGGGGCCGCCGGCATATTTATTTCCGCCGAGCTGTGATACATTGCCTGGATAGGATGAGAAAAGCAGCTGCTCTGGCCGCGCTGCTCGCGCTGACCTTGGTTGGCGTCGATGCGGGAGCCTGGCCAGGGGATACGCTCGAGGTGGACGGCGCCATGATCTGGATCGGCAATGCCGATCCGGACAGCGCGCCCAGCCCCTTGCTGCCCGCCCTGGGCCTGAACTTCCCGCTCATCGCCGAACGGCGCAGAGGCTTCGACATCGGCTTCCTGGTGACCGGCCTGTACTACGAATACGCCGGCGGGAGGGCCATCCCCGCGGAGCTGGAGCAGCGCGACTATGGGGTTCTGGCCGTGCTGGGGGACGCCCGCTACAGCCTGTTCGTGCCCATCGGCCAGCGGGTGCGCCTGGGCTTCTCGGCGGGCCTGCTGCTGTTCCTGCGCCTGCCCGTGCCCCTGGGCGCGGACGCCTCGGCGGATTTCGGCCAATCCCTGGTCTACCTGCTGGCGCGCACCGCCTACCCGGAGACCGGGCTGTCCGTGCGCTTCCCGCTCCTGCCGTCCTTCGACCTGGATTTCGAGGCGCGGGCGGCCTGGCCGTGGTTCCACCTGTTGGACGGGGAGCCCTACGCCTTCTGGGACCAGCTCGTCGTGCGCGTGATGCTGGGGATGGTCTACAAGCTGCCCGCCACCGGCAGCTGATCAGACGAAGTCGAAACGATCCACCTCACGCCAGACCTTCTGCTGGCGGGCCACCAGCAGGGAGACGAAGGCGCTGGCCAGCACGTCCAGCAGGACGCCGTAGCTCACCAGCAGCGGGGCGATGGGCTTGAGAATCAGGTAGCCTTCCTGGATGCCGCGCCCGTAGATCCCGCACAGCGTGGAAAGGGCCACGTAGGCGCCCAGCCCGGGCACCGAGCCCAGCGCCAGGGAGATCAGGGTGGTGAACAGGATGGTCCACAGCACCTGCAGGAAGCTCACCTCCAGGGTGGAATAGCTCTTGAGCACCAGCAGGAAGCCGGCCGCCGTGACCAGCGCGGTTCCGGCCCGGCCGAAAATCCCGAACAGCGTGTACGCCGCCGAGCCCACCCGCCGGGGCACGCCCAGGTTCTCGTGGCCGTGCTTGGCCAGCATGGTCACGGACAGGTAATGGTCGCCGGAGAAAAAGCCCACCAGGGCGGGGGCGATCACCGCGTACAGCCACTTGTACGGATTGTCCCGCTCGCCCACGAAGTACAGCACCAGGGGATACACGGCGAAGACCACCAGGGCCGCGTCGATGGTCAGGATCATGATGATCTGCTTGAACATGCCCAGGTCGTACTGCCGCAGGGTCATCAGGAAGTAGGCGGCCACCGCGATCATGGCGAAGCCGAACAGCTCGCAGACCAGGGAGTTCAGATGGTAGAAGATGCGGTTCAGGGAATCCAGCAGCTCCACCACGGGGGTGGTGATGCGCAGGTCGAAAGCGAGGTTGAGCCCCAGCAGGAAGGCCAGTACCGCCAGGGGCAGGAGCAGCTGCCCCGGGCCCACCAGCACCTGGAACAGGTTGGAGGGGAAGACGGTCAGCAGGGTCTCCTTGACTCCCGGCAGGTGCATGGCCGTTTCCTGGGCCACGGGAATGGGGATGCGCTGCGGGGAGAAGATGATCACGGTCAGGATGCCCACGATCACCAGCAGCACGGTGGAGCCCAACAGGTACAGGGCGAGGCGCCCGTAGGTGGGCAGCAGCAGGCGCTCGCGCCGCAGCTCGAAGGTGCCGATGGCCAGGGAGGCGAAGGTCAGGGGCAGCAGGACGTAGCGCCCGATCTGGATGAAGAGGCGGGACAGGAAGGAGAAGAGCTCCATGCTCTTCGGACCCGCGGGCAGCAGCGCGCCCAAGGCGACGCCCAGCAGGCTGCCCACCAGGATCTTGATCCAGATTTTCATGTGCGCACTGTATACGATTGCCAGGCGCTTCGTCAAATGGCATAATCGAAGGCCATATGAAAGGCGTGATCCTGGCCGCCGGCTACGGCAGCCGTTTTCTGCCCGTGACCAAGACGGTCCCCAAGGAAATGCTGCCCCTGATCGACAAACCCTCCATCGACTTCATCATCGAGGAGTTCCTGGATTCGGGCATCAACGAGATCCTGGTGGTCACCTCCCGGCGCAAGAAGGTCCTGGAGGACTACCTGGACCGCGAGATCGAGCTGGAATACACCTTCCGGGCCCAGGGGGACAACGGCAAGCTGGACAAGATGGCCCCCCCGGAGGCGCAGATCTTCTTCGTGCGCCAGAAGGAGATGCTCGGCACCGGGCACGCCCTGCTGCTCACCCGCCCCTTCATCGGGGAGGAGCCTTTCATCGTGGCCTACCCCGACGACATCCACCTGGGTCCGGTGCCCCTGTCCCGGCAGCTCATCGACGCCTACCGGGAAACCGGCTGCACGGTGCTGGCCACGATCTACGACCCTCCGGAAATCCAGCGCTACGGCACCCTGGCCATCGCCCCGGACGGGCGCCACGTCACGAATATCGTAGAGAAGGCCCCCAGAGGCCAGGAGCCCAGCCGCGAGGTATCCATCGGGCGCTACCTCTACACCCCGGACTTCTTCCCGCTGCTGGCCGAAGGCTGGAAGAGGCACTCCGGCGGCGAGTACTTCCACACCGAAGCCCTGCGCACCCTGGCCAGGGCCGGGCGGGTGGTCTTCCAGAGGATCGAGGGGGAGCGCCTGGACACCGGCGAGCCGGAGGGCTTCTTCCGCAGCCTGCTGCTGTACGCCCAGGCCGTGCCCGCACTGAAGGAGGTCTTCGACCGCTTCGTCGAGGAACACGGCCGGGCCTGAGGGCGGCAAATGGTTTTTTTCAGGGCGGAGTGCTATACTTTTCACGAATGGGGGGGAGGAGGAAGCAGATGAAATCCAGAGGTCTGATCTCTACCCTGACGGTCATAGCGCTGCTCTCCCTGCTGGCGACCTGCAGCCTGGATACAGGGTTCCGCCCGGCCTCCGGAACGGAGCTGCCGGCGGACCAGGTCCTGGACGTGGCCAGGTCCTTCAGCGGCCCCTTCGCCTACGAAACCCTGCTTCCCGTGGCGCTGAACCTGACGGTCCAGCTGTACCAGCAGCCCAGCCCCGCGGCGGCGCTGGCGCGCCAGACCTCCGACAGCCAGCTGATCGTGGTCAGCCTGCGCAACAGCAAGGGCGAGACCCTGTATTCCGGGGCCGTTCCTTCCGGCGGCACGCTGGCCACCGTGCTCTCCCTGCCCGCGGCACCCCAGGACGTGGTCCTGCGCCTGGATGCCCCCGGCTACGAGCCTCGGGAAGTCACCATCGACGGCATGGTGCTGTACTCCGAAATCAACCGGGTCATGGGCCTGCTGTCCGAGGGGCTGTCCGCCAAGGGCGATCTGCCGGACACCGACCGGGACGGGGTGCCGGACATCTATGACGTGGACCCGCTGGACCCGGAGGTGGCCTTCCAGGTGCGGACCCCGGCCTCCGGGCAGTTCACCGTAGCCTTCGAGGACCTCTACCCGGTTCCCGGGGACGCCGACTACAACGATTTCGCGGCCAAGTACTTCCTCCTGGAAAACCACATGTCCGAAATTCCGGCGGAAGATGGTCCTGGAGACGCTGGAGGCGCCGAAGCTCGATGCCCATCGAAGTGATGCTCCACAACCTCTGCGGCGAGGCCACGGCCACCGCCAAGATCGCCGGCTACAGCCACAAGTTCGGCATCGCGATCGACTTCCCGGGCGTCACCGCCTCGCGGATCACGAGGGAGTACTACGACGCCTACGGCACCCGGCGGATCGACACGCAGGACAACGTCGCCAACCAGGCGGTGGTCTGGCTGTTCGAGAACACCTCCAGGGACGTGGTGGGCAAGACCGCCCGCTTCGAAATCTGCTTCCCCAAGGGCGTGACGCGGAACATGGTCTCCATCGCCCCGTACGACCCGGTGCTGTACGTGCTGAACACCAAGCAGGAAATCCACATGGTGGGGCAGGATCCGCTCTCCAGCCCGGCTTCCGCGCTGGCCGCGGAGCTGAGCTACATGGACCCCAACGGCTACCCCTGGGCGCTGCTGGTGCCCGAGGACTGGCAGCATCCGGCGGAAACCCAGTACATCGGCAAGGCCTACCCGCTGTTCGACGAGTGGCGGGCCAGCAAGGGCGCCACGGCGCCGTACTGGTACCTGTACCCGGCCTCCATCGGCACCAAGCCCGGGAACAGCGCCGCCCTCCCAGGTGAGCTCCCCCGACAGCACCCAGATGGCGGCCGGCTCCAACCTCACGCAGTACTTCCAGCTCAGCTCGGTTGACCCGGACGGCGACTCCGTCGAGTTCCTGTCCAGCCCCGCCCCCAAGGCCCTGCAGGACCTGTTCAGCCTGGACGCTGTCAAGGGGTTGGCCAGCTTCAAGCCCGGCGTGCCGGAAGGCGACTACCTGTTCTACTTCTGGAGCGTGGACACGTGGGGGGCCAGCAACCTCTCCACCCCGTTCAAGGCCACCTTCGTGTTCCGGAACAAGACCTCCGACAATCACCCGCCCTCGGCCCTGTTCAACGACCCGCCCATCACCGGCAGCACCGCCATCGGCGGCACGCTGGCTGCCTCCTACACTTTCAGCGACCCGGACGGCGACCTGGAGGGAGCCACCAGGTTCCAGTGGTACCGCTTCACTACCGGCACGGAGGTGACCGGCGGCGAGGCGATCGCCGGGGCCACGGCCGGCTCCTACACCACCGTGGACCTCGCGGGCAACTCGGACAGCGGCCGATGGCTGCGCGTCCAGGTGACCCCCGTGGACCCGTCCGGCGCGGAAGGCAGCCCGGTGCTGAGCGGGCCGGTGCGGGTGAACATCCGGATCCTGATCGACACCTTCCCGGCGACCGGGTCCAGCCAGAACGACACCTACCTGGCGCTGTACGACGCGGTCGGCGGCCAGGCCCGGCTCCTGGCTCAGGACGACAACGGCTTCCCCAATCAGGCGACCTACGTGGGCTACTCCCGGATCGATGTGACCCAAGGGCTGCCTGCAGGCACGTACTACGTCAAGGTCCGCAAGCCCACGGAGCTGGGGAACCCCAACTATGGGTTCCGGATCCTGTCCACCGATCCCGGATCCATCTTCCCGGTGGTGGCCGGCGCGAACGAGATCACCGAATCCACCCCGGACGACGCGGTCGACGCAGGCGGGGTTCCCACCGCCGCCTGGGCGAACCCCATCGGTCAGGTCAGCAGCCGGAGCATCTTCCCGGAGCTGTCGGACGTGGACTGGTTCTGGTTCCAGGTGAATTAGGGAAATACCGAAACAGCATCTGCTGACTCCCGCGGCCGGTCCGACCGCGGGAGTTTTTTTATGGGATTATCAGCTCGTACCAGTCGACGTCGGTGAGCTCGGGGAAGATGCTCCGGCTGATCACCCCATCCAGGGCGATCGAATCCGGAGCGGTGGGCACCCCGCTTCACGTCCACTGCATCGTCCACAGGAACAGTCTCGTCTTCGTTCGCACCAGCCACAACAGGGAAAGTATCCCCAGGATCGTAGGCATGCACGCGGATCCCGTAGTTGGGATTGCCTGGCTTCCGTGGGCTTGTGGACTTTGATGTAGTAGGTTCCTGCTAGCCAATCCCCCGCTAACCTCGATCCGAGAAAACCCCACGTAGGTCGCCTGATTGGGGAAGCCGTTGTCGTCCTGGGCCAGGATGGTCCCTGCCGTGTCGATCAGCGTCAGAAAAGTGTCATTCTGGCTTGAGCCGGTCGCAGGGAAAGTGTCGATGACGATCAGCTCCGGCGGCGGTCCCGGGTCCTGCTGGCAGCCGGCGATCGCGAGCAGAGTGAGAAGCGCATAATATCTCCCCCAGGATCTCATTCGGCGCATGAGGTACACTCCTATCTACTATATACCTCGGCAAATGCAAGTTCTCCAGCGCGTTTTTTCACGCCTCGCGCCTTGCTGCCGATAGGATAATGAGGCCTTTAATCTGCCGATGCCTGCGCTATATTATGAAGGTGGCATTCGCCCGGAGTGCCCGTCCGAAAGGGGAAGGCTTTGGTGAGGCAGCTGCGCAGGCTTATACTGCTTTCCGCTCTCCTGACCGCTCCCGGTTCGCTGTTCGCTGTTAACTATGTGTGGTTCGGCGGCGCCGGAAATGCGAGCGTCTCGACCAACTGGATCCCCAACGGACTGGCGGGGCCGGCGGATACCCTGACGGTCAACGGCGGCACGGTGAACTTCGACGCTTTCGCCGACGGCGCGGAGATCGCCGGCCTGACCATAGCGAACACCGGCTCCATCGAGGCGGACGGCAGCCGGACGGTGCGCGTGAACGGCAACGTGAGCATGAGCGGGACTGGAACCTTCTCCTCCGGGGCCAACAAGATCGCCCTGGAAATGACCGCCTCCACGGCGAACGCCACCCTGACCTGCACCCTGGCGGGTGGACTCGGGGGCAGCCTGGTCCTGCCCGCGGCGGCGGTCAACACCGTGTTCCTCGGCCCACACTCGTGGTCGGCGGCGAACCTGTACCTCGACGGGGGCAACTTCGACGTGACCCTTGCGAACAACTACCAGCTCACCGTAGGCGGGAACTTTCGCAACGGCGCCGGCAACTTCGAGGAGCGCTCCGCCCTGTTCGTCATGAACGGCACGGGCACCTCGGAAAACGACAGCGCCTTCTACGACTTCCGGGCCGCCAGCGGAAGCTCCGTCACCTGCCTCAACTTCGGCATGCAGACGACCGGTTACTGCACCGTCGACGGAACGCTCAACCTGGGCGGGTTCGCAATGACGGTGGGCACCAACCTCACCGGCACGGGAACCCTGACGGCCACCGGCACAGAGGCCATCACAGTGACCGGCAGCTTCACCGTCGCCACCTTCACCGGCGCCAGCAGCACGGTCAGCCTGACGGGCGCCACGGCCGCCAATCTGGGGGGCGCCGGACAGAACTTCAACAACCTGACGATCAACAAGGGCGCCGCCGGGACCACGGTCACCTCCACGGCGGGCATGACGGTCGGCGGCACGCTGACCATGACCCAGGGCACCTGGAACGCGGGCAGTTACACCCATACGATCGCCGGGAGCTGGGATTCGGATGCTTTCAATTTCACCTTCACGGCGGGCGGCTCCACCATCGTCCTGAGCGCGGCCAACCCCACCATCACCACCAAGGGCGCGGGACAACCCTTCAACAACCTGACCCTGAACGCCGGCGGCACGGCGGGCCTGGCCGCCATCCAAGTCAACAACGACCTGATCATCGCTTCGACCGCGAACGGGACCCTGGCCCTGGGCACGCGCGCCCTGACCGTGGGCCGGCACCTCACCCGCAACGCCTCCTTCACCGCGGCCCTGACCGCCACCAGCAACCAGACCATCACGGTGGGAGGAAATTTCGACCTCACGAGCTTTACCCCTTCCACCACCACGGTGGTGTTCAACAATGCCGCGCAGGTTTCGACCATATCCAGCGCCGGGACGATCCTGAACTTCTACAACCTCAGCTGCACGACAGCGGGGAAGACTCTCGCCTTCGCGGCCACCTCGGAAATAGCGATCAATGCGGCCGCCACCTTCACCATCACCGGCGCTTCCGGAAGCCAGATCAACCTGGTGAGCGCGAGCCCCGGCAGCCAATGGATCATCAGCCCTTCCGCGACCTCCAACGTCACCTGGGCCTACGTCCAGGACAGCGACATCGGCAACAACAACAACATCGACGCCACCGTGAACTGCACCGACGGCGGAAACAACAAGACCTCGGGACCCTTCGGAGACTGGCAGTTCTCCGCGGGCACCACCGCGACCTGGGACGGCTCCTTCAGCACCGACTGGAGGGTGGGTGCCAACTGGGACCTGAATCGTCTGCCCGGCGTGAACGACAGCGCTACCATCCCCGGCGCCGTTCCCAACAACCCCGCGCTCACCGCGGCGGTGACCGTCGCCAACCTGACGGTGAGCTCTGGCACCCTCAGCCTGGCGGGCTGGAACCTGACTACGAGCGGGACCTTGCAGCTTGACGCGGGCGGAAGGCTGAGGCTCCATGGCTCCGAGACCCTTACGACGACCGGCGGCCGGACCCTCAACGGCACGGTGGAGTACTATGGGACGGCGGGACCTTACACCGGGCTGGCTGCGGGCACAACGTACGTGAACCTGGAGTTCACAGCCGCTTCGACCTGGAACCTGAACGCCGGCCCCCTGACCGTGGCGGGCAATCTCACCTTCGCCAACGGGCCCACGGTCAATCTGAACACACAGAACCTGACCCTGACCGGCTCGCGTGACCGGGACCGGCACCCTGGCGGCAGCGGGGGCCGAGGCGATCCAGGTCGGCGGCAGCTTCACGCCCAGCGCGTTCACCGCCGCCACCAGCACGGTCACGTTCGAACAGCGCGACCAGCCCCGTGAACCTGGGTGGCCTGTCCTTCAACAACCTGGTTATCAGCAAAAACGCCCAGGCCGACATGGTCGACTCCACGGCGGGATTGACGGTCACCGGCGCATTGACGCTAACGACCGGCACCTGGAACGCCTCTACCTTCACCCACGCCATCGCCGGGGCCTGGAACTCCTCGGCGGCGGCCTTCGTGTTCAACGCCGGCACCTCCACCATCACCCTGACTTCGGCCAACCCCAACATCACCACCAAGGGCCTCGGCACCCAGCCCTTCTACCACCTGACCCTGAACAACGGCGGGGTGCTGCTCTCCAGCGTGCAGGTGGACCAGGACCTGTCCATCGCCGGGGTGCTGAACACCAACAACGCGGCCAACCT
>CAVUYS010000046.1:0-15953 GCA_963745745.1 uncultured Spirochaetota bacterium | reverse complement strand
CCAGATAGGACAGGTAATCCTTCTTTGACTCTATCATGCGCCGCTCCGCCGGCTGCGCACCTTCTCCTTGATGCGCTGGATGTGGCCGCGGCCCATGCCCTTGACCTCGCAGCCCAGCTCGAAGTAGCGCTCGATCCTGCGGTCGTCCAGGATGCAGAAGCAGTCCACCACGGCGAAGCGGCTTGCCCACGGCGCGGACCACGGCCTCCGGGTCCAGCTCCAGGTACTCCTTGTGGCGCACGGCCAGCACGAGGGCCTTGACGCCCTTCAGGGCCGCCCACAGGTCCTGCTCGATGCGCAGGCCGCGCAGGCCTTCCTGGCGCGTGAAGAAGCGCGCGTTGCCGTGCCCCTCTTCTGATTCCGCCATCTCCGGCCAGACTTCCAGGTACGGGTCGTGCACGCGCAGGCTGGCGCCCATCTCCGCCAGGCGGCGCACGATCAGCTCCGACCCGCTGTAGCGGGTGTCCCCGACGTCCTCGCGGTAGGAGGCGCCCAGGACCAGCACGTCCGCGGCGGCGATGGGCTGGCCCATGTTGCGCAGGGCGTCGCGCACCAGCTGGGGCACGTGCAGCGCCCGGGTGTCGTTGATGTCGATGGCCAGGGGGGTGATCTTGAACATCTCGTCCTCCCAGCCGAAGATGTGCCGGTAGGCCCACACGCCCAGGCCCCCGTCCTTGGGCAGGCAGTAGCCGCCGATGCCCGGCCCGGGGAAGATGATGTTGGAGTGCGTGGGGCGCACCTTGATCGCCTCGATCACCTTCTTCAGGTCCACCCCGTTGCGCTCGGCGAACAGCGACCACTCGTCCATGAAGGCCAGGATGGTCGCCCGGTAGCTGTTCTCGACGATCTTGGCCGTTTCCGACTCGATGGGCCGGTCCAGCACCGTCAGCGGGAACTCGTCGGGTGTTCAGGACCTCGTTCAGGAACTTGACCACCCGCTCGCGGGCCTCGTCGTTGATCCCGCTGCACACGCGCCAGAAGTCGCGGATGGAGGCCACGTAGTTGCGGCCCGGCATGACCCGCTCGTAGCTGTGGGCCAGCAGCGGGTCGGAGTCGATGCCGCGCTCCGTGAAGACCTTCTTCATGATCGGGTAGGCGATCTGCTCGGTGGTGCCGGGCGGCACCGTGGTCTCGATCAGGACGAGGGCCTTCGGCCCGCACGTGCTGGGCGATGGTGCGGAAGGACTCCTCCAGGGCCAGCCATGTCCGCCGCGCCGTCCCGCACGTTGCCGATGGCGTTCTTGCGGTAGTCGCACTGCACGTCCACCACCACGACGTCGGCCAGCTTGAGGGCTTCCTCCAGGTGCGTGGCCACCAGGGTCTTCTTCTCCAGCACGCAGCGGCGGATGAGGCGATCGACCTCCGGATCCTCGGCCTTGATGGGGGAGACGCCCCGGTTGAGCAGCGGGATCTTCCAGTAGCTGCGGCGGCTGGCCCGCTGCACGGCGATCACGAACTTGCCGGGCTTGCCCGCCGAGTCCAGCGAATCGGCCACCACCGCGGCCATGACCGCGCCCACGAAGCCCACGCCCAGGACCACGACCACCTCGCGGCCGGCCTGCGCGGGCCTCCGCCGCCAGGGCTTCCAGGCGGCTGAACTCGGCGCGGTCCTGCTTCGGGTTTCGGAAGGGCGAAGCGCTCCCCGGAAGGGCTGATGGAAACCGGGCTGTCGTGCATGGGTAGGACTATACCCGAAAATCAGAAATCGATCGACAGGGTCAGCATCAGCAGCACGGCCGCGGCGGGGTTTCCCGGGATCTGGCCGTTCTCGAAGCGCTCCAGGTAGTCGATCCCGGGAAGCTCGCTGACCAGATAGCGCGTGTAGTGGCCGGCGCTGTCGCCGTAGCGGAAGGGGAAGCCGAGGGTCAGGCGCAGGTATGGGGCGATGGGTCCGTCCAGCCCCACGAGAAGCTGCCCGGAGCTGTCCGCGAAGCTGTGCACCCAGCGCAGGCCGGGTTTCCAGCCGCCGGGGAGCCAGTTGCGGGCCAGGACCCCAAGTCCGATGGAGTGACCCTGGTAGCCTGGCACGAAGGTGTCGAACAGGTATTCCGCGATCAGCTGCCACTTCTGCCGGCCACCTTCCCAGAACAGGCTGGCCAGGACCGCGGCGGAGTCCATGGCTGTCGGATCCGGGCCCCACTCCAGCACACCTTCCACGGCCACGTCCACACCGGCGATCGGGGTTTTCAGGTACGCTCCGGTTCTCAAGCCCGGATCGAGGCGGTAATAGGCAGAAATCCCGAAGGTCAGGCGGGAGAGGCTGGTCTCGAACAGGCCGGCCGCGGCGATCAGCTCGGCCAGGTCATCATAAGCCGGCGGGGTGGGGCCCAGGACCCCTTCCCCGAGCCCAACCAGGGTCAGCCCATTCGGCCCCAGAGGCAGGAACCCCTTGACTGAGATTCCGTCGATGGCCCGGAGCAGGAAATCGCCCGGATTGTACAGCCGGCCCTGGCCCCAGGTGATCTCCTGCTTGCCGACCCGGAAAAACAGGCGGTCCGCGAGGGTGTAGTCCAGGAACAGCTCGTCCACCAGCGCGGGGCTGAAACCGATCACCGTATCATCCGGGTGTGCCGGGTCCACGTAGGGGGAGGCGACCTGGAAGCTGCCGTAGAAGCGCAGGAAGGATGCCGGCCGGATGTCCAGCTTCAAGGCACTCTCGAGGCTGTAGAAAGGAAAGGCTGCCACCGCCCCGGGGGTGGTGATGGGTTGGGCCCAATCGGTGAGACCCAGCACCAGGCCTCCGCTGGCCGAAACGGATCCGGATATGCGGGGTTTCTTGGCGGCGGTGAGCGCGTCGACGTCCAGACCTTCCTGGGGCGCCTCGATGATCCCCGCATCGGGGTCGGAGAACATGTCGTCGTCGCCTTCCGCTTCCTGTCCGTAGGCGGACGCGCCCAGGCAGAGCAGCAACGGCAGAAGCAGGATGGCGCACGAGCGTGCCCTGCCCATCAGCGGCTGGCCCTTTCCAGGTAGGCCTGGGTGAAGATCAGATCCGAGAGCCGGTTCAGGGTCGGCTTGGCGACCGTGATGATCGTGCGCTCGTTGCGGAACACGCCGTTCACGTTGCGCCCCTGCAGGGCGTCCACGATCACGATGTGGGCGGGAATGAAACGCTCCCCTACGCGCTGGTAGGTCGGAATCGCGGTGGTGCGCAGCAGCTGCCGGGAAAGGCTGTAGTCCTCGAACTTGCGGACCAGGTTGTTCTCATCGACCCAGATTTTCATGAAGGGGAAGCTCGCCTCGTTGTGCACCGCTTCCAGCTCATACACCTGGGTGGCATAGGCACCCAGCTTCTGGGCGGACTCGCCGGTGATCCGGTAGTCCCTGGCCAGGGTGGAGCTGGTGAAATCCGAGTTGCGGGCGTTGGAGTTCTGGAAGCGGTTGCGCGCGCTGGACACGTTGAAGCGCCGGCTGGCCGGGTCGTAGATCCACAGGGTGTCGCCGATTTTCAGGTACCCTTTGCCCTTGTCCGCCGCGGGTTCCAGGACCAGGATGAGAAACTTGTCCTCCCGGTCCCGGCGGAACACGGCGGCCTTGGTGGTGCTGCTGCCCTGTCCGGGCTTTTCCTGCGTGACGGTGTACTCCGCCGCGAAATCCTGGTCCAGGAAGCTGACCTGGGCGTCGATGCGCTGCAGGATATCCGGGGATGTCTGGGCCCAAAGGGGGGCGAGCACAGCGGCTATCAGGGTCAGGCCTGCGGCCAGTCGCAGTCGGTTTCTCATTCCGGCCACCTCACTCCTTCCTCAAGGCGACGATCGGGGCCACGGCCGCGGCCCGGCTGGCGGAGCGCAGGCACCCGGCCAGGGAGGCGGCGGCCATGGCAGCGATGATCCCGATGGTCCATCCCGGGGACAGGGACCAGGCCAGCCGGCCGCGCGAGAGGAACATCAGCAGCGCTTCGTGGGTCGAGAGATCCAACAGGGAAAGGCCGGACAGGGCCAGGATCCCGCCGCCGAAGCCCAGTGCGGTGCCGCAGGCGCCCAGGAGCAGGGCCTCGAAGAGGAACATCCAGGCGGCGTGCCCGCGGGGCATGCCCAGGGCGCGCATGGTGCCGATTTCCTGGGTCCTCTCGTACACGATCATGGAGTAGGTGTTGGCCACTCCGATCACCACGATCAGCAGGAAAAGCAGGATCAGGAAGCCGGCCAGGATCGCCAGGGAATCCAGGAGGCTCCTGATTTCCGCCAGGTTGGCGTCCAGGGTGATGACCCCGTAGCGTACAGGGCCCGTCCGGTCGCGCTCCCGCGATGCCTGGTCCCGCTGCGCCTGGGTGGAAAATACCGAGGATACCGGAAGCCTCTCGGCCAGGGCGGCCAGGACCCTCCGGGCCTGCCGGTTCGGGTCGGCGCGGGGCGGCAGGAACAGCCCGATTTCGGAAACCCGGTCCGGCTCCACTCCCAGAAGGCGGTTCACGACCCGAAAGGGCAGGTAGGAAGTGTAGCCGAAAATGCTGGGGTCGTTGAAAATACCGGTCACGATCAGGAAGGCCGTGTTCCGCTGCCCCGCTTCCGTGGTCCCCGACACGATGAGCTCGTCGCCCACCCGCACGCCCAGCGCCCCGGCGGCGACGGTGGACACCAGGATCGCCGCCTCATCGCCTGCGGAGGGAAGCTTTCCTGCGACCAGGTCGAAGGTCTGGAGTTGGGCCTGCTCGTCCTGCCAGTCCACGCCGATCAGGCGGCGCTGGCCATGGTAGTTGCCCGCGAAAAACAGGGTGGCATCCTTCTCGTAGTAATGGGTGCGCTTGACCAGGGCCGCCCCTCGGGCGGCGGTGGAGCGCAAGGCCTGCTCTACCTGCGCCGCATCGCGGATGCGGGAGTACCCGTCGGGTCCATATCCCAGCACGACCACCTGGCCCCCGAAATACCTGGCAGCCTTGGCCCGCAGCGTGTCGGTCAGGCCCAGGATCGAACCAAGAATGGTGACCTGGACCAGGACGGCGGCGGCCAGCGCCGCCATCAGCAGCCGATAGCGGCCCAGGTTGCGCCAGAAATTGCGCCAGGCGATGCGCAGGATGTTGGTCATGCCGTGGCCATGGCCTTGACCGGAATGATTTTCAGGCACTTGCGCAGCGGGTAGGCCACCGCCAGCAGTCCCAGGGCCAGGCTCAACAGGAAGTGGTTGCCGATCAGGGAGCCGGACAGGCGTCCCGCCAGCCGGACGCCGCCGAACAAGGCCTGCAGCACCGGATTGGCCAGGTGGATGCGTAGCAGGTTCAGGAGAGCCACCAGGATGATCCCCGCCGCGATCCCCAGGATTCCTGCGCCGGCGACCAGCACCAGGGTTTCGGCGGAAATCATGAACCCCACCCTCCTGCGGCTGGCGCCAATGGCCCGCATGGTGCCGATTTCGCGCGTGCGCTCCAGGACCGAAAGTGCCAGGGCATTTACGGCAACGATCGACGAGCCGGCGGCGATGAAGATCAGCCCGGCGTTGAGCAGGATCTGCACGATCCAGATCAGCATGGCGTTGCCGCCCGAGCTGCGCCGCCAGTCTCTCACCTGGATTTCGCTGGTGCCTGGCAGGGCCGAACCGCCGAGCGCCCGGGCGATGCGGCTGGCGCCGGAATCGCCGACTCCGGGGGCCAAGCGGATCAGGAGGAAGTTCCAGGCTCCTTCAAGGGCCGGCGGGGATCGCCCGCCCTGGGATTCGGCGGTGCGCAGGCGGCTTTCGACTTCGCGCGGATCCAGGCTTCCGGCCGCCGGGGCCAATTCGTCGGGCACGGCGAACAGGTCATCCAGGCTGCCCACGGAAGCTTCCGGCGCGGCTTCCCGGCTTCCGCTGCCGTAAACGTACCCGTTCAGGGAACGGGCGGTTTGCACGTCGATCAGCCCCACCCGGTCCAGCAGGGGATCGGAAACGGGGTAGGAAAAGACGCCGGCCAGGGGGACTTCGCGGATGGTGAAGGAGGAATTGTTGAAAACACTCAGCAGGACAGGGGAGCCGAGGGCGGGCTCGGAGCCCCGGGCGCGGGTCAGCTCCTCGAAGCGGGACTCGTGGATCAGGATGGCTGGCGTTCCGGGAGCGGGCAGGCTGCCCCGCTCAAGCCGGAGCCGGGGGAACAGGGCGGCGTACTCGGAAAAATCCACGCCGAACAGCGGCTGGCTCTGGGCCCGGCCGGCGACCTCCACGCGGGCGGCCACGGTCACCAAGCCGGCGGTGCCGTGCACGCCGGAAAGCCCGCTCACCGCCCGCACCAGATCTTCGTAGGCGACCAGCACCGGAGGCACCACAAACTCCCCCATCAGCAGGGCTTCGCTGCCGAACACGGTGAAGGATCGTTCGGAGGCGGCGCTGATGGTGACGTCGCCGGTGATGTTCTCGGTGTAGACCTCCCGGTACCCGGTGTTGATGGCGTCGGAAATGGAGTTGCCCAGCAGCAATACCGCGACGGCGGTAGCCAGCGCCAGGATCATGGGCCGCAGGCGGGGGAGGTGGCGTCGTACGTTGCGCAGGATCATCGCTGCCATCATGGGGGGTACTCCGAAATGTACCACAGCCTGCCCGGAATATACAAGAAACGCCATAAAGGCGGGATTCGGACTCCACACCCCTTGCTTTTTCCAGTCGATGTGCTAATATGTTCAATAATTGAACAATATCAATGGCGACGACAGAGAACTCGATGCCCTGGAGCGAATCCAGCAGAGCCGGAATCCGGTGCACCAGCGGGACTTGGCTCGGATCATCGGGCTCTCGCTGGGCATGACCAACGCCATACTCAAGCGGCTGGCCCAGAAGGGTCTGCTCCAGGTCCAAAAGGTGAACAACCGCAACATCCAGTACGCGGTTTCCGCCAAAGGAATGGAAGAGATCGCCCACAGAAGCTACCGCTATCTGAAGCGCACGATAAAGAATGTGGTCTACTATAAGGAAGCCATCGATGACCTGATCCAGGAAATCGCCTCGAAAGGCTTCCAGCGACTGGTTCTGGTCGGCAGCAGCGACCTGGATTTCATCGTGGAGCACCTGTGCCACAAGCACCATCTGGAATATGAAGCGATAACCGCGGAAGAGGCGCCTTCCGCATCCGGCAGTGAGAAAGTATTCGTGCTCTGCTCAGAGAACACCAGGAACCTGACCGCGGGTTTTCAGAACAGCGCCAGCCTGCTATCTTTCTTCCGCGATCGAGAATCCATGCCAGGGCGGGCTACTTGAAACGGAGAAGTTCCAGGCAATGAATCTCAACGGTGCACGGGTTCTGGTCACAGGGGCTGATGGCTTCATCGGCAGCCATCTGGTGGAGGCCCTGATCGGCGAGGGGGCCCGGGTGCGGGCCCTAGTGCAGTACAACTCGTTCAACTCGTGGGGGTGGCTGGATTCGCTGGCCGCTGAGCAGATGGCCAGCGTCGAGGTCCTCTCCGGCGATGTGCGCGATCCTGACCAGATGCGGGCGGCCGCGGCCAAGGCTCGGGTGGTTTTCCACCTGGCCGCGCTGATCAGTATTCCCTACAGCTACCAGGCGCCAGCGAGTTTCGTAACGACAAATGTCAACGGAACCCTGAATGTGCTTCAGGCGGCGCGAGAGGCTGGCAGCGAAAGAGTCCTGGTCACCTCGACCTCTGAGGTCTACGGAACCGCAATCCGTGTGCCCATGGATGAAAGTCATCCCTTCCAGGCCCAATCCCCGTATTCGGCTTCCAAGATCGCGGCGGACCGCCTGGCGGAGTCGTATTACCGCTGCTACGATCTCCCGGTCACCATCGTGCGGCCCTTCAACACCTACGGTCCCAGACAGTCTTCGCGGGCGATCATTCCAACGCTGATCACGCAGCTGTTGGCGGGCAACCAGGTCATCCAGTTGGGCAATACCGGGACTTCGCGCGATTTCAACTATGTCGCGGACACGGTGAGAGGCTTTCTGGACATCGCCCGCTGCGATCACGCCATCGGCGAGGAGATCAACATCGCCAGCCAAACCGAAATAACGATAGGCGAGCTGGCCAAGCGGCTGATCCAGTGCATCAATCCGGCGGCCAGAGTCCAGGTCGATGAACGACGAGTGAGGCCTGAGCGAAGCGAGGTCGACAGACTGGTTGGCAGCAATGCGAAGATCAAGGGATTGACCGGATGGAGCCCGGAAATCGATTTGGAGAGGGGCCTGGCGACAACGGTCGAGTGGTTTCGTGACCGCGAGAATGCGAAAAGCTACAAGCCGCATTTATACAATGTCTGATATCGAGGAACTGCGTAATGCAAGCTGAGAAAAGCGACCCCTCCGCCAGCGGCGATCTGCTCCTGGGGATCCTGCGCTCCATGATTCGGATCCGGGAGTGTGAGCTGGCCATTGCGGAAATGAGCTCGAAGGCGGAAGTGGTCTGTCCGGTTCACCTCTATGTCGGCCAGGAGGCGATCGCCTCCGGGGTTTGCGCCGCCCTGAACCCGGATGATTACACGGTAAGCACTCACCGCAGCCATGGCCACTTTCTGGCCAAGGGGGGGAGCATGTGGGCCCTCTTCGCTGAAGTGCTGGGAAGGCGGACCGGAGCGTCCTCTGGACGAGGGGGGTCCATGCATCTTACAGCTCCGGAGGTCGGTTTCCTCGGGAGCTCGGCGATCGTGGCTGGGTCGATTCCGATCGCGGTAGGCGCCGCGCTGGCGGCCAGGCAACTGGGCCAGGAGCGGGTCTCGGTGGCCTTCTTCGGTGACGGCGCCACCGACGAAGGGGTCTTCTATGAAAGCCTGAACCTGGCAGTCCTCTATCGGCTCCCAGTGCTTTTTGTCTGCGAAAACAACCGATTTTCCACCCACATGCCTGACCATCTCAGGCAGGGCAACCCCGACATCAGCTCACGGCTGCAGGGTTTCAAGATCGCCACCCTGCGGCTTGATGGAAACGATCCTGTCGGCGTATACCAGTCGGCGATGGAGCGGGTCCGGGCGGCCAGGAACGGCGCCGGGCCCGCGCTTCTGGAGTGCCTGACCTATCGTTGGCTGGCCCACGTCGGACCAACCGTGGACGAAGACGTCGGCTATCGCCGCAAGGTGGACATCGAGCATTGGCGCAGCCGTTGCCCGATCGTTTTTCTGAAGCGCAAACTGGAGACGGAATCCGTGCTGGACGCTCCCGGATACGAGGCGCTGGAGCGCGCCGTCAAGCTGGAGGTCCAGGAAGCCATCGAGTTCGCCAGGTCTAGCGCATATCCGGCCGTGGAGGACAACTAATGGGGCAGGTGAGGAGGATTACCTACGCCTCGGCTATTAACGAAGCGTTCCATCAAGTCATGGAGCATTTGCCGCAGGCGGTTCAAATCGGCATCGGCGTGAATACGCCCTGGTATGTCGGACAGACCATGAAGGGTCTTCTCGATCGCTTCGGGCCATCCCGTATGATCGACACCCCGGTTTCCGAGAATGCGGTGGCGGGGATGGCTCTGGGAGCCGCCCTGGCCGGGCTGCGCCCCATCCTCACCTTTTCCCGCATGGATTTCATGCACTATGCCATGGACCAGCTGTTCAATCACGCTTCGGCCATGACCTATAGCCTGGGCGGCAGATGGAAGGTGCCCCTCACCATCAGGGCCATCATCAACCGGGGAGGAGAGCAGGGGGCCCAACACTCGCAGGCGCTCCAGGCCTTTTTCCAGCATGTGCCGGGTTTTCACGTGGTCATGCCTTCCAACCCCGCCGATGCAAAGGGATTGCTGGTATCCGCGGTGCAGAACGACTCGCCGGTGGTTTTTATCGAAGATCGTTGGCTGTACTCCCGAGAGGGTGAGGTCCTGGCGGATTATTCGGGCGCGTCGCTGCAAGGGGCGAGGGTGGTTCGTGCCGGGAAGGACCTCACCATAGTATCCTCCTCGCATGCCCTGACCCTGTGCGAAAAAGCGGCGGAAGCTCTTCAGGCCCAACATTCGGCCGAGGCTGAGGTGATCGACCTGCGTAGCATCAAGCCGCTGGACATGCCCACGATTCTGGGTTCGGTGCAGCGGACCGGGAGAGCTTTGGTCGTGGACGCCGCCTGGCCCTGCGGAGGAGTTGCCGCGGAAGTGCTGGCTTCCCTTGCCGAGACGCAGAGCGCCGGCCAGTCCCTGAAGTGTGCCCGCCTGACGCTTCCGGACAGGCACGCTCCCAGCTCCCATCCCTTGGAAGCCGCCTACTTCTTGACGGTCGAGACGATCGTCGCCCGGTCCATGGCACTTCTGGGTTGAATCGATGGATACCTCGAAGTACTACGACGACCACTGGCGGAAGAGAAGCGGACGGCTGAACTCGGATCCGGAGTTCAGGCAAAAAGTGAAACTCTTATTGGAGATGTTGCCGAAAGGAGTCCACTCGATCTTGGATGTGGGTTGTGGTGACGGTTCCATTACCAACGAGTTTGTCAATGACAACGAAGTGACTGGGGTGGACCTGAGTCCGGTAGCCCTGGAGCATCTCGATAAGCGGGTGAAAAAAGTCCTGGCCTCCGCAGACAAGTTGCCTTTCGAAGATGGCGGCTTCGACCTTGTATTCAGCAGCGAGCTCATCGAGCATCTGGATGATACTGGCCTCGCTCGCACGCTTGGGGAATTCCGCCGTTTGGCCCGAAAACATATCCTGATTTCCGTCCCGAACAATGAGAAACTGCGAAAGAGATTTGCTCGCTGCGGCGCCTGCGGCCGGGAGTTCCACGTTTATAGCCATCTGCAGAGCTTCAATCGGGGCAAGCTTCAGAAGCTTCTGCCGGGATGGCGTCTCGTAGACTCTCGAATATGCGGACACCCAGACACGCCTTCGTTGAACCTCGTAAGCTGGCTGCGGAGCAGGATCGCCGGGAATTACTTCAACCTGCCCGAGATGATCTGTCCGTATTGCGGTCGGGGCCTCTCGCTCGCCCAGTTGGCAGGGATTCGATCGGCGATCGACTTCTCGCTGAGAGCGGCGCAGAAGGTTGTGTTGCTCATGCTTGGAAAGCAAGCCGAACCGGATTGGCTGCTGGTATTATTCTCAAAGGAGTGAGATCATGAATGTACCTTTTGTGGATCTTCCCCGCCAGATCGCACCTTACCTGAAGGAAATACATGCAGCGCTGGAGGATGTCGTCTTTCGCAGGGCGGATTTTATCATGCGCGACGACCTGCTCCAGTTCGAGAAGCGGTTTGCCGAGTACACCGGAACCCGTTTCGCCATAGGAGTGGCGAATGGCAGCGATGCTTTGAACCTCTCCCTGGAAGCGCTGGAGCTCGGAAAAGGGGATGAGGTCATCACGGTTTCGCACACCTTTGTGGCGACCCTGGCGGCGATTGTCCACGCGGGGGCGACTCCGGTACTGGCTGACGTGGGCCCCGATCACGTGCTGGACTGCGCTCAGCTGAAGCGACTGATTACCAAGAGAACCCGAGCGATCCTTCCCGTGCATCTGAATGGCGTCATTTGCGACATGGGTGAAATCATGTCCATCGCCAGGGAGCATGGGCTGAAAGTAATCGAGGATTCAGCCCAGTCGATTGGCGCAGCCTATAAAGGGAAGAAGGCCGGATCGTTCGGAGGGCTCTCGACCAACAGTTTCTATCCATTCAAAACACTTGGCTGCTTCGGGGATGGCGGCGCAATTACGACCGACGATGAGGGGCTATCGTATAAGCTTCGTTGCCTGCGGGATAACGGCCAGGATCGGGAGAGCGGGGAGATCCTGTTCTGGGGATGGAACAGCCGGCTGGACAATCTTCAGGCAGCAATCCTGAGCGTGATGCTTGGCCACATTGACGCGTTAATCGAGCGTCGACGACAGGTCGCCCAGATGTATTGGGACGAGCTTTCCGGCATCTCGGAGCTCACCCTTCCACTGCCGCCCAGCAGGGAGACCGACCGCTTCAATCCTTTTCAAAACTATGTGGTGCAGTGCGCCCGCCGCGATGAGCTCGTCGCCCACTTGAAAAAGGAAGGGGTGGGGGTGCTGATTTCCTGGCCCAAACCGACGCATCACCATCCTGCCCTGAACTTGGCCCGCTTCAAGCTGCCCGTTACCGAAAGGCTGTCCCGGGAAGTGGTTTCCATCCCCATGCACCCCGCTCTCACGGACGCGGAGGTGCGGCAGGTGACGGGAACGATAAAGAGATTCTTCAGGAGCTAAGACATGCAGGCTGTGATTCTCGCCGGAGGCCAGGGAACGCGTCTGCTGCCCTACACGGTGGTTTTTCCGAAGCCCATGCTGCCTCTGGGCGGGCAACCCATCATACAGATCATACTCTCTCAGCTGATCCGGCACGGTTTTACGGACATCATCATCTCCCTGGGCTATCTAGGAGACATGATAGAGTTGTATTTCAATGACAAACGACTGGAAGAGGCGAGCATCCGGTTCGTCCGCGAGCGAAAACCGCTGGGAACGGCCGGAGCGCTGTCCCTGGTCGAAGACCTGGATGAGGATTTCCTGGTAATCAACGGGGACATCCTGACCTCGCTGGATTTCCGGGCGATGTTCGACTTCCATCGCGAGAACCGCTCGGCGCTGACGGTAGCGGTGGGGGTGAAAGAGGTCTGCATCAACCTGGGCATTCTCACCCTGGACGATCAGAACCGGGTGACCAGAATCGAGGAGAAACCCACCTTTCGGTTCAACGATAACATGGGGATCTATATCTACAACCGCTCGACCGTATCCTGGCTGCCAAAAGACGAGCGGACCGATCTCAATATCCTGATGGAAAAGCTCATCCGCGGAAACCAGCCCGTTTTCGGGTACCGCTCGGAAGCCCCTTACTATTGGATAGACATTGGGCAGCACGCGGAATACGAAAAGGCCAATGCGGAGTTCGAGAAGAACCGTGAAGCTTTCCTGGGAAAGGGAATGTGAAATGAAGATCCTGTTTGTGGCCTTTCTCTCCAGCATCCACTCCAAGCGCTGGATAGAGTTTTTCTCGCGGCGTGAGGATACCGAGGTTCAGGTGTTGTGCATTGGCAAGCAGAAATTCCCCATCGAGGGGGCAGTGGTCCATGTCCTGGGAGAGGAAACCTCGACATGGAAAACACTGAAGGGCATCATCGGCCGAATCAGGCTGTGGGCCCGCAGCCGCGCGACGATCAACAGGATCCGTCGAGAATTCCAGCCCGACTTGGTTCACATCCACTGGTTCTGCCCGCCGTCCCTGCGGGCAGCCTTGCGCTTTCAAGTCCCGATCGTGGCAACGGCCTGGGGCTCGGATGTCCTGATTCATCCGCAGGAGAGCATCCGGCAGCGGCGGGCGGTTGTAAGGATCCTGAAAGTGTCGAAGTGCGTAACCTGCGACGCGGTTCATTTGAAAGAACGGATGGTTGCCTTCGGCGCGGAAGCTGAAAAGATCCATCTCATCTATTTCGGGACCAACTGTGAAGAATACACGCCTGGCAACCGCGATGCCGGCCTGGGTTCCCAGCTGGGATGGAACAAGTCTGACCTCCTGGTAATGAGCCTCAGGGCACTCAATCCTATCTATGACATTGAGACCCTCATTCGGGCTGTTCCTTTGGTAGCGAACAGGGTGCCGCGGGCGAGGTTCGTGATCGTGGGCGACGGCGAGCAGAAGGAATTCCTCAAAAGTTTGAGCGACGAGCTTGGCGTAAGCCAGCTTGTCCGTTTCGCGGGGCGACTCAGTGATGCGGACATGAGGCGCTATGCCGCCTCCGCAGACGTGTACGTATCCACTTCCACTTCTGATGCGGGCTTGGCCGCCAGCACTGCTGAGGCGATGGCATCGGGCGTGGCCGTGGTGATCACTGATTTCGGGAACAACGCTGACTGGCTTCAGCAGGAGAGCGCGGGCCGACTATTCCCCATCCGCGATCACGCCGCTCTGGCAGGAAGAATAGTGGAGCTGCTCGAGGACGAGAAGCTCCGCAAAGGGATGGGCGAAATCGGCAGGAAGATTATTCTTGAAAGAAACAGCTATCACGGGGAAATGGAGCGGATGCGGGAGCTATACAAGACCCTGCTTTCCTGATTGATCAGGCGGACCTTTGAAGCGGCGTAAGAGCAAGATTTTCGAACTACTCATTTACGGCATAGGTACCATCTCCAATTCGGCGATAGGCCTTGTACTGTTGCCTGTCTACATGAAGCAGTTCACGCCTGCTGACTATGGAATTATTAATGTGTTCCTGCTAATCATAACCTTCGCCACTATGTTCGTCAGTGCCGGAATGATGAGCTCCCTGCACAAGATGTACTTTGTCGTTCCGATGGGGGATCGGCAAAAACTTCTGGGGACGACTCTGGCGTGGTATGTAGCGGTCGCCGCGGTAATCGCATTGGTGGTCGTATCTTTCAGAAGCAATCTCTCGATTATCTTTTTCAAGACGCCTCTGTACGGATCGGATTTCGTTACCGTATTGGCGATTGTGATCCTGTCTCTCATCCTGGACGTGCCTTTGAATCTTCTTCGACTCGAAAGAAAGCCTGGCTACTATGTGGGATTCTCATTTCTACGTCTGATAACGGAATTGTCCTTGAAAATCCTATTCATTGTCGTTCTGAAGAAGGGCATTAAGGGATACTTCGTATCATCTCTACTATCCCTGGTTGGCACGAACATTGCTATTTTCATTTTTGTGAAAAGATACGTCGCACTGTCCGCAAGCTGGGTTTACTTGAAAGGGTTGCTTAAACTGGGCGCTCCGTTTATTTTGAGCGGATTCGCCGTTTGGTCGCTCGGAGCGATTGATAGGATGCAACTCAATTTCCTTCTTGGACCGAGCGCAACTGGGGTATACTCTGTCGGCCTGCGTTTCGCTCAGGTTTTCAACATGCTTTTCTACAGACCTATCTCGCTGCTGCTGCCACCGCTAATGCTGGCTGATACAAGCGATGATGCCGACGCTTGGAAAAGATATTCGCGTCTATTGAATATTTTAACCCTAATAGGGAGCCTGCTGGCAGCAGTGATTTCCATTTTTTCGATCGGCGCAATTGACTTGATCACGACCGCTTTCGGAAGCCATGTTGAATATCTGGCAGCCAGAAGCATTATTCCAATTCTTACCTTTGCTAATCTAGTCTACACCGTGGCTATGCCTGTGAGCTATATAGGTCTCGAAAGTTGAGAGAACGCAGATTCTTGCATATGCCGGCATAGCTGCAGCGCTGGTCAATATCGTTCTCAACTACTTCTTGATAAAAGCCGTTGGCTTAGAGGGAGCTGCCTGGGCGACGCTATTTGCCTACATACTTTTCGCTGTCGTGGCTTTTGTGCTCATGGGGAGGGTGAAACAAGTAGGCTTTAGATACCTATCGAACATATCTCAATTGATGCTGAGCTTTGGATTTGTGATGATCCTCTTAAGGATTCCTATCGCAAATGCGCTGGTCTCCATGGTATCGAAATCGCTGCTCGTCATTTGTGCTTGTGCCCTATCTGCCTGGAAAATCACAGGGCTAATGAGTAGGGAGGTGATGAAGGACATGAGATCACTTTTTATCAGGAATTGAGGAAAGACAATGGGCATTCTCTTCAGACTGGGAGAAGGTTTGCAGCGTGCCGCCGCGCATCACTTGGATTGGAATGCCTTCTTCTGGAGGCACAGGAACAAACGAAGTATCGAGAAATACTGGGAACTCGGCACGCATCCGAGCAATGGCCACCTTCTAGACCGCCTGGGGGCCGAACCCTTCTCGAGCGCACTCGAGTTGGGGTGCGGTTGTGGCCCGAGGCTCTTTGCCGCTGCACAGCGATGGCCTAACGTTAATCTGATGGGTGTGGACATCAACAGGCATGGAGTCGCGTTCGGCAATAGGCGTTTCCAGGAGCTGGGCTTGTTTCCACGAGTCCACCTGGAGAATGAGCGTATTGAAGCGTTGCAGAAAATGCAGAGCGTGAGCTTTGATGTATGCTTCACTTGGGCAGCCTTGATCTATGTGAAACCGGTCCATATTATAAGTGTCTTATCGGAAATAGTACGTATTACCAGGAAGCGGATTGTGCTTCTTGAAATGCATCACGAAAATGCTCAACTGGACCCGCTCGGGACCGGCTCGTTAACGGCGAAGGGCAATTGGA
>CAVUYS010000045.1:0-29692 GCA_963745745.1 uncultured Spirochaetota bacterium | reverse complement strand
CGGTGGTGAACACCGCCTGGTTGAAGGAGGCCAGCAGCGGCACCGTGACGCTCTGGCCGGCGGCCAGTCGGGAGGCTCGGAGCTGGCCGTGGGCGAATCCATGAAGCCGGCCTGATGGAAGGAAACCTGCACGTCGCTCACCGGCTGCTTTTCGGTGTTGGTCAGCACCACCTGGCCGATGGGGTTCTTGACGTAGTGGCTCTGCATCGCGCTGAAGGCCGGCGGGACCGACACCTCGCTGAAGCGCAGGCTGCGGATCAGCGACTGGGCGGAATCCGGGTCCTCCCCGAAGCGGTAGTTCAGGGCGAAGCCCAGCCCGAAAAGCAGGCCGTTGAAATCCTTCAGCGGGCTCAAGGACAGCAGGTACTTGAGGCTGGGGCGGATGTCGATGCTCAAGGAGTAGGAGGGGTCCAGGCTGATCTTGCCGCCGGCGCTGAACAGCAGATTCGGGCTGCCCACCGCGCCGGTATCCACGACGTTCGGAAACACCGCCTCGCTGAAACCCGCGGTCAACTCGGCGCCCAGCTCGAAGTTCTTCACGAAGCGGTTGCTGTAGCCCAGGCCGACGGCCCCGAACCAGTGGCTGTGGTCCCACTTTTCCGGGAAGACGGGGTCCATGCTGTCGAAGCGCAGCATCCCGCCGCGCAGGAAGCCCTGCAGCACCGGCCAGCGGGGCAGCGGGTAGCGCACGTCGGCGGAAAGCTCGAAGATCGTGTAATCGCCGTTGTAGGTGCGCAGGGGCGTCAGGGTCTGGTACTCCACCCCGATGGACAGCGGGAAGCGGTAGTAGATGTTCGGGTTGTTCCTGTTCCCCTGGGCCTGCAGAAGCGCGGGCAAACCCAACCAGCAAAGCCAGATAGCCAGACGAATCGAGCGTCTCATGAGTGAGTATATGCACGATTTCGCAAAGTTTGCCAATTACGCCGGATCGTCGTGCCTTACGAGCTTTTTCTTTGAATAGAACCTCTTGGCCTTGGCGCGGTTGCCGCAGGCGGCCATGTCGCACCACCGCCGGCTGGCGTTGCGCGTGCTGTCCAGGAAGAGCCACCCGCACTTCGGGTTGCCGCAGATCTTCAGGCGCGCGGTGTCCAGGCTGGTCAGGAGATCCGCTGCCTGCTGGGCGAGACGCAGGGCGATATCCTCGAGAGGCCTGTCGCTGCGCTCCAGGTCCAGCTCCAGCGCATAACGCTGCCCCGGCGTTGAACTCCCCGCAGGGAGGCTCTGGCCAGCGCCTGCCTCAGGTGCCGGTTGAAGATTGCCAACTGCTCGGCCGGGGGCGGGCGGTCCTGGAGCCAGGCATGTAAGAGGCCGAACACCGCCTCCCGCAGCTCGCGGGCCTTCTCCAGGGCGGCGGCCGCCTCCTTGGGGTGCCGGGCGGCATACTGAGCCAGCTCGTTGATGGCCGTCTCCGGCAGGTATCCGGTGCGGTGGCACCAGGCCAGCAGGTCCAGGTAGTCGCCCAGGTAGTCGTCGTCCTTTCCGGTGCCGCGCAACTCCACCGTGTCGGTGGTGTTGGTGAAGTCCAGCACCGGGTGGCCGCCGTCCAGGTCGAAGCGCTCGAACCTGGCGTAGCGCTCCCGCAGCTCCTTTTCCAATTCTTCCCCCTATAACCAGCAAAAAACACTTGACAGGTTATTACGATTTCACTAAGCTCTAACCTGCATAGAATGTAATGGTGGTTATAGAAACTGTCAAGGGGGCGCATATGTTTGACTGGCATTCCGAGTACCTGGTGATCCAGGCGCGGCAGCGGGATATCGCCGCCGCCGCGGGCTTCGGCCGGCTGCTGGCCGGGGCGGGGGGCAAGGCGGTGCCCGGCGGCCGCGGGCGGGAGCGGGTTCGGGCACATCGGCCCGGTCCGGGCCTGCGCTACCGGGCCGGCGCGGCGCTGGTGCTGCTGGGCCACCGGCTGCAGGGGGACCGTCCCGGGCTGGCGGAAAAGTGTTGACTCCCTTTCGGGTAAGCAGTAACTTACCGTAAGTGGCAACTAACCTGAAGGATTCGGAGGCGGTGCTGGACGCCTTGGGCGACCCGACCCGGCGCAGGGTGCTGGCCATCCTGCGCCGGGGGGCCAGGTCCGTGGGCGAGATCGCCCGGCGGCTGCCGGTTTCCCGCCCCGCCGTGTCCCAGCACCTGCGCGTGCTGAAGGAGGCCGGCCTGGTGCGGGGGCGGCAGGAGGGGGCCCGGCGGCTGTACGCGGTGGACCCCGGAGGGCTGGCGGCGCTGCGGGCCTACCTGGAGCTGTTCTGGGACACGACCCTGGCGGCTTTCAAGGAAAGCGCGGAAAAGCAAGGAGGGGGGCGATGAGCCTGAAGCTGGAGCCGATTCGAAGAAGCATCCTGGTGCGCTGCTCCGTGGAGCAGGCTTTCCGGGTGTTCACGCAGGGCCTGTCCAGCTGGTGGCCCCTGGACAGCCACTCGCGCGCCGTGGACGAGGAGCTTCCCGGGGTGACCCCGGTGGGCGTGGAGATGGAGCCGAGGGTCGACGGGCAGGTGCTGGAGCGCCTGTCCAGCGGCGAGCTGCTGTCCTGGGGAAGGATCATGGTCTGGGACCCGCCGGCCAGGCTGGTGATCGCCTGGAAGCCCAACAAGAAGCCCTATCCCCCGACCGAGCTGGAGCTGAGCTTCCGCGCCGAAGGGGGTGGAACCCGGGTGCTGCTGGAGCACCGGGGCTGGGAGCGGCTGGGCAATGCCGCCGAGAAGATGCGGGCCGGTTACGTCCAGGGCTGGCCGAAGGTGTTCGACGCGCGCTACGGCGAGGCCGCCGGGCGGGCGGGGTAGCCTGGGCCGCAAGATTCGGGTTGTCCCCGGCGGCAGGAGATGGCCTGCGCGGCGGAGCAGGACCGCCGTCTGAGGGAATGGCGAAAGCCCCTTTCCTACCGCCTCGGCGCGGCCTTGATCCTCATCGGCCGATCGCTGCAGGGACCCGCAGCGCTCTAGGGATTTCGCAGAGGGATTTCTTAGCCGGACTTGTCATGAGATGCGCACATCGTCGATGAAGACTCATGATCGAAGCCTCAATCCGGCTATCTTGCGCCACTCAATCTCGGGGTTCGATAGCTAGCCGTTCAGATAGCGCGAATCGAACTCTGAATGTCCTCGATGTACGGGCGAGGATTACGCGGCATAGACAACAGTTCTAAGCACCTCTTCGCGAATTCCAGGCTTTAAAGAGTCAGCTAGAACTAAGTCAATCTTTTCTGAGTTCAATACAGATTCCAGAAAGAATTTTAGTCCCATATAGTTGTCAAAGGTTTTCTTGTTTTCTGCGAAAGTGACCAGAATATCCACATCACGAGCCGTTGAAGGATCGCCTTGGACAAATGAGCCGAAAATTCCAACGGAGCTTGTTCCGAAAGACTTAATTCTGTCCATATTCTCGCGGAGCAATCCGAGTACGTCATCACGCGTCATACTGTTATTGTAACAGTGGCGCAAAAGTGAAACAAGCGGATTGTTCCACGGCGCTCACTTGCCGCGTCTGCGGCGCGCGCGAAGCGGCGGTGGAGCCGGGCCGTATACCCTGCGCTGCAGCTCCCTGACGATCGCCCTCCGCTGGTCAGGGCTCATGGCGATCTGCTGCTGGCGGGCTCGGGTCTGGCTATCGGCTGCCGGCCCGCTCGGCCAGCACGAAGGGGAACAGCGCGTAGAACAGGGCCGCCTTGGCCAGGTCGGCCAGCTGGATGACCTCGCGGGAGGAATGGGCCAGCTCCTCCTTGCCCGGGGCGAAGCCGATGGTCGGGATGCCGTGGTGCCCGGCGGTGGCCACCCCGTTGGTGGAGAAGCTCCATACCCCGCCGCGGGCCTTGCGCCCGGTGGCCAGGTGCGCGGCCTCCATGCCGGCCTGCACCAGCAGGGCGTCCTCTTCCATGACCCAGGTGGGGAAGTAGGCTTCCTGGCGCACCTCGGTGCCCTTCCAGCTCTTGGCGGTGTACACCGGCAGCTCCACCTTGGCCCCGCCGTGCTTCTCGGCCAGCTCCCGCAGCTGGGCCAGCGCCCCTTCCTTGGTTTCCCCCGCGGTCAGGCGCCGGTCGATGTGGATGCGGCAGCGGTCGGGCACGGAGCAAAGCGACGGCCCGCGGCTGCCGATGTCCGAGACGGTGACCGAGCCCCGGCCCAGGGGGGCGGCCTTGGGCAGCGCGCGGTCCAGCTTTTCGATGGCCCGCAGGAGCGGGGCCATCTTGTAGATGGCGTTGACCCCCTGCCGGTTGTGCGCCCCGTGGGCCGCCTTGCCCTCGGTGCTGATCTCCAGCTCCAGGCGCCCCCGCTGGCCGCGGTAGACCTTCAGGTCGGTGGGCTCGCCCAGCAGCACGTAGTCGGGCTTCAAGCCCTCTTTTTCCATGAGGTATAGAAGAGGGAACCCGTCCGCGTCCTCTTCCATCACCGAGCCCACAATGTACAGGCTGAAGGGCAGGTCGCCGCGCGGGAAAGCCTTGGCCAGCGCCGCTCCGGCCACCAGGAATCCGGCCATGGCCGCCTTCTCGTCCACCGCCCCGCGGCCGTGCAGCGCCCCGTCGACGATGCGTCCCTCGAAGGGGGGGTGCTCCCACTGCTCCGCGTCGGTGACCCGCACCGTGTCGAGGTGCGCGTCGTAGAGGATGGTCAGGGGACCGGTGCCGATGCGCCCCACCGCGTTGCCCAGGCCGTCGGCGCGCGTCTCCGCGAAACCGAGACTCTTCATCTTTTCCAGGACGAAGGACACGATCGGGCCTTCCTCCCCGGTGAAGCTGGGAATCCGCACCAGGCTCTGCAGCAGCCCGGCCAGTTCTTCGCGCCGGGAGGTGACCTGCCGGCGCAGGCGCGCTTTCAATTTGGGTTCCATGGGCTTTATTGGACTCCGCGGAGAGACAGCTGTCAATACTCTTGACGCCTAAAAGGGTTTGGCGGAGAATCGGATTTACCATGCGCCCGATTCCGTTTGAGCGGATGCTGGAGTGGATATCCGGGGAATACCGAAAACAGCGCAGCATTTTCGGGATACCGGAAAGCTGCTTCTTCCGGAAAAGCAGCTCGAGCGTCCTGAGTATGTTCGGAGAAAGCTGCGACACGCCGGTCGGACCGGCCGCGGGCCCGCATACCCAGCTGGCCCAGAACATCGTCGCCGCCTATCTGAGCGGAGGGCGCTTCATCGAGCTGAAAACCGTGCAGAAGCTGGATTCGCTGCAGATCGAGAAGCCCTGCATCGATGCCCGGGATGAAGGGTACAACACGGAATGGTCCACGGAGCTGTCCCTGGAGGAAGCCTTCGACGAATACGTGAAAGCCTGGCTGCTGCTGCACTTCCTCGAAAGAGCCTTCGGCCTGCGCAAGACGGAGGCCCGCTCCTTCCTTTTCAACCTGAGCGTCGGTTACGATCTGGAAGGCATCCGGACCGGGAAGATGCAGTCGTTCCTCGACGGCCTGATGGACGCCTCGCGGCACGAGCTGTATCAAAGACACCTGCGGGAGCTTGAGGATTTCGTCAGGCAGGAGGCCGCGCAAGAGGTTTTCAGCGCGGAGCTTTCGGGGCTGCCGGGCGAAATATCACCTCGCCTTTCCAATTCCGTGACCCTGTCCACGATGCACGGCTGCCCGCCCAATGAAATCGAGGCCATCTGCACCTATCTCCTGCAGGAAAAGGGACTCCACACCTTTGTCAAATTGAACCCGACCCTGCTGGGATACGAGAAGGTGAAGGCCCTCCTGGAGGCGCGTGGTTTCGACTACATCGGCCTCAAGGAAGCGACCTTTTCCAACGATCTACAATACGCGGATGCCACCCGGATGATCGGGCGGCTGGTGGAAAAGAGCTCCGCCTGCGGCCGGAGCTTCGGCGTGAAGCTTTCCAACACGCTGGGCGCGCGGAATCTGGCCGGTCTGCTTCCCGGGGAAGAAATGTACATGTCGGGCCGCGCCTTGTTCCCGCTCACGATCAGCCTGGCGGCCAGGCTGGCCCGGGAGTTCCAGGGGGCTCTGCCGATTTCCTTTTCCGGCGGGGCTTGCCAGTGGAACGCGCAGGAGATTTTCGCAGCGGGGATAAAGCCCATCACCCTGGCCACCGACCTGTTGAAGCCTGGCGGCTACCTGCGACTGAGGGAAATCGCCAACGGCCTGGAACCGCTGCTGGAGAAAGCACCGGAAATCCGGCGGCATCGACGCGGAAAAGCTGGAGCGAATCTGCGAGGATTCGGCCACGAAGCCCATCTATCAGAAGGCCTGGCGGGGGGAAAAGAAGGTGCAAGTCGAGGAGAAATTGCCTCTCCTGGACTGCTACGTCGCCCCCTGCGTGCGGGCCTGTCCCATCCACCAGGACGTCCCGGAGTACATCCGCCTGGCCGGGGCCGGGCGGTTTGACGAGGCGCTGGAGGTCATCTATCGCACCAACCCCCTGCCGAACATCACGGGCCACATCTGCGACCACCAATGCATGCACAACTGCACCCGCAAGGACTACGAAGGGCCGGTCCTGATCCGGGAGATCAAGAGGATCGCCGCCAGGCGCGCCCGGCGGGCGTATCGCGCGCAAGGCCGCCGCCGGGCGGGGTGGACGGTGAGGCCGGATATCCAGGCCGCGGTGATCGGCGCCGGACCCGCGGGGCTGGCCGCTTCCTGTTTCCTGGCCCGGGCAGGGTTCAAGGTGACGGTTTTCGAGAAGAGTCGCTCCGCGGGAGGGGTGGTGGGAAACATCCTCCCCCGGTTCCGGATCCCCGCGGCGGCGATCCGCAGGGATATCCGGACGATCGAGTCGCTGGGTGTGGACTTCCGGTTCGGAGCGGAGCGGGAGTTTTCGATTCAGGCCCTGAAAACCGAGGGGTTCAAGTACATCTTCATCGCCATCGGGGCCGAAGTTTCCCGGAAGCTGGAGCTGGCAGGGGACGGCCGGAACGTCCATGACTCGCTGTCCTTCCTGCGCTCCCTGCGCAGGGACGGGCATTTCGCCGGGCTGGGCAGAAGGGTCGCCGTGATCGGGGGGGGCAATACCGCCATCGACAGCGCGAGGGCGGCGAAGCGATTGAAGGGCGTGCAGGAAGTCGTCGTGGTCTATCGCCGGACCGAGAAGGAAATGCCGGCGGACCGCGAAGAGCTGGAGAATGCCCTCCGTGACGGCGTCGACTTCGAGTACCTGCTGTCCCCCGAAGCGTTTCTGGGGACCGGCGTGTTGAAATGCCGCAGGATGCGCCTGGGCGCTCCTGATGCAGGCGGACGCAGGCGCGCCGAGCCGACGGAGGAAATCCGGGAGCTGCCCTTCGATTCCGTGATCAGCGCGATCGGGGAACAGGCGGACTCCGGCCTGCTGGCAGGCGCCGGATTGAAGCTGGGCCCGGAAGGAAGGCTGAAGGCGGATCCGGAAACCCTGGAGACGGAGATCCGGGATGTTTACGTCGGCGGCGACGCGTTCCGCGGCCCGGCGACCGTCGTGGAAAGCATTGCGGATGCCAGAAGAGCCGCGGCCGCCATCCTGACCAAGGAGGACCTGAGCCTTGAGGATCCGGCAGGCAGCAGATATGCCCGGGACAAAGAGCGCTTCCTGGACATATATGGGAAAAAAGGCAGGCTGCTTCCCGCCCTGGCCCGCCATGAGCACCTGCGGTGCCTGGAATGCGATTCCGTGTGCAACAAATGCGTGGACGTGTGCCCGAACCGGGCGAACGTGTGGATTGCCGTCGATGAAGAACGCGGTTTCCGCAATGCCTGGCAGATTCTTCATCTCGATGCCCTCTGCAACGAATGCGGAAATTGCGCCACCTTCTGTCCCTACGACGGGCTTCCGTACAAGGACAAGCTGACCCTCTTCTCCTCGAAAGCGGACTTTGACGGCAGCCGAAACGACGGGTTCTACGTTTCCGAGGCGGCAGGCCAGCCGGGGATACACCTGAGGCTCCATGGAGTGCTGCGGGAGCCATCCGGGGAAGGGCCGCAAGACCGGGAAGCAGAACAGGTGCTGGCCATAGCCAGGACGGTCCTCCAGGATCACCGCTATCTGCTGGACACTTCCTCTTAAGGGGGCGGAATGCTTCTATTGAAAGATGCTCGCCTGCTGCAGTTCCTGCCGCCAGAGGTCAGGGAAGGCGTGGACGTCCTGATCGACGGCAACAGGATTGTCAAGGTAGGCAAGAATCTATCGCCGGATTCCGCGCCTGCGCGGACCATCGAACTGGCGGGAAACCTGGTCAGCCCGGGCATCGTCTGCAGCCACAACCATTTCTATTCGGCGCTGGCCAGGGGAATCCTGGCCGACATCAAGCCTTCCACGGACTTCGTGTCCGTCCTGCAGAATCTCTGGTGGCGCCTGGACCGGGCCATCGACGAGGAGATCCTGTACTACAGCGGCCTCATCGGGGCGATCGAAGCCGTCCGGGCCGGCACCACCGCGGTGATCGATCACCATGCCTCTCCCGGCTTCATTGGCGGCTCGCTGAATACCTTGAGGAAGGCCTTCGAGGAAGTCGGCCTGCGCGGGATCCTCTGCTACGAGGTGACCGACCGCAATGGCGGCAGCCAGATGCGCCAGGGGATCGACGAGAACATCCGTTTCGCCCAATCGGCGAAGGGAGGGCTTCTGGAGGCGGCCATCGGGGCGCACGCGGCCTTTACGCTGGGGGAGGAGGCTCTGTCCCTGCTGTCGGAGGCCCTCCGCGCCACCGGGAGCGGGCTCCACATCCACGCCGCGGAGGACAGCTACGATTCGGCCGCCTCCCATCATCTGTATCAGATGGACCTCATGCAGCGGCTGGAATCCAGGAACCTGCTGGATGCCAAGACGATCTGCGCTCACGGGGTTCATTTGACCGCCGCCGATATCGGGAAGCTGAACGAGCACGATTGCTTCCTGGTCCACAATGCCCGCTCCAACATGAACAATGGGGTCGGGTATGCCCAAAAGATGGGCGCCGCGCGGAACGTCGCCCTGGGAACCGACGGCATCGGCAGCGACATGTTCGAGGAGCTGAAGTTCGCCTATTTCAAGCACCGGGATGCCGGAGGCTCATTCTGGCCGGCCAACTTTCTGGCCTTCCTGCATAACGGGACCCGGCTGCTGGAGCGCTATTTTCCCGGGAGCTTCCAGAGGATCGAGGCCGGCAGCGCAGCCGATCTGGTGATCTACGATTACCGGAATCCCACGCCGCTGGTCGGCGAGAATATCGCCGGCCACCTGGCCTTCGGCCTGTCCTCCGGCAGCGTGAAAACGGTCATCATCAACGGGAGCGTCGTCTACGAGGATCGACGGTTCCCGTTCGATCTGGATCCGATCTATGAAAAGGCCAACCGGGCGGCGAAAGCGCTGTGGAAGCGCATGGATGAATTATCATAGCAGGGGGGCGGGTATGGTGGTGCGCTACAAGGACATTAGAAGGGCGGAAGGATGCCGCTACGACGCGGTCTCCCTCGGCGAGGTCATGATGCGCTTCGACCCCCGGGACGTGCCGACGGCCCGCATGCGCGACGGGGTGCGCGTGTTCCAGGGCGGGGGGGAGACCAACGTGGCCTGCGGGCTGGCCTACACCTTCGGCCTGCGCACCGCGGTGCTGACCGCGCTGGTGGATGACCCGGTGGGGGAGAACATCCGCAACCAACTGCGGGAAACCGGCGTGGACACCGGCTGGATCCGCTGGTGGAACACCAAGAGCGACGGCGAGCCGCTATTCCACGGACGGCAAGGGCGGGCTGCACAATGGGGTGAACTTCACCTACAACGGCGCGGGGGTCATCCCGTCGGCGACCACCTACTATCGGGCCCACACCCCCGCCACCCTGCTCCAGCCGGGGGACTTCGACCTGGAGGAGCTGCTGGGCAGGCAGGGGGTGCGCGTGCTCAACACGGGGGGCATCTTCACCCTGATCGGGAGCCGCACGGCCGAGCTGGCCATCGAGGCGGCCCAGCGGGCGGCCGCGGCCGGCACGTTCGTGGCCGCGGACCTGAACTATCGGGCCAAGGTGGAGCCGGACAAGGACCGGGCCCGGGCCATCAACCGCAAGATCGCTCCCCACCTGGGCTTCCTGGTGGGCAACGACTCGGACTTGAGCGACGCGCTGGGCTACGAAACGCGCAAGTCCAAAGGCTTCGCCGACTGGCTGGAGGCCTACAAACAGACCATCCGCCAGCTCACCGCCGACTTCCCGAACCTGAGCCTGGTCGGCACCCAGTGGCGCGGCGCCACCAATGCCGACCTGATCAGCTGGGGGGCGGCCCTGTACGACGTGGCCTCCGACGCCTGGTACACGGCTCCCCTGCGGGAGAACGTGCCCATCCGCGACCGCACGGGCGGCGGGGATTCCTTCGCCTCCGGGGTCCTGGCCGCGCTGCTCAAGGGCCAGGACCTGGCCACGGCGGTGGACTGGGGCGCCGCCCACGGCATCCTGGTGCAGGAAACGCCGGGGGACGTGAGCATGATCAACCAGGCGGCCGTGGAAGCGGAGGCCAGGCGCGCCCGGGGCGGGGCCGGGGTCAAGGCCGTGCGCTGAGGCTAGGGGGTGGCCCCGATCCGGCGGGAGATTTCGTCCGCGGACCTGGTGACCAGTTCCCGGTAGCGCGGGATTTCGCCGTCCGGCATCCGCACCTTGGGTATGGAAATGCTCAGGGCGGCGACGGTCGCCCCCTGGTTGTTGCGCACCGGGGCGGCCACGCAGCGCACACCCACTTCGTGCTCCTCGTCGTCGAAGGCGAAACCTCGCTGCCGGATGCTGTCCAATTCCCTGGCCAGCAGGGTTCGGTCGGTGATGGTGTGCTCGGTGAAGCGCTTCAGGCCTTCCCGGGCCAGGATCCGCTCCACCTGCTCGGGCGGAGCATGGGCCAGCAGGAGCTTGCCTACGCCCGTGCAATAGGTGGGGGCGCTCTGCCCGATGCGCGAGGACATGGACACCCGCAGGGCCTGCGTGGATTCGAACTTGCCCAGGTAGACCAGCCGGCCGTCATCCAGAACGGCGAGGTGGACCGTTTCGTGGGTCTGCTCGGCGAGCTGCTCCATGATCGGATGGGCCTGTTCCCAGAGCTCCAGGCGGCCCAGCACGTAGGATCCCAGCTCGAAGAGCTTCAGGGTCAGGCTGTACTTCTCGTTGGCCGCATTCTGGCGGACGTAAGCCAGGTCCTTCAACGAGTTCAGGAAGCGGTACACCGTGCTCTTGTGCATGCCCGCGCACTCGGCCAGCTCGGTCACTCCCATCTCTTTCTGCTGGGCCAACGCCTCCAGCAGGGCCATGGTCTTGTGCACGGCTTTTACGGATTCCATGCCGGCCATCTTACTTGACGATGGGGGTCTTGGTCCGGTCGAAAGTCAGGGTGACGCCGATGATGACCATGATGCCCAGGATGGCCTGCTGGAGATACTGGTCGATGCCGACCACGTTCATCCCGTTGTCCAGCATGCTCATGAAGATCGCCCCGAACAGGGTGTTCACCACGCCTCCCGTGCCGCCGGTGAGGGCCGTGCCGCCCACCACGACTGCCGCGATGGAGTTCAGCACGTACGCGGTCCCGACCACCGGGTCGCCGCCGTAGCGGATGGAGGACATGGTGATGCCCACCAGCGCGGCGCCCAGCCCCGACAGCATGAAGGCGATGTTGCGCGTCCGGGTGATGTTGATGCCCGACATCCAGGACATCTTGATGTTGCTGCCGATGTAGAAGATGTTGCGGCCGGTGCCGGTGAAACGCAGGATGGCGAAAAACAGCAGGAACACGGCCAGGCCGATGTACAGGACGTTGCTCACCCCGAGCAGGGAGCCGTTGACCACGGTGTCCACGACCTGGTAGCTGTCCGGGGACAGGTTCACCGGCCGGGGCGACACGAGGTAGGCCAGGCTGGTGAGGATGCCGCCGGTCCCCAGGGTGGCGATGAAGGAAGGAATCTTGATCCGGGTGAGGATGAGCCCGTTGATGTATCCGGCCAGCACTCCCATCAGGATGCAGGCCGGATAGGCCCAGTAGCCGATCGGCTTGATCAGCAGGATGAAGGCGACGGAGATGAACGAGACCAGCCCGCCGACCGAAAGGTCGATCCCGCCGACGAGGATCGTGCACATCTGGCCCAGGGCGACCATCAGCAGGATGGCGGAGAAGCTGATGATCGTGTTGAGATTGTAGGGAGTCAGGAAGTTCGGGTTTCCCAGGTAGAAGGCCAGCCCAACGACCACCAACAGCGCGACCGTGATGTACACCGGGGGGATCTTCAATTTATGGGTCAGTCTTTTTCTCGTTGCCGGTTGGTCCACTGCATTCTCCTTCTGCGGCTAGACGATCAGGCTGATGATGTCCTGCGGGCTGGGCTTCGCTTTCGGGGAGCTGGCGATCTCCTTCACCAGCCGGCCGTCCTTCATGATCAGCATCCGGTTGGCCAGCCCGATGTCCTCCTCCAGGGTGTCGCACATCATCAGCATGCCGATCCCTTCCTTGGCCAGGCGCCGGATGATCTTGTACAGCTCGTCCTTGGCCCCGACGTCGACCCCCCGCGTGGGGTGATCGAGGATCAGCAGGCGCACGCGGGAGCTGAGCCACTTGGAGATGACCGTCTTCTGCTGGTTTCCGCCGCTGAGGTTGGCGCAGAGAGTGCCGAGCGAGGGGGTCTTGATCTGGCATTCGGCAATCCAGTGCTGGGCGTTCTTCTTCTCGCGCGCCGGGCTCAGGAAACCCGCCGTCTTCAGGCGGTTGAGAACCAGGAGGTTCACGTTCTCGGCCACGCTCATCATGAGGGCCAGGCCCTCGCTGCGGCGATCGATCGGGATGTGGCCGATCCCCGCCCTGACCGCGGCGCTCGGCGAGCCGCTGGGCAGCTTGCGCCCGTCCAGGATCACGGCGCCGGTGTCGGCCCTCTCCAGGCCCGCGACGCATCTGCAGACCGCTTCCTTCCCCGAGCCGACCAGCCCGATCAGGCTGACGATCTCCCCTTCGCGCACCGTGAAAGCTGAGCGGCTGGAAGAGCCCCGCCTTGCCCAGCTTTTCCACTCTCAGGATCTCTTTTTCCGACTGCTTCCACTCTTCATCCTGGTGGAAGCGGTCCGCCGCGAAGGAATGGCCCACCATCAGCTGCTCGATTTTCAGGAGGCGCGACTCGGCGGCGGGCATTTCCGTGACGTTCTTCCCGTCCTTCAGAACGACGATCCGGTCGCAGTTCTCCAGGACCTCCTGGATGCGATGGGAGATGAAGACGATCGAGGCCTTTTTCTTGAGCTCATGCAGTATTTCGAACAGCGTCTCCCGCTCGCTGTCGGCCAGCACCGTGGTCGGCTCGTCCAGGATCAACACGGGATTCTCCTGTCCGTACAGCCTGGAAAGCCACAACAGGCGGGCGATCTCGACCATCTGCCGCTCCGCCGGGCTGATCTCCGCGACCGGCAGGTCCACGTCGATGCTGTGCAGCTTCATCTGGGCCAGCAGCTCCCGGGCGGCCGCGCGCATGGGCCGCAGGGCCAGGATGCCGGCCCGGCGGAAGTCCGCCTCATGGCACAGGAAAAGGTTCTCCGTGACGGAGAGGTTGGGAACCAGGGAACCTTCCTGGAAGACCATGCCGATGCCGCTCCTGATGGCATCGGCCGGGCTCTTCAGGGTGATCGGCTGCCCGTGAAGCTTGATCGTCCCCCCATCCGGCTGGAGGAGCCCGATCATGATCTTCATCAACACCGACTTGCCCGCGCCGTTTTCACCCACCAGCCCCAGCAGCTCGTTGCGGCGGATCGTCGAGGTCGACCCTGTCCAGCGCCACCACCCCGGGAAACTCCTTGGTGATCTGGCTCAGCTCCAGCACAGCTTCCTGGGTTTTGCCCGTGTCATTCATATTCCCGCCTTGTCCTACTTGATGAAGCCGAGCTTCTTGCGGTCCAGGGTGAGAGCCACGGCGCCGATCAGAACGAGGCCGTTCACCGCCTGCTGCGCGTACGGGTTCACCTGCATCAGGACCATGCCGTCATTGAGCGCCGTGACGATCAGGGCGCCGAGCGCGGCGTTCTTGGCCCCGCCGAGGCCGCCGGTCAGGGCGACGCCGCCGACGGCGACCGCGGTGATGGCGGGGAACAGCAGGCCGTTTCCCATCCGCGAGGTGGCGACGCCCAGCCGGCAGGCAAAAAGGAGCGATCCGAGCCCGTAGATGATCCCCGCGATCGTGAAGACGGCGATCTTGATCCGGTTGACCTTGACGCCCCCCTGCTGGGCCAGGGCCTCATCGCCGCCGATGGCGTACAAATACCGCCCGAATTGCGTGCGGTTCTGGATGAACTGCATGATGGCGGTAAGAACAACCGCGAAAATCGCGATCTGCGGGATGCCGAAGACCATCCCGTTGATGGCGCTGAAGATCCTCTCGTCCTGGATGATGACATTGACGGCCCTGTTGATGTAGACCGCCAGCCCATAGAGCACCCAGCTCATGCCGAGAGTGGCGATAAAGGACGGGATTCTCAAGCCCGTGTTCAGCAGGCCGCTGATCACTCCCGCCAGCCCCCCGAGCCCCATGGAAATGGGGATGATCCACAGCCCCACATTGTTGCTGTTGTACTGATTCTTCATGAGCAGCCCGACGAAAACAGCGATCAGCGACGCCACGCCCTGCACGGAAAGATCGATCCCTCCGAGCACGACGGTCAGGTGCAGCCCGATGGCCAGAATCGCGGGAATCGCCGCCAGGCTGAGGATGGTCTGGATATTGGTCCAGGAGAGATACTTGCCCTTCGTGCCGATGGCGAACACGGCCACCAGGATCACCAGGGAGAGGATCTGGGCAACCGTGCCGGTGCGGCGAAGCCATCTGCCCGCGGCCGCCAGGGGAGCGGGCAACCGTCCTGCGTCTGTCATGAGTCGTCAGCCCTCCTTCGGCGAATGTAGAACGCCAGAACCATGGCGGCAAGGGAGCAAAGTCCTCCGCACGGCGGCCAAAGCCCCCGTGCGGAGGTGCATTCATTCAGGCGAGCGTTATTGCGCTTCTCCCGCCCAATTCGCGAAGAAGTCGGACAAATCGTAGGTGGGCATCTTCTTGATGTACTCGTTCACGAACTCGTCGACGTTTTCGCGGTTCACCTTGACCCCGGGGATCAGCCAGCTGCGGTACTTGGCGGGCAGCTTGGCCACGTTGAGCTTTCCGTCCTTGGCCGCCAGGCACATGGTCAGGCCGAGCTGGGCCTGGTAGCGGGAGTCCTGGAATTCCGTCGAGATCATGTATCCCGCCTTGATGGCGTCGAAGGCCTCGGGGTTGCCGTCAGTGCCGGTCACCAGGACCTTGCCCGCGAGCCCGGCTTCCTTCAGGGCCTGGATGGCGCCCATGCCCATGTTGTCGTTGGCGCACCACACCCCGTCGACGTCCGGGTAGGCGGCCAGCAGTGCCTTGGTGGCGCTGTAGGCCTTGGTCGTGTCCCATTCCGCGCCTTCCCACTGCAGGAGAGTCACGCCGGGGAACTCCTTCAAGGCCTTCTGCAGACCCTGGAACCGTCCGATGGCCGCATTGTTGGCCAGCATGCCCTGGATGGCGACGATCTTGCCCTGGTTCGGGGTGTCAAAGGTCTTGAACAGCTCCTTGGCATTGTAATAGCCCTGGCCGACGGCGTCGAAGGCCACGTGCGACACCCAGTACTTGTAACTGGTCACTTTGACGTCGGGCGGCTTGTTCCACCAGTTGATCCAATAGGCCTTGGCGGACTCAAGCATCTTGGCGATGGGGACGACGTCGGGGGCTTCGTTGGGGTCGACGCTCACGACGATGTTGCCGCCGGTCTTGGCGATTTCCGCTCTTAAGTCGGCGAATTGCTTCTGGCTGTTGCCCTCGCTGGACAGCACATCGACGGACAATCCCAGCTTCTTGCCCAGCTCTCTTGCTCCCACGGCATAGTTGGCGTGATACGGGTTGTCCAGTCCCCGGATCATCACGACCAGGGTGGTCTTCTTCTGGGCGCTGAGCGACAGGCTCACCGCCAGCAGCAGGACCAGGGTCAGCAGAATGACTACCAGCTTCTTCATTCTCAGTACCTCCTTGAAATGGTTAGGAACTTCAGGATTCTCAAGCACACTTCTGGCAAAGCTCTCTGTGTTCTCTGCCCACCTCCTTTCGCAGCTTTCGTACAGGATCCTCTCCTACTGGGCCGTCAGGCCGCCGTCCAGCACGAAGATGGAGCCGGTCATGAACGCGGCATCCTCCGATGCGATATACAACGCCGCCTTGGCCACGTCGTCGGCGGTGCCGACGTGCCGGAGGGGCTGCCAGTTGCGCTTTTCCTCCGTCTGGTTCCCGCCCGGCTTGTAGTGGGCCACCACGGACACTCCCTGCGCCGTGTCGGTCATGCCGGGGCACAGGCAATTCACGCGGATGTTGTAGGGCGCGAAGTCCAGGGCCATGCTCCGCGAGAGGTTGACGATCCCGCCCTTGGAGGCCGCGTAGCAGGAGGCGTCCGGCGCCCCGACCAGACCGGCGACCGACGAAACGTTGATGACCACCCCCGCCTTGCGCTCCATCATGCCGGGCAGGAATTGACGGGAGACCAGGAACATGCCCTTCAGGTTCGTGTCCAGGACGCTGTCCCAAGTTTCCTCGTCGAGGTCGACGACCCGGCCCGGCCGCCAGATGCCGGCATTGTTCACCAGGATGTCCACGCGCGGGTAATCCTTGAGGATCTGCGCCGCCGCCCTGGCGACCTGGTCGGACTTGGCAACATCCGCCACGTAGAACCGGCAGTCCCCGCCCTGGCCGCGGATCTCTTTTGCCGTCTTCTCGCCGTCGGCGGCGGTCCTGCTGAGCAGAGCCACGCGCGCGCCTTCCTGGGCAAAGAGGCGCCCGATTGCGGCGCCGATGCCGATGCTGCCTCCGGTGACCACCGCTACCTTGCCCTCAAGCTTCATGGCCAGCCCTCCTCAATCCCCGATATCCCGCAGGCTTCGAACCGTCTCGCGGCATTTTTCCGTGAACAGGCCCACGTCCACCGAATAGCACAGGTATTTCACGCCCGCCGCGCGCCACTTCCTGGCCCCTTCGATCGTGTCGACGAAGGTGCCCACCACCACGCCGCGCCCCAGGCATTCGGCGACGATTCCGCTCATTGCCTCCGCCACGCGGGGATTGTCGACGTCGCCCGGGACGCCCAGCGATTGGGAAAGGTCGTAGGGACCGATGAAGATGATGTCCACGCCCGGGACCGAGAGGATTTCCCGGAGATTCCGCACGGCCTCCACGCCTTCCAGTTGCAGCACGATCGGCGTCTGGTTCGCGCGGGCGAAGTAGTCGTAGCGGTCCAGCGAAGAGTAGTCCGCGGCCCGGACGAAGCGGCACACCCCGCGCATTCCCAGGGGAGCGAAGCGCGCCGCCTGCAGCACCTTTTCCGCGTCGGCTTTGCTGCCGATGCTCGGCGCCTGCACCCCGCCGGCCCCTACGTCCAATACTTCGGAAATCTGGGACGGGGTGTGCGCCTTGACGCGGACGATGGGCAGGAGGTCTGTTACGGCGGCGGCCCGGATCAGGTTCTGCAGGGAGAGGACGGTGTTCGGCCCGTGCTCCAGGTCCAGGACCACGAAATCGAAGCCGGCGTGACCCATGATCTCGATGAAAGCGGGGTCCGAGGACTTGGAGAACGTCCCCACCACCGCTCGTTGCGAGAGCGCCTCCCGGAAGCGTTGGATGGAATCCGCCCGGACAGAATCCCGGCTCACCTGCCACCTTCTGTAAACTGAAACGGTGTTTCATTATATCAGGGCCGGTTGCTCCTGTCAAGCAATTTTTGAAACATCGTTTCATTCCGGTCATCCGGGTTTGACACGTTTCGGGCGGCCCGTTAGTCTGCGGAAGGAGGTGCAAGAGTGAAACGAGCCGAGATCGCCCCGGACCGCCTGACCTGCCTGCCGGTGCACGATTGGCAGAAGCGCTGGTTCCTGCTGGCCTCCGGAGACTTCGCCTCCGGCGTTTTCAACTTCATGACCGTGGCCTGGGGCGGCCTGGGCTGCATGTGGGATCGCCCGCTGGCCATGATCGTGGTGCGGCCCACCCGCTACACCTATGAGTTTCTGGAGAAGTACCCGGACTTCACCCTGTGCCAGTTCTCCAAGGAGTATTCCAAGAAGCTGGCCTGGTGCGGGGCGAACTCAGGGCGCCAGGTGGACAAGGTGAAGCACACCGGCCTCACCCCGGAAGCCGGCCGGCTCGCGGCCGCCCCGGTTTTCGCCGAGGCGGAGCTGGTGCTGGAGTGCCGCAAGATCTACTGGAGCGACTTCGACCCGGCGCACTTCCTGGCCGGACTACATCGAGGGCCACTACCCGGACAAGGACTACCACCGCGTCTACTTCGGCGAGATCCTGGCCGCCGCCGGGACCGCGGCCTACCGGGGCTGAGGCCGTGGCCCGGGCCGCGCGCTTCGAGGGCTATCGCTGCAGCGCCTGCGGCGCGGAGTACGGCCCGCGGGAGCCGCGCTACCTGTGCCCGCGCGACGGCGGCTGCCTGGAAGTGGTGCTGGACCTGCGGCGCGCGCGCGGGGAGCTGGCCGCCGCCGGCGTGGCGCCGGGCGCTCCGGCCGGCGAACCTTCGCACTGGCGCTACCTGCCCCTGCTGCCCGTGGGCGACCCGGGAGGCCAGGGCACCCCCTTCCGCGCCGTGGGCGCCACGCCGTTGTATTCCGTGCCGGACCTGCGCGCGCGCCTGGGCCTGCCCCGGCTCTGGCTGAAGGACGAGGGCCGCAACCCCACCGCCTCGCTCAAGGACCGGGCCAGCTCCCTGGTGCTGGCCCGGGCCAGGGAGGTGGGCGCCGAGGTGGTGGTCACCTCCTCCACGGGCAACGCCGGGGCCGCGCTGGCCGGCATGGCCGCCTGCCTGGGGGTGCCCGCGGTGATCCTGGCGCCGCGCTCCGCCCCGCCGGCCAAGATCGCCCAGATGCTGGTGTACGGAGCCCGGGTCCTGCTGGTGGATGGCAGCTACGACCAGGCCACGGAGCTGGCCCGCCGGGCTTCCGAGGAGCTGGGCTGGTTCTGCCGCAACACGGGCTACAACCCCTTCAGCGCCGAGGGCAAGAAGACCGCGGCCTTCGAGATCTGGGAAGCCTGGCAGCGCGGCGAGCTGGGGGAGGCGGGCGGCGGAGAGATGCGCCTGTCGGTTTTCGTTCCCGTGGGCGACGGCAACATCATCGCCGGGTTGGACAAGGGCTTCCGCGACCTGGTCCAGGCCGGTCTGCTGGAGCGCGGACCGCGCCTGTTCGGGGTGCAGGCCGAGGGCTCCGCGGCGATCGCCTCCGCCTTCGCCGCCGGCACGGAGACCATCCGCGCCGTGCGCGCCAACACCCTGGCGGACAGCATTGCCGTGGACCTGCCCGCCGACGGTCTGCGCGCCCTGCGCGCCGCCGCCCGCACGGGCGGGGCCTACCTCACCGTGAGCGACGAGGCGATCCTGCAAGGCATCGCCGAGCTGGGGCGCTCGGGGCTGTTCGCCGAGCCCGCCGCGGCGGCCGCCTGGGCGGGCCTGCGCCGCGCGCTGGCCCAGGGGCTGGTGAGCGCCGGCGAGCCGGTGCTGGTCCTGCTGACCGGCAGCGGCCTGAAGGACGTGGGCGCCGCGCAGCGCGCCACCGCCGCGGCGCCGGTGATCGAGCCCAGCCTGGAGGCGCTGAAAGCGTTGCTGACTCCCTGACCCATCGGCTACAATAGGTCATGGCCAGCTCGGAGAAGAAAGCTTCTTCCCGGCCTCGCGGCGCGAAGGCCGGCAAGGGCCGCAAGCCCGCGGCCAGGAAGGCGAAACCGCCCGCAGCACGAAAGCCCACGGCCCGCCGGCCCGCCGCGCGGAAGGCCGGGCGCAAGCCCGCAGCCGCCCGCCCCAAGCCCTTCCGCCTGACCCCTTCCAACAACGAGTTCCTGGGCATGGACGTGGAATCCCTCAAGAAATCCTTCGTCCACAACCTGGAGTTCGCCCTGGCCAAGGACGAGTACAGCGCCACCGACCAGGACAACTTCAAGAGCCTGGCCCTGACCGTGCGCGACCGGCTGATCGAGCGCTGGATCGAGACCCAGCAGACCTACTACGCGCGCAAGTCCAAGCGCGTGTACTACCTGTCGCTGGAGTTCCTGATGGGCCGGGCCCTGGGCAACGCCTCCTCAACCTGGGACTCGAGGACGACCGCGCCGGGCCATGCAGGAGCTGGGCTACGAGCTGGAGGAGCTGGAGGACTGGGAGTACGACGCGGGCCTGGGCAACGGCGGCCTGGGCCGCCTGGCCGCCTGCTTCCTGGACTCCATGGCCACGCTGGCCCTGCCGGCCTACGGCTACGGCATCCGCTACGAGTACGGCATCTTCTTCCAGCGCATCCGCGACGGGGCCCAGGTGGAGACGCCGGACAACTGGCTGCGCTACGGCAACCCCTGGGAGGTGGAGCGGCCCGAGTACCTCTACCCGGTGCACTTCTACGGCCGGGTCGAGCTCGCAGGCGGACGCCGACGGGCCGCTTGCGCTTCCGGTGGGTCGGACACCCAGGTCGTCATGGCCATGGCCTACGACACCCCGGTCCCCGGCTACCGCAACGACACGGTCAACAACATGCGCCTCTGGGCGGCCAAGTCCACGCGCGAGTTCGACCTGGACTACTTCAACCACGGCGACTACGAGCGCGCCGTGTCGGACAAGGCCCAGTCGGAAACCATCTCCAAGGTGCTCTACCCCAACGACAACGTGTTCGAGGGCCGGGAGCTGCGCCTGAAGCAGGAGTACTTCTTCGTGTCCGCCACGCTGCAGGACATCATGCGGCGCTTCAAGAAGAGCTCGTCCGGCGGCTTCGCGCACTTCCCCGACAAGGTGGCCATCCAGCTCAACGACACCCACCCGGCCGTGGCCATCCCCGAGCTGATGCGCATCCTGCTGGACGAGGAGAGCCTGGGCTGGGAGGAGGCCTGGGACATCACCGTGAACACCTTCGGCTACACCAACCACACCATCCTGCCCGAGGCGCTGGAGACGTGGCCGGTGAGCCTGTTCGGCCGCGTGCTGCCGCGGCACCTGCAGATCATCTACGAGATCAACCGGCGCTTCCTGGCGGAGGTCGCCGCGCCGCTGGCCGGGCGACGACGGAGCGGCTGCGCCGCATGTCGCTCATCGAGGAGGACGGGGAGAAGCAGGTGCGCATGGCCCACCTGGCCATCGTGGGCAGCCACTCGGTGAACGGCGTCTCCGCGCTGCACTCCGAGATCCTCAAGACGGAGCTGTTCCGCGACTTCTACGAGCTGTGGCCGGAGCGCTTCAACAACAAGACCAACGGCATCACCCCGCGGCGCTGGCTGCGCCTGTGCAACCCCGGCCTGTCCGGGCTGATCACCGAGCGCATCGGCGACGGACTGGGTGCGCGGACCTGGACCAGCTGCGGCGCCTGGAGCCGCTGGCCGAGGACCCCGCGCTTCCGCGAAAGCTGGCGGGAGGTGAAGCTGGCCAACAAGCAGCGCCTGGCCGAGTGCATCCGCAGCCTCACGGGGATCACGGTGGACCCGCGCTCGCTCTTCGACTGCCAGGTCAAGCGCATCCACGAGTACAAGCGCCAGCTGCTGAACGTGCTGCACGTGCTGGCGCTGTACAACCGCCTCAAGGCCGATCCGGGGACCGAGATCGTGCCCCGCACCGTGATCTTCGCCGGCAAGGCGGCGCCCGGCTATGCCATGGCCAAGCTGATCATCCGCCTGATCAACGCGGCGGCCGAACGGGTCAACGACGACCCGCGACCTGGGCGGCGGCACTGAAGGTGGTGTTCCTGCCCAACTACGGGGTCAGCCTGGCCGAGCGCATCATCCCGGCGGCCGACCTCTCGGAGCAGATCTCCACCGCCGGCACCGAGGCCTCGGGCACGGGCAACATGAAGTTCGCCCTGAACGGCGCGCTGACCATCGGCACGCTGGACGGGGCCAACGTCGAGATCCGCGAGGAAGTGGGCGAGGAGAACATCTTCATCTTCGGCCTGACCGCCGCCGAGGTGGCGCAGCAGCAGGCCCGTGGCTACGACCCGCGGGAGCTGTACCGGGCCAACCCCGAGCTGCGGCAGGCGCTGGACCTGATCGGGTCGGGAGCCCTGAGCCCCGCGCAGCCGGATCTCTTCGTCCCGCTGGTGCGCAATCTCCTGGATCACGGGGACCCCTACATGCTGCTGGAGGATTTTGACTCCTACCTCGCCTGCCAGCAGCGGGTGGCGGCGGCCTGGCGCGACCAGGAGGCCTGGACGCGCATGTCCATCCTGAACGTGGCGCGCATGGGGCGCTTTTCCAGCGACCGCACCATCCGGGAATACGCCGAACAGATCTGGGGGGTGCGGGCCGCGCCCATGAGGAGGAGCTGATATGGGTCGCACGATTCGCCGCGAGGACAACCGCTTCCTCACCGCCCTGCTCAAACTCATCCCCAGCGAAGTGGTGGCCGTCTACCTGTTCGTGCTGGGCATCCTGCCGCCGGAGCCGGTCCCGCATCTGGTGGTCGCCGGGCTGCTGGTGGCGCTCACGCCCCTGTACCTGCGCTTCGCCATGGGGGTGCGCTCGGCGGCCCAGCTGGTCGTGTCCTGCATCTCCATGCTGATCTGGATCTACGCCCTGGGGCAGGGTCCCGTGCGCTTCCTCCAGCCCCCCTGGTACGAGCCGTGGTACGGATCGGCGGCCCTGGCCATCTGGACCCTGATCCCGCCCATGTTCCTGTACCGCGAGGACGGGGACGGCCAAAGCCCGGGGACGGCGCGTTGAGGATCACGGTCAACGGGCGCGAGCTGGAGGCCTCCCCGGGGCCGGCGCGCACGCTGCTGGACTGGCTGCGGGACGAGCTGGGGCTGACCGCGGCCAAGCGGGGCTGCGCGGAGGGACACTGCGGTTCCTGCACTGTGCTGGTCAACGGCCGGCCCGTGCTGTCCTGCCGCCAGCCCCTGGCCGGCCTGGACGGAGCGGCAGTGCTCACCCTGGAAGGGCTGGCCGCGCCCGGGAAGCTGCATCCGCTCCAGCAGGCCTTCATCCAGGAGGGGGCCGTGCAATGCGGGTTCTGCACGCCGGGGATGATCCTGGCGGCCAAGGCGCTGCTGGACCGGGAGCCGCAGCCCACCGACCGGCAGATCGCCCGGGCCCTGGCGTCCAACCTCTGCCGTTGCACCGGCTACGTGAAAATCCTGAAAGCGGTGCGCCGGGCCGCGGAATGGCTGCGACAGGGCCTGGACAGCTTCCCGCGCGCCGGTCTGCTGCCCGACGAGCCGGCCCCCTTCGGCCGGCCCGTGCCCCGGGTGGATGCCCTGGGCAAGGCCACCGGGGAGCTGAAGTTCGCCGAGGACCTGCGCTTCCCCGGGCTGCTGCACGCCGCGGTGCTGCGCAGCGAGCAGCCGCACGCCCGCATCGTGGAGCTGGACCCCACCGCGGCCCGCGCCCGCCCCGGGGTGGTCGCGGTGCTCACGGCGCGGGACCTGCCCGGGCGCAACGCCTTCGGCCTGCTGGTGGCCGACCAGCCCGTGTTCGCCGCGGACAAGGTGCGCTGCGTGGGGGACGCCCTGGCCGCCGTAGTGGCCGAAAGCGAGGAGGCCGCCCGGGAGGCGCTGGAGCACATCCGCGTGCGCTACGACCCTCTTCCGGTCATCGCCGGCCCGGAGCAGGCCCTGGCTCCCGGAGCCGCCCGTGTGCACGAGCGGACCGCGGAGCGGGTGGGCAGCGAAGGCGGGCCGGAGAGGACCGGCGCCGGAGCCGAAGCGCTTCCGGCCAACGTGGCGGCGCGCAAACGCTCCGGCCGGGGCGAGGTGGAGCGCGGCCTGGCGGAGGCGGAGGAGGTGCTGGAGGACGAGTACTTCACTCCCTTCATCGAGCACGCCTACCTGGAACCGGAGTGCGGGATCGGGGTGCCGGAGCCCGACGGGCGGGTCACGGTGCACGTGGGAAGCCAGGGGCCCTGGGAGGACCGGCGGCAGGTGGCCGCGGCCCTGGGGATGAGCGAGGAGCGCGTACGCATCGCCCACCTGCCCCTGGGCGGCGGCTTTGGCGGCAAGGAGGACGTTACCGTCCAGATCATCGCCGCCCTGGCCGCGCTGAAAACCGGCCGCCCGGTGCGCCTGCGCTTCGACCGCCGGGAATCCATCCGGGCCAGCGTGAAGCGGCACGCCGCCAGCCTCCGTTATACAACGGGGGTAAAGAAAGATGGCCAGATCACCGCCGTAAAGGCCCGCATCCTGGCGGACTCCGGCGCCTACGCCTCGGTCGGGGAAGTGGTGATCCAGCGCGCGGTCAGCTTCGGGGCGGGTCCCTACGTGGTGCCGCACGCGGACATCGAGGCCCTGTGCGTGTACACCAACAACCCGCCCGGCGGGGCCATGCGCGGCTTCGGCAACCCGCAGGCCACCTTCGCCGCGGAAGTGCAGTTGAACCGCCTGGCCGAGCGGCTGGGCCTGGACCCCTTCGAGATCCGCCTGGCCAACATCCTCGAGGAGGGCCGGCCCACGGTCACCGGCGAGCGCATCCGCTGCAGCGTGGGCGCCCGGGCCTGCCTGGAGGCCGTGCGCGAAGCCCTGCGCCGCGCCCCGCCGCTCGCCCCGCGGGCCGGCTGGAAGACCGGAACCGGCCTGGCCTGCTCCTACAAGAACGTGGGCCTGGGCACCGGCCTGGACGACTACGCCGGGGCGAGCGGCGAGATCCTGCCGGGAGGCCTGCTGCGGGTGCGGGTGGGCAGCGCGGACATGGGCCAGGGCTCGGACACGGTCATGGCCCAGATCGCCTGCCAGGAGCTGGGCTGGCCCTACTCCCGGGTGCTGGTGGAGTCCGGGGACACGGACCGTGACCCGGCCTCGCTGATCACCACCGCCTCGCGCCAGACCTTCGTGTCGGGCAACGCCGTCCTGGCCATGGCGCGGGAGCTCAAGGCCCGGCTGTTGGGCTGGCTGGCCGGCAGGTTCGGCGTCCCGGCGCAGGGCATCGCCCTGAATGAGGGCGCGTTCGTGGAGTCGGCCGGCGGCCGGAAGCTGGCCGCCCTGGAGGAATTGGCCGGGCTGGCTGCCGCCGACGGGGTGGCGCTGAAGGCCGAGGTGCGCTACTCCGCGCCGCGCACCTGGCCGGACCTGCGCGAGCCGGGGGGCGGTTTCCCGGATGGGGAGCGGCGCCTGCACGCCGCCTACTGCTTCGGCGCCCAGGCCGTGAGCCTGGAGGTGGATCCTGCCAGCGGGCGCGTGAACGTGCTGCGCGTGATCGCCGCCTCCGACGCGGGCCGGGCCGTGAACCCGGCCAGTGTGGAGGGCCAGATGGAGGGGGGCGTGGTCATGGGCCTGGGCTACGCCCTGTCCGAAGAGTTCCGCCTGGAGCAGGGCCGCATCCTCACCGACACCCTGGCCCGCCTGGGCCTGTGGCGCGCCACCCAGGTGCCGCCCATCCAGTGCCTCGTCGTCGAAAACCCGCACGAGGAAGGCCCCTATGGGGCCAAGGGCATGAGCGAGCTGCCCGTGTCCATGGCCGCCCCGGCCGTGGTGAGCGCTCTGCACGAAGCCCTGGGCATCTGGCTCACCCGCATCCCGGCCACCCCCGAGCGCATCCTCGCGGCCCTGGCCGCCCGCGCCTGAGCCCTGGTACAGCGCGTCGTGATTTCCGAAGGGGCTTCGTCCCCGAGTGGCTGGCTTATTCGCCAACTATATGCCACGTGAAAAAGAAAAAAAGGAGGGCTGTCTGGAAATTGCATTCCCGACAGCCCCCAGGTTACAGCCGCAGTAGCTCAGTTAGTTAGGGTACGTAAAGTCCTCATCGCCGGTGTGGGTGATCGTAATCGCAGCCGCACCCGTGGCAGTCACCGTGACGCGACCATTACCCGTGTTGGTAACCGTCACGGCGCCAGTGGCCGTGCTGTTGATCGTCATGACACCGTTGCCAGTGTTGGTGGCGGTAAGCGCCCCACCCGTGTTGACGATGTAGATCGTTCCCGTTCCGGTTTCAGTAGCTGCAACATGCCCCCCGTTGTTTTCAACGTTGATGAAGCCGTTGCCCGGCACCGCGACCACGTCGGCCGCTGTGCTGCCCGTCACCGTAACGCTGGGCACTATCGGTTCAACGACGGGCACTTCCGCCGGCACGCCGTTGGCGTTGATGACGGTGTTCACCATGGTGACCGCGGCGAAGAGCCCCAACGCCCTTCCATTCAAGGTCGTCAGTGTCGCGTTGCCAGCCGTCGAGAAGGTCATTCCCGCGCTCGCTATGATGGTTCCCGCCATGGAGCCGCCGCCCGCTCCGTTGATAGTCGCCGCGCTCCCCACCTGCCAGTAGACGTTGCTGGCCTGGGCGCCGTTGACCAGAATCACGCTGCTCGGGGCCAGCGGGGTCCCGACCGTCAGCGAGCTCGCCATCTGGAAGATCCACACCGCATCGGCGTTTCCCTGCGCATCCAGGGTGAGATCCGAGCCGGTGATCAGGAATGCACCCGAAGCCGACTTGTAGACACCGGGGAGGAGTGTAAGCCCGCCGAGCTGGCCCGCGCCGGGATCGGTACCGTCGGGTCGTGAGGCCAGGTCGTTGAATGCCGTCAGCGCATCAGCGGCGGCCGCCGTTGCGTACGCAAACGTATCCGCCGTTCCTTCCGGAGCGTTCGTGTAGACGTTGCCACTCACCGCTCCGACATTCAGGGGCGTTTCGGCATAGCTGAAGGTTGAGCTGTGAAACCCAGTGATCATCGTCGAAGCACCTGTAGTGCCCATGTCCCCCGTAATCGCAGTCGCGGTTCCCTGGTTGGTAATGCCCGCGCCACCACCAAAAACGGCGAAGGAAGCGGCCAAACCAAGGTTCGGCGCCTCAGAGCCTGTAAGAGCTCCCTGCTGCGACATATCGCCCAGCTCCGACATCATCGGGGAAGTGCATGCCGCGATAAAGGCCAACATTAGAATCCCAAACCCGCCCAGAACCTTCGTAAATGTTCTCATCTTGTATACCTCTAATATTGAGAATATATATAATATAGCTAATAGTCAAGTATTTTTAGTATATTAATTATACTATCAATAGCTAAAGGATAGGGCACTTCCGTTGATATTGTGTGCTTTGTGCAATACTCTATGACTTGGAGGGACCATCATGGGAGAGAAAAGAACGATGACGCTGAACCTTTCGGAAGAGGAGATGAACTCCTTGGACCAGTTGGCTCTCAGAAACGATATGAGCAAAACCGCGGTTATCAGGAAGGCCATTCGAATCTATCTTACTCTCGAGAAGAGAATGCAAAAGGGAGAGCACATATTCGTGGAAGATGACCTTCACCAGATAAGGGCCGAGTTGTTACTGGTGTGAGCCAGACCAGCACTCTGTTGTAACTGCGTTAGGCGATAGTTTATCTTGAAAGCAAGGAGACAAGAAACGTCCCGAAAAAAAACCGTAACAGGATCCCCGGAATACTCAGAGAGCATCATCAACACCGTACGGGAACCCTTGATCGCTCTGGATCAGGATCTTAGGGTGGTCTCCGTCAGCCGTTCCTTCTATGAAGTTTTCAAGGTAAAACCCGAAGAGACCGTGGGACAGCTCATCTATGACCTGGGCAACAAGCAGTGGGATATCCCCAAGCTGCGGGAACTGCTGGAAACCATCCTTCCTCAAAAGACAACCTTTGACAACTATGAGGTCGAACACGATTTTGCCACCATCGGCAGGCGCATCATGCTCCTGAATGCCCGGCAGATTCAAAGAGCGTCGGGGAAAGAGCGGATCATCCTCCTGGCCATCGAGGACATCACCGAGCGCAAGGAAATAGAAAACGGTCTGGAAAAAACCCGCAAAGAACTGGAAGTCGATCAAAAATATCCGCAGATGAAGCCCGCGAATACGCCGAGAGCATCATCAACACCGTGCGTGAACCCTTGATCGTCTCTGGATCAGGATCTGAGGGTAGTCACCGCCAGCCGCTCCTTCTATGAAGTCTTCAAGGTAAACCCCGAAGAGACCGTGGGACAGCTTATCTATGACCTGGGCAATAAGCAGTGGGATATCCCCAAGCTGCGGGAACTGCTGGAAACCATCCTGCCCCAAAAGGCGACCTTTGACAACTATGAGGTGGAACACGATTTTGCCACCATTGGCAGGCGCATCATGCTCCTGAATGCCCGGCAGATTCAAAGAGTGTCTGGGCAAAGAGCGGATCATCCTCCTGGCCATCGAGGACATCACCGAGCGCAGGGAGATAGAAAACGGGCTGGAAAAAGCCCATGAAGAGTTGAAGGAGCTGGCCACCGAGCTGAAACGCACCGCCCGGGTAAAATCCGAATTCCTGGCCAACATGTCGCATGAGCTCAGGACCCCGCTCAACTCCATCAACGGTTTCTCCGAGGTGCTGTACGACGAGACCTTCGGACCGCTGAACGAAAAGCAGAAGAAATACGTCAGCAACGTCCTGACCAGCGGAAAACACCTTCTCCTGCTGATCAACCAGATACTTGACATGGCCAAAGTCGAAGCCGGAAAGATGAAGCTGGCCTTGTCCAGCCTGCCCATGAAAAGACCTGTTGAACGAGATCTCCCTGCTGGTTGCGGATATGGTCAGCAAGAAGAAGATTGAAATGTCGATTGAAATAGCCGAAGATCTGCCGGATATCGAGGCGGATGAGCTCAAGGTAAAAGAGATAATCTACAACCTGCTTTCAAACGCGGTCAAGTTCACCCCCGAGGGCGGCAAAATCGGCATGCGGGCGAAGAAAGCCGGTTCCGAGATCGAAGTCGTGGTCTGGGATACGGGGGTCGGCATCGCACCTGAGAACATGGAGAGGATATTTGAGGGTTTCTTCCGTGTCGATACTCCATATTCCCGGTTGACCGAGGGGACCGGACTCGGTTTGCCGCTCTCCCGAAAGATGGTCGAGCTGCACGGCGGGAAGCTTTCCGTAGAATCAGAAGGGCTTGAGATGCGGCACCTCGGTCCGGTTTACCCTGCCTATTGTAGCCAGGAGGGAGGTGTGAAATGCGGAAAAAAGCACTGATCGTCGACGACAATAGAAACAATCTCATGCTGGAAAAGGACCTTCTGGAGGTCGCCGGCTTCGAAGTATTTGCAGCCGAAAATGCCATCCAGCGGAATTGCCCTTGCCAGGAAGGAAAAACCGGATATCATCATCATGGACATGCGGCTTCCCGATATGCGTGGCTCCGAAGCCGCCAAGATATTGCTCCTAGACAAGGAGACACGCGATATTCCCATCGTTTTTGTTACTGCTTCCGTGCTGGCGGAAGGCATAGAAGAGATAAAAGCCATACCGAACGCCGTATTCATTGGCAAGCCGATAAATACGCGCACCTTTGCGAAAGAAGTGAAGCAATTCATGAAGTGAGTTAGACGCAGAGGCGGTTATGCCGGGCCGGCACGCGCGATTACCTATGGCAGCGCGCCCGTTGCCATTCCCTCTTTACCTGAAATCTTATTAGATTAGTTAATATACTCGGTCCGCGCGGGACAGGCCTTCGAAGGAGGCAGACCATGCACAAGCAGGCAGGGAACGACAGGCAGGCGGGGGCAGGCGTGCCGAAGGCCGCTGGGCCTGCCCGGCCCGCCGTCGCCGGGGCCGACAAGCAGGGAAACGGGGAGCTGTTCTACGCCCCCGAGCGCATCCTGAAACAGGCCAACGTCCCGGAGTACGAATCACTCTATCGCCGCTCCCTGAAGGACCCGCAGGCCTTCTGGGCCGAGCGGGCCGCGGAGCTGGAGTGGTTCCGGCCCTGGGACCGGGTCCTGGACGACAGCGAGAAGCCCTTCTATAAATGGTTCACCGGCGGCAAGACCAACATCGTCTACAACGCCCTGGACCGCCACCTGAAGACCCCCCGCAAGAACAA
>CAVUYS010000044.1:0-13855 GCA_963745745.1 uncultured Spirochaetota bacterium | reverse complement strand
TGCATGGCCACGCGCAGCTTGAAGTCCAGGGCGCCCAGCGGCTCGTCCAGCAGCAGCGCCGCGGGCGCGTCCACCAGCGAGCGGGCCAGGGCGATCCGCTGGCGCTGCCCGCCGGAAAGCTGCTGCGGCAGGCGCCGCTCGAAGCCCTCCATGTTCACCAGGCGCAGCACCCGGGCGATGCGCTCGCCGGCCTCCGCCAGGCCGACCCCCTGCATCTTCAGCGGGAACCAGACGTTGCTGCGCACGTCCATGTGCGGGAACAGGGCGTAGTCCTGGAACACGGTGTGCACGTTGCGCCGGTAGGCGGGCACGCGGCTCACCTCCCTGCCCTCCAGCAGGATCTCCCCCTCGGTGGGCTCCTCCAGGCCGGCGATCATGCGCAGGGTGGTGGTCTTGCCGCAGCCGGAGGGCCCCAGCAGCGAAAAGAACTCCCCCTTGCGGATGCCGACGTCGAAGCGCTGCACGGCCACCACCTCGTCGAAGCTCTTCCGCACCCCGCGCAGCTCGATCGCCAGCTCCTCGCTCATTTCGCCTCCCCTGGATAATGAAGCGGGCGGCCCGGCGAAAGCCGCCCGCCGCTCATGCCATTGCGACGCAGCCCGTTACGGCTTGGCCTTGACCTCGTTCCACAGCTCCACGCGCCGGGCCGGGTCCTCCTCCGGGACCATGATGGCCAGCTTGTTGGGGAAGGTGGCGATGTCCAGGTACCAGTAGGCGCTGTCCTTGATCACCTCGCTGAAGCCCTCCCCGCCGGCCGGGTTGACGATCCCGTAGCCGATCAGGTTGGCCAGCTGCTTCTGCACCTCGTCGCCGATCATCATGTCGATGTACTTGTAGGCCAGCTCCAGGCTCTTGCCCTTGGTGGGCTCGGTGATGACCCAGCCGTCGATCCAGCAGATCGTGCCCGGATCCGGCACGAACTGGGTGAAGTTCTGCCGCGCCCCGGCCTCCTCCAGCTTGATGTTCAGCAGGGCGTCGTTGCCGCCCAGCACGAAGAAGGCGTCCTCGCTGGTGAGCACGCTGAACTCGGAGTCCAGGCCGCTGGTGAAGGTGCGGGCGTTCTTCTTCCACTTGTACAGCAGGTCGGCCACCTGCTTGAACTGCGGCATCGGTGAAGTGGAAGTTGTCCTCGATGCCCAGGGCCATGGCCGCGCAGTTGGTCACGTTGGTCGACTCGTCGAAGAAGGCGGTCTGCCCCTTGAACTCGGGGGCGGTGAAGATGTCGTAGGAGATGGTCTTCTTGTCCCAGTTCACGTACTTGTCCAGCTTGGCCTTGGGGACCTTGGCCGTGTTCACCGTGATGGTCTGGGTGCCCCAGACGATGGGGACGTGCAGGGTGTCCCCGCCGCCCAGCATCTTGTTGTAGGGGTGCTCGCGGAAGAAGGCCCCCATCTTCAGGTAGTTGGAGAGCTTCTTGGTGTCCACCGGCTGCAGCAGCCCGGCGTTCTTGTACATGGGGATGCGCCCCGGGTCGATGGAGACGATGTTGTACTCGTTGGGCGCCGACTTGACCTTGTTGAACATCTCCTCCACGGTGCCGGCGTAGTTGATCTTCACCGTGCACTTGTTGGCCTCTTCGAAGGGCTTCACCCAGGCGTCCTCGGCGTAGCCGGCAAAGGCCATCAGGCTCATCACCGCCGGCTCGGCCGGCTTGCAGCCCGCCAGCGCCAGGCTGGCCGCCAGCGCCACCGCCAGCAGGGCCCACAATCCGAATCGTTTCATTCTTCCCTCCTGTTGGATATTCTATCGTCTGACATTATAGAAGCCCTGCCGGACAGAGTCAACTTTCGAGGAATGAGCGGCGGCGAGCGCGCTGGCGCAGGACATCCGGGCGGACTATAGTGGGGAGGTGGAGGCCGAAGAGCGCTACCGCAAGATTTTCGAGGCCGCCGAGGTCGGACTCTGGGAGGAGGACTACTCCGCAGTCCAGCGGGAGCTCGCCCGGTTGCGCGCCCGGGGGGTCACGGACTTCCGGGAGCATTTCCGGCGGCATCCGGAGGACGTGCCCCGCCTGGCCTGCCTGATCCGCGTGCTGGACGCCAACTCCCAGGCCCTGAAGGTGCACGGCGCCGGCTCCCTGGCCGAACTGGGCGGCTCGCTGGAGGGCGTCTCCGTGCCGGAAGCCCTGCCGGTTTTCCGGGAGGCCCTGGTGGCGATCGCCGAGGGCCGGGATTCCTTCCAGAGCGAGGTGCAGGGAAGGACCCTGCGGGGCGAGACGGTGTACTCGGTCATCCGCTTCGCCGTGCCGCGGGAGGAGGCCCAGTTCCAGCGCCTGATCGTCAGCACGGTGGACATCACTCCCCGCAAGCTGGCCGAGCTGGCCTTGCGGGCCAGCGAGGACCGCTACCGCAAGATTTTCGAAAACGCCAAGGTCTCCCTCTGGGAAAACGACTTCTCCGCGGCCTTCGCGGCCATCCAGGAGCTGAAGGCCCGGGGCATCGCCGACCTGCGCGCCTACCTGCTGGAGCACCCCGACTTCGTCCGGGAATACCTGGGGCTGATCCGGATCATCGCCGTGAACCCGGAAACCGTCCGGCTGTACAAGGGCGGAAGCAGGGAGCAGTTCCTGGGTACGCTGGCCCGCTTCATCCACGAGGAGGCCCTACCCTGCTACGCCGAGGAGATGATGGCCATCGTCGAGGGGCGGGAGCACTTCGAGGGAGAGCAGCCGGACCGCAACTTCGCCGGCGAGAGGATGCAGATCCTGGTCAGCTACTCGGTGCCGCGCACCCCGGAGGAGGCCAAGCGGGTCGTGGTCTCGGTCATCGACCTGACCGCGCGCAAGCGGGCCGAGGAGGAGCAGCTCCAGGTCCAGCGCCTGGAGTCCCTGGGCGTGCTGGCCGGCGGCATCGCCCACGACTTCAACAACCTGCTGACGGCCATCCTGGGCAACCTGAGCCTGCTGCAGGTGCAGCGGGCCGGAAGAGCAGCTGCTGGCCGAAACCCTCAAGGCCATCACCCGGGCCCGGGGACTCACCGAACAGCTGCTGACCTTTTCTCGCGGAGGGGCGCCCGTAAAGCGCCCGGTGGACCTGGCCCGGCTGCTGCGCGAGACGGTCGGCTTCGCCCTGGCCGGCTCCAACGTGCAGGCGGAGTTTCGCATCGCCCCCGACCTGCTGGAGGCCGAGCTGGACGAGGGACAGTTCGCCCAGGTGATCAACAACCTGGTGATCAACGCCCGGCAGGCCATGCCCGCCGGAGGGCGCCTGGAGGTCGAGGCGGCCAACGAGCGGCGGGAGGACGGCCGGCTTTTCGCCCGCCTGGCCTTCCGGGATCAGGGCGAGGGCATCGCCCCGGCCCACCTTCCCCGGATTTTCGATCCCTACTTTTCCACCAAGCAGAGCGGCAAGGGCCTGGGGCTGACCGTGGTGTACTCGATCATCCGCGCCCACGGCGGCCACATCGAGGCGCAGTCCGAACCCGGACGGGGAGCCCTCCTCACCCTGCGCCTGCCGGCCTGCGCCCGCCGCGGCTCGCCGCTTCCCGCGCAGCCGCTGCGGGACCTGGAGGGGCTGCGCGTCCTGGTCATGGACGACGAAGCGCCGATCCGCCGGGTCGCCCGCGGGATGCTCGCAGCGGCTGGGCTGCACGGTGCTGGAAGCGGCGGACGGCGAGGAGGCGGTATCCATCTACCGGCAGGGCCTGCAGAGCGGAAATCCTCCGCAGGCCGTGATCATGGACCTGACCGTCCCGGGCCGGATGGGCGGACTGGAAGCCATGCGCGGGCTGCGGGCCCTGGACCCGCAGGTCAAGGCCGTGGTCTCCAGCGGCTACTCCAACGACCCGATCCTCGCCTCGCCCCGGGAGCACGGCTTCGCCGGCGTGCTGGCCAAGCCGTACACCCTGGAGGAGATCCAGCGCGCGCTCGCCGAGCTCCTCCGCCCGGCCTGAGGCTCTTGACCATCCGCACCCATTGCCTACAGGGTAAGGATATGGCCAAGAAGGCGCTCACCAGCACGATCTCCAGCAAGGGCCAGACGACCCTGCCGGCGGCGGTGCGCATCAGGAAGAGCGAACGTCAACCTGGAAAAACGGCGGGAGGCCGGCCTGCAGAAGCCCTGCGTGGCCAGAATGAAGCTCTTCTCGAGGACCGGCTCTTTGTCCGCGGCCGACAGGCGAAGCGTCGTCGCCGCTCTTCGCGAGGCTCTGCCGCAACATGCGTAACCTCAAACTCGTGGTGCAGTACGACGGCAGCCGCTACCTGGGCTGGCAACGCCAGAAGGAGGAGGACCCCGAGAGCCCGCGCACCATCCAGGGCAAGCTGGAGCAGGTCTTGAGCCGGATGACCGGGGAGAAGATCCAGGTGATCGGCGCCTGCCGGACGGACGCGGGGGTTCACGCGGAGGCCCAGGTGGCCAATTTCCTCACCTCCTCCACCCTGAGCCTGCAGGAGGTGCGGGCCTACCTCACCCGCTACCTTCCCGAGGACATCGCCGTGACCGCCGCCGACCAGGTGGACGCGCGCTTCCACGCCCGCTACCGGGCCCGGCGCAAGCGCTACGTCTACCGCATCTGGACCGCTCCCTATCCCCAGGTGTTCCGCCGGCGCTACTGCCTGCACCTGCCGGAGCCGCTGGATCTGGAAGCCATGCGCAGGGCGGCCGGCCTGCTGGTGGGCGAGCGCGACTTCCGCTCCTTCACCACGAGCAAGTCCAAGGTCAAGTCCACGGTGCGCACCCTGCACGCCCTGGAGCTGGTGGCCCGGGAAGGCTGGCTGGAGCTTCACTTCGAGGGCGACGGGTTCCTGCACAACATGGCCCGCATCCTCACCGGGACCCTGCTGGAGGTCGGCGCCGGCCGCCTGCCGGCCGAAGCGATGGCCGCGATCCTGGAGGGAGGCGAGCGCAGCGCGGCCGGCCCCCTGGCCCCGCCCCAGGGGCTGTGCCTGCTGGAGGTTCTGTACTGAAGGCCAAGACCTTCTTTTCCCTGTTCTGGACCTTCTTCGTCATCTCCGCGGTGACCATCGGCGGCAGCTACGCCATCGTCCCGATCATGGCTTCGCGCCTGGCCCGCCGCGGCTGGATGGAGGAGCAGGGCTTCTACGACCTGTTCGCCCTGGCGCAGGCCGTGCCGGGGCCCACCACCCTGACCACGGCCGTGTTCGTGGGGCAGCGCCTGCTCGGGTCTTGCCGGGGCGGCGGCCGCGTTCCTGGGCATCATGCTGCCGCCGGTCGTCTCGATCATCCTGGTCAGCCTGCTCTACGGCGCGGTGGCCGGCAACCCGATCGTCCAGGGCTTCCTGCAAGGGTCCTACGGAACGGTCCTCGGCCTGGTGGCGGCCCTGCTGGTCCGGATGCTGCGGGCCCGCAAGTGGCGCATCCACGAGGTGGCCTTGTCCCTGCTGTGCTTCGCGGCCCTGCTGCTGTTCAGGAGCTGGGCCCTGCCGATCGTCATCGCCACGGTCATCCTCGTCCGCCTGGGGGCCCTGGCTTGGAAATCCTGAGCCTGGCCTGGATCTTCTTCAAGATCGGCGTCATCTCCTTCGGCGGCGGCTGGACCATCGTCGGCATCATCCAGCACGAGGTGGTCGCCGGGGGCTGGATGTCCGCGCAGACCTTCGCCGACGTGGTGGCCATCGCCCAGGTGACCCCCGGCCCGGTGGCCCTGAACGCGGCGACCATGATCGGTTTCCGGGTGGCGGGCCTCCCCGGCGCGCTGGCGGCTTCCCTGGCGGTGGTGGCCTTCCCCCTGCTGGCCGTGGCCCTCGTGCTGGTCCTGCTCCGCAGCACGCGCGTGGACCAGAAGAAGCTGAGCGACGCCTTCCGGGTGGCCACCATCCCCCTGATCGCCACGACCCTGGTGTCCCTGTCGCATCACCCCGTCGCTGGCCTGGCACGTCTGGCTCATCGCGGCGGCAAGCTGCGCGCTGTCCCTGTTCACGAAGCTGGATCCCCTCCTGCTGATCCTGGGCTCGGGGGCCGCCGGCGCGATCATCGCCGCGGTTCGCCTGTAGGCAGCCCTAGGCGGCCTAGGCCGCCAGGCTTTCTTGACGCCGCCCACCCCGGCGCCCATACTGCTCCCAGGAGGTCGCGCGTGTGCGACACCTTCGTGGCCCTGCCGCCCTTCACCTCCGACGGCTCGGTGATCTTCGGCAAGAACAGCGACCGGGAGCCCAATGAGGCCCAGGTCCTGGAGCACCACCCCGCCGCCGAGCACCCCAAGGGCCGCCGCCTGCGCTGCACCTACCGCAGCATCCCCCAGGTCCGCCGCACCCTGGGCACGCTGCTGTGCCGGCCGTTCTGGATGTGGGGCGCGGAAATCGGGGCCAACGAACGCGGGGTGGTGATCGGCAACGAGGCGGTGTTCACGCGCCTGCCCCGGCCCAGGGAGGAGCGGCTGACGGGCATGGACCTGCTGCGCCTGGCGCTGGAACGCTCCGCCTCGGCCCAGGCCGCGCTGGAGACCATCGTCGGCCTGCTGGCCGACCACGGCCAGGGCGGGCCCTGCGGCTACACGGACAAGAGCCTGACCTACCACAACAGCTACCTCATCGCCGACCCGCGGGAGGCCTGGGTGCTGGAGACCGCCGGCCAGATGTGGGCGGCCGCCCGCGTGTACGGCCGCTACGCCATCTCCAACTGCCTGACCATCGGGGAGGTCTTCGACGAAGCCCACCCGCAGCTGGTGGAGACCGCCCGCCGGCGCGGCTGGCTGAAGCCCGGGCAGATCTTCAACTTCGCCCGCTGCTACGCCGACTGGTTCTACAGCACCTTCAGCGCCGGGCGCAAACGGCGCGGCCGCGCCGAGCAGCTGCTGGCGGCCCGGCGCCCCGCGCGCGGCTCCGGACCCGGCCTCGCCGTGGCCGACGCCATGGCCATCCTGCGGGATCACGGGGAGGAAGGGCCCTACCAGCCCGACGCGCACCTGCTGATGAGCCACCTCTGCGCCCACTCGGCCAACGGCCTGGCGCGGCACGCCGCCCAATCCACCGCCTCGCTGGTCGCCCACCTGGGGGAGCAGGGCAACCTCTACTGGGCCACGGGCACCTCCGCTCCCTGCACCGGGGTGTTCAAGCCGATCTGGCTGGAGGGCCGGGTCCTGCCCGCGCTGGGCACCGCCCCGGGGCCGCGCTACAACCCGCGCAGCCTGTGGTGGCGCCACGAGGCTCTCCACCGCCGCATCCTGCAGAGCTTCCCCGCCCACGTCGGGGTGCTGCGCGCGGAGCAGGCCGCCCTGGAGGAGGAGCTGCGCCGCGAGGCCGCCGCCGTCCCGCGCCGCGGGCGTTTCGCCCTGACCGCGCGGGCTTTCGCCCGGGCCGGGGAAGCCGAGGCGCGCTGGCTGGCGGCGATCCGGGAGATGCGGCCCGAGCGGCGCCCGGGCCTGCTCTACCAGTCCTACTGGAACGGCCAGAATCGAGCCGCCGGGCTGCCCCCCTTCTCCGCTTGACCTCCCCCGCGCCGCGGGGCTATCTTATTACCATGATCGAAGACCCATGGAGTAGCCCCGCGGCATAGGAGGCGCAAGAACCCCATCCATCTTCGCACCTCCGCCAGCCGCGAGGTGGGAGGTGGAGGATGAAACGCTTCGTTGCTTCCATCGACCCGTTCATTCTCGGCGGATTCGTCGGCAGCCTGTTTGCCGGGCTCATCACCCCGTACCACATCAAGCTGATCGCTTCCGCCCTGGATGTGCGCGTCATCACGCTGGGATCCCTGGTGGGCTCCCTGTTCCCCTTTCTGACCGGACTGGCGTTCGAGGACCGCCGCCTGGCGCGGCGCCTGTACGCCCAGCTGCCCCTGCTCATGACCGCCGAGGTCGCCCTCACGGCGGCGGCGATACTTCTGTACGCCCTGGACCTGTCGCTGTACTACCTGGCCTCCATGCTCGTGTTCGGCACCTTCACCTCGGCGGTGATGTACCTGCTGCAGATCCTCAAGCAGAGGCGCTACCGCCGGGGCCGGGCCGCCTTCGACCGGCGCTACGCCATGGCCGACGCCGCCGGCTACCTGGCCGGCTCCCTGCTGGCCCTGCTCGACCTGAAGCCGTTCAGCGACCTGCGGGTGCTGCTGGCCCTCGGCCTGGCGCAGACCGCGGTGGTATACCTGATCTACCTGCGCTGCTATGGGCCGGCCCGCCGGCCGGCGCCGCCCTCGCGCACCCGCGCGGCATTGTTGACAAGCCACTGAGGCGGCGGCCATAGTAGAGGCATCATCAATCGACACAAGGAGGATGGATAATGAGGAAGCTTCTGGTGATCCTGTTCGCCCTGTTCGTGCTGGCCTCCCTCGGGGCGCAGGAGCGGGTTTTCGTGAATATCGGCACCGGCGGCACGGCCGGCACCTACTATCCGCTGGGCGGGGCCATGGCCGAGCTGATCAGCAAGGCCCACTCGTACATCAACGCCACGGCGGTAGCCACCGGCGCCTCGGTGGCCAACATCAACAAGCTGGTGGAAGGGGAGTTCCAGCTGGTCATGGTCCAGAACGACGTGACCTTCTACGCCTTCAACGGCACCGAGATGTTCAAGGACAAGGCCAAGCCCAACCTGCGCGGGGTGGGCACCCTGTACGCGGAGACCATCCAGATCGTCACCGTGACCTCTTCCAAGGTCAAGTCCTTGAACGACCTGCGCGGCAAGCGCATCGCGGTGGGCGCGGCGGGCAGCGGCACCGAGGTGAACTGCCGGCAGATCCTGGAGGCCCTGGGCCTGAGCTACAAGGACGTGAGCCCGCAGTACCTGAACTTCGCCGAGGCGGCCAACGGGCTGCGCGACGGGAACGTGGACGTGGCGGTGGTCACCGCCGGCGTGCCGACCGCGGCCATCCGCGACGTGGCCTCCCAGAAGGACGTGGTCATCCTGCCGGTCTCCGACGCACTGGCGCGCAAGCTCATCGCCAAGTACCCCTTCTACACCAAGTTCAGCATCCCCAAGGAGACCTATCCCAAGCAGACCCGCGACGTGCAGACCCTGGCGGTGAAGGCCATGCTGCTGGTGGACGCCTCCGCCGACGAGAAGCTGGTCTACGATATGACCAAGGCCATCTTCACCGGGACCGAGCGCCTGGCCATGGCCCACGCCCAGGGCAAGAACATCATGAAGAAGTCCGCCCGGGACGGCATGCCCATCGCCCTGCACCCCGGCGCCGAGAAGTTCTTCAAGGAGTGAGCAGGGTCCTTCGCCTCACGACAGTCATCAGCACTTGCTCCGCGGCAGCCGTCCTGGCTGCCGCGGTTTTTTTCTGGCGGGAGCCCTGCCTGATCCTGCGGGCGGCGGACGGGAGGCTGCTGGGCTCCTACGCCTTGGAGCGCGGCGAGCCGCGCTTCCAGATCGCCTACCGGCACTCCGTGGCCCGGCTGCCGGCCATCGAGTACTTCCGGCCCGCACCGGGCGGGGGTCTGGAATTGTACAAGACAGCCTATCAGGGATTGGGGGCCGGCCTGCCCTTCGGCGATGAGGGAGGGACGGTTCGCCTGGAGGACGGCTGGATCCTCATCGAGGGGCTCCAGCGGCGCTTCCCCGCGGTGAGCTTGAGCCCCATGCCCCTGACCGAGCATTCCTTGAGCATCGGCGGCCGCCGGGTCGACCTGGCCGTCCTGTCCGGCAGCCGCGCGCTGAGCCTGCGGATCGAACGGAAATCCCTGATTGGCCGACTTGTGTTCGGCCGGCGGATGGGGTATATCAAGCCGTGAGCAAGCAGCCCCTTTCACCGCCGAATCCCGATGTCTCCGGCCAGCCCCTGGACCGCGACGGGGAGGAAATCCGCAAGGTCCTGGAAAAAGTGGACAAGGAGTCCACCCATCGCCTGCTGTCGGGCTGGCAGAGATCCTGATCTCGCTGATCGCCCTGGCCTTCTCCTGCTTCCACATCTACACCGCCTTCTTCGGGGTGCTGGACGCGCACCTGCAGCGGGCCGTGCACCTGGCCTTCGTGCTCACCCTGGTGTACCTGCTGTATCCCGGCCGGCAAAGGGCATGCGCCGCGACCGCCTCAATCCCGTTCGACCTGCTGTTCGTGGCCGCTGTCCCTCGTATTGCCTGGGCTACCTGCTGTTCAACTACCGGGCGATCGTGACGCGGGCGGGAGTGCTGACCACGCGCCGACGTGGTGGTCGGCGCGATCGGGCATCGTGCTGCTGTTCGAGGCCGCCCGCCGCATCGTCGGCCTGCCCATGGTGATCATCGCCGCGGTGTTCGTGCTGTACGCCCTGTTCGGCGAGCAACCTGCCCGGGGTGTTCGCCCACCGCAACGTCTCCATCCGGCAGCTGGTGAACCACCTGTTCTTCACCACCGAGGGGATCTTCGGCATCCCGCTGGGCGTCTCGGCGACCTTCGTGTTCATGTTCCTGCTGTTCGCCGCCTTCATCGAGATCACCGGCGTGGGCAAGCTGTTCATCGACCTCGGCAACTGCCATCGCCGGCTGGGCCTCCGGCGGCCCGGCCAAGGTGGCGGTCATCACCAGCGCCTTCGAGGGCATGGTCGAGGGCAGCTCGGTGTCCAACGTGGTCGGCTCGGGCAGCTTCACCATCCCGATGATGAAGAAGCTCGGCTACAAGCCGGAGTTCGCGGGCGCGGTGGAGGCGGCCGCCTCCACCGGCGGGCAGCTCATGCCGCCGATCATGGGCGCCGCCGCCTTCCTGATGGCCGAGTTCCTGAACGTGCCCTACACCACGGTGGCCGAAGGCCGCGGCCATCCCCGCGGTGCTGTACTTCATCGGCATCTTCGCGGGCGTGCACTTCGAGGCGAAGAAGCTGGGCCTGCGCGGCATGCCGCGCCGCGAGCTGCCGAAGTTTCTGGCAGATCCTGCGCACCGAGGGGATCTACTTCATCCCGCTGGTCGGCATCATCGTGCTGCTGACCGCCTCGGGCTTCTCGCTGCTGCGCATCGCGCTGCTCGCCATCGGGCCTCGGCCATCGTCGCGCCCTGCTGCTGTTCCTGCTGCGCCTCGGCCGGATCGTGCGGCCACCGGGAAGGCTGCCGGCGTGGAGCGTGCCCGGCCGACGGGCGCCTGGCCGACCGCGGGCTCGTTCGTCGTCGGCTCGGCCTGGAGCGGGCGTCGTGCAGTTCTTCGAGGCGCTGGTCAAGGGCGCGCGCAGCGCCCTCGGGGTGGCCACGGCCTGCGCCCTGGCCGGCGTCATCGTCGGGGTGGTCACCCGCACCGGGCTGGGCCTCAAGCTGGCGAGCGCCCTGGTGGACCTCGCCGGCGGCAACCTGCTGCTGACCATGTTCTTCACCATGATCACCTCCCTGATCCTGGGCATGGGGGTGCCGACCACGGCCAACTACATCATCACCTCCACCATCGCCGCCCCGGCCCTGCTGACCCTCGGCGTGGCCGCGCTGCCGGCGCACCTGTTCGTGTTCTACTTCGGCATCATCGCCGACCTGACCCCGCCGGTGGCCCTGGCCGCCTACGCGGGGGCGGCCATCGCCCGGGCCAACCCGTTCAAGACCGGGGTGATCGCCACGCGCCTGGCCATCGGCGCCTTCATCCTGCCCTACATCTTCGTGATGTCCCCGCAGCTCCTGCTGATCGACGTCACCTTCCTGGGCGTGCTGCAGCCCATCGTCACCTCGATCGTGGGCATGTCCGCCATCGCCTCCGCGCTCACCGGATACCTGCTGCGGCCCCTGGGCCTCATCGAGCGGATAGTCCTGGCGGCCGCCGGGCTGTGCCTGGTGGACCCCGGCTGGATCACCGACCTGATCGGCCTGGCCGCGGTGGCGGCGGTGGTGGTCTACCAGGTCGTGCGCCTGCGCGCCCAGCCGGAATCCGCGCGGCCGAAACTCTGAAGACGCCGGGCCTGGGCGCCGATCGCGGCGAGGGCAGCCCCCCCGGCGAGCGCAGCGCCGCCCTGGCCTGCGCCGTGCTGTCCTCCTTCAGCACCCCCTTCATGTCCGCGGCGATCAACGTCGGCCTGCCGGCCATCGGCCGGGAGTTCGCCATGAACGCGCTGCTGCAGGGCTGGGTGGCCACCGCCTACCTGCTGGCCGCCGCCATGAGCCTGGTGCCTTTCGGCAAGGCCGCCGACCGCTTCGGCCGCCGGCTGGTCTTCGCCCTGGGCATGGGCGGGCACACCCTGTTCTCCCTGGCCTGCGCGCTGGCCCCCAGCGGGGCGGCGCTGATCGGCTTCCGCGTGGCCCAGGGCCTGGCCGGGGCCATGACCTTCGCCACCGCCCTGGCCATCCTGACCTCGGTGTACCCGCCCGGGGAGCGCGGCCGGGCGATCGGCATCACCGCCGCCTCCACCTACCTGGGCCTCTCCCTCGGGCCCGTGCTGGGGGGCCTGCTGACCCAGCACCTGGGCTGGCGCGGCATCTTCTACGCCGGCGTGCCCGTCGGCGCGGTGGGGTTCGTGCTGATCCTGTGGAAGCTGAAGGGAGAATGGAAGAGCGCCCCGCGCGGGCCCTTCGACCTGGCCGGAGCGCTCCTGTACGCGCTGGCGCTGCCCTGCCTGATGTACGGGCTGTCCCGCCTGCCCCGGGCGGCGGGGGTCTGGTTCCTGGCCGGGGGCCTGGCCGGTCTGGCCCTGTTCGTCCTGCGGGAAAGCCGCGCGGCGGATCCCGTGCTGGACCTGCGCCTGTTCCGGGGCAACCCCGTGTTCGCCTGGTCCAACCTGGCGGCCCTGATCAACTACAGCGCCACCTTCGCCGTCACCTTCCTGCTCAGCCTGTATCTGCAATACATCCGGGCCCTTTCGCCCCAGCAGGCGGGCCTGCTGCTGGTGGTGCAGCCGGCGCTGATGGCCGCCCTATCGCCCCTGGCCGGGCGCCTGTCCGACCGCATCCAGCCCCGGACCCTGGCTTCGGCGGGCATGCTCTGCGCGGCGGCCGGGCTGGGCTTGTTCGCCTTCCTGGGTCCGGCCACTCCCTTGCCGCTGGTCGCCGCCGGCCTGGCGGTGCTGGGCGTGGGCTTCGCCCTGTTCTCCTCGCCGAACACCAACGCCGTCATGGGCTCGGTGGATCCGCGCTCCTTCGGCGTGGCCTCCGCCACCCTGTCCAGCATGCGCCTGGTCGGGCAGATGCTTTCCATGGGCGTGGCGCTGCTGGTGTTCACCCTGTTCCTGGGGCCGGCCGCGGTGACCCAGGCCACACAGGGGCCCTTCCTCGACGCCACGCGCACGGCCTTCGCCGTGTTCGCCGTCCTGTGCTTCGGCGGGGTATTCGCCTCCCTGGCCCGCGGTCAGCGGGCCTGAGGCTGGGGTCGGCCGCGGTCGGGCAGAGCCCCTGGGCGGGCGGTGCGAATCAGCCCGCGCACGATTTCCTGCTCCTCCCTGGCGATCATCCCGCAGGCGAGCAGGATCCGTAGAATCCGGGCAGAAGCTTCCGACATGGGGCCTCCTTCTGTTTACTATATATTTGTATAGTATTTTTCTCCCCCTGTCAAGCCCTTACCATGGGCCAGACATGAGCCACGATGTCCTGTTCCTGGGCAATTACACCAAGGACACGATCGCCACCCCGGAAGCAACGCGCACCGTGCACGGCGGGGCCTTCTATTACGGGGCCAACGTGGCCTGCCGCCTGGGCCTGCGCACGGCCGCGGTCACCCGCCTTTCCCGGGAGGACTTCGCCGTGGTCGAGGAGCTTACCGCCCTGGGAGTGAGCGTGCGCGCGCAAGTCACCACTAGCTCCACGGTCCTGCGCCTGGAATACCCGGACGCCGATCCGGACCACCGCCGCATCCTGGTCCAGTCCACGGCCGGAAGCTTCCTGCCCGAGCCAGGTGGAGGGCCTGGAAGCCCGCCTGGCCTGCATCGGGGCCAGCTTCCGCGGCGAGGTGGGCCTGGAGGTGCTGCGCCTGCTGGCCGCGCAGGGGGCGGAGATCGCGCTGGACGTGCAGGGCTTCGTGCGTGTCGTGCGCGAAGGTCGCCTGGAGCACGACGACTGGCCCGGTCGGCAGGAGGTCCTGGC
>CAVUYS010000043.1:0-9323 GCA_963745745.1 uncultured Spirochaetota bacterium | reverse complement strand
GGGTGGGGCGGGGCGGAGGCCGTCCGTGCGGGTCCAATGGCCGGGGGGACCAGGCGCGCACGGCCAGCAGCACCAGGGCGGAGACGGTAAAAAGGGCGCTGGGCGGCAGGCTCAGGCCGGCGGCCGCCCGGCCGAGGTCCGCGCCCGGCTCCGGGAGGCAGAGCAGGAAGCCGGGCAGCAGGGAAAGGGCGGAAGCGCGGGAGCGGGCCAGGGGCTGAGGCGTTCGGCCAGCGAGGCCAGGAGCCCGGTCTCGCCCTCCAGCTCCCAGAACAGCGCCCCGTCGTGAAGCGCCCACCCGCCGGTGCGCAGGCGCGGAGCACGGAGGGCATCCGGCCCCCGCAGCGCCCGGCCCAACTCCCGTTCCAGGCGGCGCAAGGCTTCGGCGTCCGGAGGCGGGGCCGGGGCGGCGAAGCGCAGCGGGACCAGGGCGGGCAGAGCCAGGGGCGAAACCAGGCCCCAGCCGGCGTAAAGGCTCTCCTGAAGCTGGCGCGCAGCCCGGGCCAGGTTGCTCGGCGGCTCCAGGCCGAACAGCAGGAACTCTACGCCGGACATCCTGGCATCATAGCCTGGGATGGGCAAACGCGTCATGTTATGATATGGGTGCGGAAGGGGGCGCGGCCATGCAACGAAAAGTAGAGGCGATCGCGCGGCAGTTGAGCGGAGCGCTGGCCGGTTGGACCGAGGTCGAGGCCGTGGTGCTCGGCGAAGCCGCCGAGTCGGGGGTACTGGATCCCTACTTCGCCATTCCCCTGGACGTGTACCACCGCGGGGAGCTGCCCGCCGGGGCGGAGCGGCGCGCGCGCTTCGGCTCGCCGGCGGCCTTCGAGACGGTGCCCGGACAGCCCTCGTTGCAGGATCGCTTCCTGCTGGGCGAGCTGCCCGTTCGCGTGCGCTATCAGGAAGCGGGGCGCTTCGAGGAGCTGCTCGGGCGCATCGAAGCCCGCCACTGGGTGTTCCATGACTCCAGCCCGGGACTGTTCCACCGGCTGGCCCACGGGCAGCCGCTGTTCGTGCGCAGCGCCTGGCTGGAGGAATGCCGCAAGCGCCTGCTGGGCCTTCCCGAGCACTACTGGACGGTGCTGCTGGAGGGCTCGCAGCGGGCCTTCTCCTACGCCCTGACCGACATGCAGGCCTCCGCGGTGCGCGAGGACGCCCTGTTCTTCAACCTCTCTTTGGCCCATTTCCTGCGCGCCACGGCCAGTTTCCTGTTCGCCCTGAACCGGCGCTTCGAGCCGGGGCCGCGCCTCTTGAGCAGGCACCTGGCCGGCCTGGAGCGGCTGCCCGATGGGTTCGCCGGGCGCTTCGAAAGCCTCCTGCGGGAAGGGCCGGAGCTGGACCGGGGGAGGAAGTGCGAGATTGCGAGCCTGCTGGCCCGCAGCGCGCTGGCGATGGTATGAGGCTTCCCCGCATCCTTCTTCTCCTCGCGGTGCTGGGCCTGGCCTTCCTGTGCCTGGCCTCCTGCGCGGGCCGGGAGCGCGGCCCTCGGTTCCTCGACGGGGAAGGCGGCGCCCAGCGGGCCCGTCCGGCCGGCGAGGGGCGCTACCTGCTGAAGCGGGCCATCCCGCCGGGCGCCGCGGACCGGGCCTTCTACCTGCGCTACCGGCCCGCGGCGGGCGGAGCCTCGGCAGGGGGGCCGCGGCGGGGGAGCTGCGCGTGCTGGACCCCTCCGGCGGCGTGCTGGCCCGGGCGGAGCTGAAGGACGGCGGGGCTTCCGCCGCGCTGGAGGTGAACCAGCAGGTGGCCCTGCCGCCCGGCTCCCGGGTCGCCGGTTTCACCCTCGCGGTGGAGGCCGGAGGCCGGCCGGAAATCCTGGAAGCAGGCCTGGCCCGGCCCTTCGCCGGCTTCGAGCAGGCCTCCGGCCGGCTTCACCTGGGCATCGGGGTGCGCGGCCTGCTGCTGTCGCCGGGCTCCATGCAGGTCGAGCTGGGTCCCGAATCCTACGGGGCTGGGGACCAGGGCTGGCGCATCGAGCTGGACTACGAGCTGGCCGGCCCTGCGGACTGGGTCGACCTGCGCCTGCTGGAAGACGGCCAGGAGCCTTCCGGCCGCGCGCGTGCGCGGCTCACGGCCGCCGCGGGAGGGCGCCGCGCGGCCTTCGAGCTGGACGCCCTGCCGGGCGCGCGGCGGTGGTTCCTGCACCCCGGCACGATCGGCTTCGCCCCCGCGCGCCTGGCCCTGCGCCCGCTGGACGGAGGACAGACGGCGGTGCGGCGCCTGGAGGTGGTGCCCCTGGCCGCGCGCGCGCAGGCCTCCGCGAGCCCCGCCCTGGACCCGCTGCCGGCCGATCCGGCCGCGGTGCTGCACTACGACCCGCGCTACTGGCGGCAGCCGGACTACGAGCTGTTCGCCTGGGAGCGCTTCCCGGGCCTCCTGCTCCTGGACACGGCGGACTACGCGGTGCAGGATCGTTTCTTCAAGCGCCTGGCGTTCTTCGTGGAGAAGGAGGGCTTCCGCGGGCGCCTGGTGACCGAGCAGGAGGTGCGCGGGCTGCACGGCTACAATGCCCACGACTACCGGGCGGAGGACCTGGAGCGCTTCTTTTCCGCGGCCGACGCCCAGGGCTTCGCCCTGAACCAGGAGGAGGAGCTTCTGCGCGCCATCCTGGCGGCCAACGGCATCCTGGGGGGGCAGGGCGCGGTGCTGTCGATCTCGCGCGAGTCCAGTGAAGTGCTGCGCGACCTGCTGCTCACCCACGAGGCCTTCCATGGGCTGTTTTTCACCCTGCCGCGCTACCGCGAGGCCTGCCAGGCGGTCTGGGCCGACTTATCGGGGCCGGAGCGCAGGTTCTGGAACCTTTTCCTGGATTGGGGAAGCTACGACTACCGGGACGCCTACCTGGCGGCCAACGAGCTGCAGGCCTACCTTTTCCAGCAGTCGCGGGCCGGGCTGAACTTCTACTTCCGGCATCTCACGGCCGACAGGTTGGAGAGGGCCTTCCCGCGGGAAGCGTCCTGGCTGCGGGAGTTCCTGGGGTCCGGGGGGGGAGGCTTCGAGGCGGCTTTCGACCGGCTGGCCCCGGCGCTGCGCCGGGAGACAGGCCTGCAGGGCGGCCGCGTGCTGGAGTGGAGAAAAGTCCAATAGCCGAGTCTTGCATGGCGCCGCGGCAATATAGTACTTTTAGCATACGCTTTTCGGGGAGGGGACAGTGAAGATCGAACGCCGTTTCACCAGGGCGGGCCGCGGCCCTTATGAGGGCCTCGCTTTCGAGCCGCGCGTTTCGGAGATCCGTCAGCCGGACGGCCGGCTGGTCTTCCGCCAGGAGGAGGTGAAGGTTCCCTCCGGCTGGTCGCAGATCGCCGCCGACATCCTGGCCCAGAAATACTTCCGCAAGACCGGCGTACCGCAGCCCGCGGGAGCACCGCGGGCGAGCCCGCCATGGGCGGCGAGACCGACGCCCGGCAGGTGTTCCACCGCCTGGCCCACACCTGGACGGACTGGGGCCGGCGGAACGGCTACTTCGACTCCGATGCCGACGCCCAGGCCTTCTACGACGAGCTGTGCTACAGCCTGGCCCGGCAGATGGCCGCGCCCAATTCCCCGCAGTGGTTCAACACCGGCCTGTACGCCGTGTACGGCATCAAAGGCCCCGCCCAGGGGCACTTCTACGTCGACCAGGCCAGCGGGGAGCTGCGCGAGGCCGAGAGCGCCTACGAGCGCCCGCAACCCCACGCCTGCCAGCCCTACGCGGCGCCAGTATCGACACCTCTCGGGCCGGTTTCCATCGGCTCGATCGTGGAGCATGGATTGGTTGGTCTGGAGGTCTACGACGGCACCGGAGGTGGGGGCGGAACCACCAGGGTTGTGGCGGTCGCGGAAAACGGGACTAAACCGGTATTCCGGGTCGTGCTGAAGAATGGCGCCAGCCTGGAGGCCACCGCGGATCATCTGGTCATGGCCTCGGCCCAAAGGCGCAGCGCAGGCGCCTGGCTGCGAGTCGATGAGCTTTCCCCTGGCATGTATCTGCGCCTTTCCACGGCTACGAATGTTCATGACTCTCTTGCCGTTTCTTCGCACTCGGTGGACGAGGCGGCGCTGGTCGGCTGGCTGCACGGCGACGGCTTTGTCGGCCAATACAGGAAAGGCCGCAACCGGAGCCTCACCATAGAGTTCATCACCATTAACCAGGAAGAGTTTCAATACGTACTAGAGCGGGTTCAGCGAGTCTTCCCAGCGGTTCATTATCATGTCCGGAGCGTACCTGCCGAAAACCCAGACTTGGAAATCAAGCGCATTCGTTTGTACGGCGAAGTTCTTCGACCGTTCGTGGACCAATACAGGCTGTTGGATGGACAGGACGATAGATCTATTCCCGATGCTGTAGTGCGGGAAGGCAAAGCTGCTCAAACGGCCTATCTGCGCTCCCTGTTCCAGGCAGACGGCACTGTTCGATTGAGGAACCGAAGATCGCGAACTGCCGATGTCGAATTGACCAGCACTTCAGGGAATCTGGTCAAGGGGGTGCAGACCCTTCTGTTCAACCAGGGGCTTTATGCGCGGACGCAGCAAGGAGTGGACCGGAGGATCAACCGAAAGACTGCCTACCAATTGTCGTTGGGTTATTCCCAGGCGCGCCGTCGTTTTCGGGACCTTGTCGGCTTTGTCTCAGAGGAAAAGCGGGCCAAGTTGAGCACAGCCTGCTCCGATGCCTTTCCTGGGAAGGAAATCCCCTCGATGCGCGAAGAGCAGATATCCCGCGTGGAAGCCCTCGGCCCCATGAAGGTCTACGACATCCAGACGGGAAGCGGGCAGTACCTGTCGAACAACATCCTGGTGCACAACTGTTTCATCCTCTCGGTGAGCGACGACCTGGTGAACGAGGGCGGCATCATGGACCTGGTCACCAGCGAGGCCCGCCTGTTCAAGTACGGCTCCGGCACGGGCACCAACTACTCGCGCCTGCGGGCCAAGGCCGAACCGCTGAGCGGGGGAGGGGTCTCCTCGGGCCTGCTTTCCTTCCTGAAGGTGGGCGACCGCTCGGCTTCCGCGGTCAAGAGCGGCGGCACCACCCGCCGCGCCGCGCGCATGGTCACCCTGGACGCCGACCACCCGGACGTGCGCGAGTACGTGGACTGGAAGGCCGAAGAGGAGCAGAAGGTCCTTTCCATGGTCGTAGGCAGCCGCCTCTTGAGCAGGCACGCCGCCGCGCTGGAGCAGGCGGTGACGGCAGCCTCCGAGAACGAGGCCTTCGATCCCGAGCGCAATCCCGCCCTGCGGGAGGCCCTGGTTCAGGCGCTGCGCGACCGGGTCCCGGCGGGATGGCTCTTCCGGCTGCTGCAGCTCCTGGCCCAGGGCGTGCGCCACCTGGAGGTGCGGGAGTACAGCACGGAGTGGGACGAAGAGGCCTACAACACGGTGAGCGGCCAGTCCTCCAACAACTCGGTGCGCCTGACCACGGAGTTCATGCACAAGGTCGTGGAGGATGGGGAGTGGCAGCTCACCGGCCGGGTGGACCGGAGCTTGCGAATCGGCCTGCGGGCGCGGGAGCTGTGGGAGCGCATCGCCCTCACCGCCTGGACCTGCGCCGATCCCGGCATCCAGTTCCACTCCACGGTGAACGAATGGCACACCTGCCCCAAGGGCGGGGAGATCCGCTCCTCCAACCCCTGCTCGGAGTACATGTTCCTGGACGACACGGCCTGCAACCTGGCCTCCCTGAACCTGATGACCTTCTACGATCCGAAGACCGGGCGGCTGGCCGTGGAGGACCTGAAGCACGCCATAAATCTATGGACGGTGGTGCTGGAGATCAGCGTGCTGATGGCCCAGTTCCCCACCAAGGCGGTGGCCCGCAACAGCTTCGACTACCGCACCCTGGGCCTGGGCTTCGCCAACCTGGGCACCCTGCTGATGGTCATGGGCATCCCCTACGACAGCGAGCAGGCCCGCGCCCTGGCCGCGGGGCTTTCGGCGCTGCTCACCGGCCAGGCCTATCTCACCTCCAGCCTGCTGGCCCGCCAGCTGGGGCCCTTCCCCCGCTACCAGGAGAACCGCGAGGACATGCTGCGCGTGATCCGCAACCACCGCAGGGCCATCTACGCGGCCCCGGAGGAGGAGTACGAAGGCCTCTCCGTCTTCCCGCGCCGCTTCCAGGCCGGGCTCTGCCCGCCGGAGCTGGTGAAGGCGGCGCAGGAGGTCTGGGACCAGGCGCTGGAATCCGGCGAGCGGCACGGCTACCGCAACGCCCAGGTCACGGCCGTGGCCCCCACGGGCACGATCGGCCTGGTCATGGACTGCGACACCACGGGCGTGGAGCCGGACTTCGCGCTGGTCAAGTTCAAGAAGCTGGCGGGGGGCGGGTTCTTCAAGATCATCAACGCCTCCATCCCGCCGGCCCTGGCCCGGCTCGGCTACTCTTCCAGCCAGATCGAGGAAATCGCCGACTACTGCCTGGGGCGCCGCACGCTGAAGGGGGCCCCTGGCGTGTCCTGGGAAGCGCTCAAGTCCAAAGGCCTGCCGGAGAAGGCCCTGAAGCGCGTCGAGGCGGCTCTGGCCAATTCCCTCACCCTGACCGCGGCCTTCCACCCCGCGGTCCTGGGCAAGGAAGTGCTGGAGACCCTGCAGCTCGCCCCGGAGCAGGCCTCGCGGCATGGCTTCTCGGTGCTGCGACACCTGGGCTTCGGCGAGGCCGATATCGAGGCGGCCGAGGCCTTCGCCTGCGGCGCGATGACCGTGGAAGGGGCGCCGCACTTGAAGGAAGAGCACTACCCGGTGTTCGACACGGCCAACAAGTCCGGCCGCCGCGGCACGCGCTTCATCGCCTGGCAGGCGCACGTGGAGATGATGGCCGCGGTGCAGCCGTTCATTTCCGGTGCCATCTCCAAGACCGTGAACATGCCCAACGGCGCCACCGTGGAGGACGTGAAAGGGGCCTACTTCCTTTCCTGGCAGCGGATGCTCAAGGCCATCGCCGTGTACCGCGACGGCTCCAAGCTGAGCCAGCCGCTTTCCTCCCTTTCGGCCGCCGGGGACCCGCTGGCCGCGCAGATCGTGGCCCTGGAGAAGGCCCTGGCCAGGGCCCAGCCCGCGGCGGGCGGAACCCCGGCCTCCGGGAACAACGGCGAGGGTCGGGCGCCGCAGGAAGCGGGTTCGCCGCAGAAGGCGGGCCTTTCCGCTGCCAGCGCGGCAGGGACTGCCGGCGCGCCGCCGCCGCTGCCGCAACCCCCGCTGCCGGCGCTGCAGCGGCCCGCACGCTGCGCCGCCCCCTTCCCAACCGGCGCAAGGGCTACACCCAGAAAGCCAAGATCGGCGGCCACAGCCTGTTCCTGCGCACCGGCGAATACCCCGACGGCAGCATGGGCGAGCTGTTCCTGGACATGCACCGCGAAGGGGCGGCCTTCCGCAGCCTGCTCAACAGCTTCGCCATCGCCGTCTCCCTGGGCCTGCAGTACGGGGTGCCGCTGGAGGAGTACGTGGACGCCTTCGTGTTCACGCGCTTCGAGCCCAACGGCGTGGTGCAGGGGCACGACAACATCAAGATCACCACTTCCGTGCTGGACTTCATTTTCCGCGACCTGGCCCTGAGCTACCTGCGGCGCACCGACCTGGCCCAGGTCAAGCCCGACGATCTGATCGCCACCACGACCAATGGCCGCAAGATCCAGGCCGGCGACAACGGCGGCGCCGGAAAGCAGGCGGTCGAGGGGGCCGGGCCGCCGGCCGCCGGCGGGAGCCAGGAGGAAGAGAACCTGGCGCTGGCCCGCATCCAGGGCTATGAGGGGGACCCCTGCACGGTGTGCGGCCACCTGACCCTGGTGCGCAACGGCACCTGCCTGAAGTGCCTGACCTGCGGATCCACTACGGGCTGTTCGTGAGCTCCCGCCGCGCTCAGGGCTTGCTGCGGGTGAGCAGGAACGGGGAATTGCGGTCCAGGTCGAAATCCGTGACGAAATAGTAGCCCCAGGGGTCCTGGGAGTTCGTGGTCAGCCCCGGGGTGAGCCGGTCGGTCAGGCTCACGGAAAGGTTCCAGGGCTGGCTGGAGCGCACGAGCAGGTACATCGAGCCGGAGCTGCTCTTCGCGTCGATGCTGAAGAGGTACTTCTGCTGCTTGTTCTTCATCTCCCGGGTCCCCGTGCCCGTGCCGATGCCCACGAAGGACCCGTAGTCCTTACCCAGCGGGTCCCCGTCGACCCAGGCGGCCGAGTAGCCGACGTTGTCCCCCGCATCGAAGATCAGGGTCAGCTCGTAGCGCCTGCCGGCCGCGAGCGGCCCCATGTGCACGATTGCATAGTGGGCGTCAGGCCCGCCGAAGAAGTTCGGCATGGCCGGGAAGCTCTTCGCCGTCGCCAAAGGCCGGGTCGCGTTCGGGGCCAGCTCCACGTAGCCGGAGGGGCTCTGCTGGACCTCGGCCGCGGGCGGCGCTGCGGCGCTGCGGGTGAGCAGGAACGGGGAGGTCCGGTCGAAATCGAAGTCCGTCACGTAGTAGTAGCCCCAGCGGTCCTGCGAGTTGCGGGTCAGGCCCGCCGGGCGGTCGGCCAGGCCCACGGAGAGGTTCCAGGCCTGGCTGGTGCGCACCAGCAGGTACAGCAGGTTGGAGGTGCTTTTCGGGTCCACGGTGAAGAGGAACTTGTCTTCCTTGCCCTTCAACTCGCGCGTGCCCGTGCCGCTGCCGATGCCCACCAGGGGGGCGTAGTCCTTCCCGGCCGGGTCGCCGTCGACCCAGCTGTGGCCGTAGCCGATGTCGGTGCCCGCGTCGTAGGTCAGGGTGACCGCATAGGCCTTGCCGGCCGCCAGAGGGCCCAGGCGGAAGACCGCATAGAGCTGGTTGGGCCCGCCGAAGCCCCCCGGCATCCAGGAATAGCCGGCCTGGGTCACCGTGCTCTTCACGGAGCCCGGCTGGACATCCATATAGGGGGGAGCGGCGAACAGCGCCGATACGAGCAGCACCAGGATGGCGACAACGGAGATGAAGGTTTTGTTCATAATGTGCTCAGGAAGATAGCCCGGCAGCCTGCGTATTTCAAGGTGCGCGCAGGCAGCCCCTCCACGGCGCCGGCTGTATGCTGTATAAGATATCATGGGCGCGAGGGAGGCCGGACGAGAAGCCGTGGCCAAGCTGCTGGCCGCTGACGCGGCCGGAGAGCTGCAGTCCTGCCTGCTGGCCAACTCGGGACTCCCCGGGCCCCGCGGCAACCTGGAGCTGGCCCAGGCCCTGGCCGATCTGCTGGCCAGCATCCCGCCGGGCCCGAAGGTTCCCGCCGGCCTGCAGGCCTGGCGCGCCCTGAGCGCGGAGGAGGCGCCCACCGGCGACCCCCGGGAGTACCTGTGCTTCTGCGGCACGCTGGCCCGGGGCGCGGATTGGGTGCGCGGCCGCGGCGGTCCTGGCG
>CAVUYS010000042.1:0-20151 GCA_963745745.1 uncultured Spirochaetota bacterium | reverse complement strand
CGGGAGCGGCCATCCTGTTCGAGGCCAGCCTGGCCCCCGGCTACTACATCGCGGAGCTGCTGGCCTTCAGCCCGGAGGTCGAGGGCCCATACACCGCGGTCTTCTCCGCCTCCGCTGCGTCGCCGGACCCCTTCGAGCCGGATGATTCCCCCGCGGAGGCCCGCCCCATCGCCCCGGGCTCCAGCCAGGAGCGCACCCTGGCCGCCGGGAACCCGGATTGGGTGGAGCTGGTTTCCGCGCCTCCGGGTTTCTACGTCCTGTTCACCGCGGGGCTGGCCGTGGACACCGGACTGGCTCTTTTTCGCGACGGCCGGCAGCAGGTATCGGCCGACGAGGACGGCGGGCCGCAGTCCAATGCCTTCCTGGGCCTGTTCCTGGGCCCGGGCCGCTGGCTGGCCCGAGTGGACGGCCGGCCCCCGCTGGCAGAAGGCCGCTACACCCTGAGCTTCCAGGCGCTCTCCCCCGAGCTGATCCTGCCCCGGCGGGCGGCCCGGGAGATTTCTTTTGGAGACCGTCCCGTTTTCCTGCAGCTGCGAATCCTGTCCGCGGGAAGGTACCGCATCCGCTGCCCCGGGGCGGGGGTCGAGCTGTACGCACTGCCGGCGATGCGCAGCCTCCCGGCAGAGGCGGCGCTCGCGCTGGCCGCGGGCGACTACCTGCTGGCGCTGAAGGGCCCCGAAGGCCAGGCGGCCAGCCTCACCGTGACGGAGGAATAGGCATGGGAGTGAAGGTCGGCAGAATCGTCCGGGAGTTCCTGTTCAAGGGCCTGGCGGAGCAGCAGCTGGAGATGAAGCTGCACGCCCACCGCCGGGAGCTCTCCGGCCGCACCGTCGCGGTGAAACCGGACCGCATCGAGGTGGAAATCACCTCCGGCGATCCGCGCTCTTTCGCCGCCGGGGACCGGGTGCGGGTCTACTTCCTGTACCAGAACAACTGGCACACCTTCACCTCCAGCGTGGTGGAGAGCGGGGAAGCCCGCGTGGCGCTGGAAAGCCCGGAGGGGATCTACAAGAACCCCCAGCGCAAGTACGAGCGGGTGGCCATCGGCGAGGAGGCGGAGGTCTACTTCACCCTCAAGGGGCAGCGGGTCGAGCTGAACTTCCCGCGCACCAGCCGCCCCCTGCCGGCCGACACCCCCTTGAGCGTGCGGGAAAACTTCGACTTCGGCAGCCTGGACAAGCTGCACGCCAGCTTCCGGGAGCGCATGGAAAAGGCGGTCAGCACCAGCCGGATCGTGATGCTGCGCGACAAGGTCCCTCAGAAATACGAAGAGAAGGTCATCGCCGCCCTGGGCAAGATGCTCTGGATACCGCTCACCGAGGAGGACTGGCCCGCCAAGGACCCCTTCCCGGACGAGCGGGTGATCCTGCGCCGCGACCTGGTGAAGTACGAGGAAGCGCTGGAGCGCCCGGCCTACGTGATCACCAGCAAGCTGGGCAACATCCTCTACGAGAAGCAGAAGAAGGGCCTGCACTCCGAGCTGTGGTGCCCGATCCTGTACGAGTCCTACATCATCGGCTACGCCTACCTGGCCAACCAGGGGGAGCGCAAGGAACGCATCTCCAAGGAGCTGGTCGACTGGGTGTGGGAGTTCTCCAAGGTCCTGAGCTATTCCCTGCAGCTCGCCGGCTACTTCACGTCGGGAACCACCGTGAGCGAGCGCCGCTACGAGTCCCCCATCATCGACCTCAGCGCCGCCGGGCTGATGTTCGCCCACCCGCGCCAGGAACTGGCCCAGGACCTGCTGGTGCACACGGACCTGGACGTGACGGTGCGCTTCGCCGAACGGCGCCTGCTGATCCGGGCCAGGGTGCGGCGGAAATTCCAGGACGGGGAACGCAGCTACTTCGGGCTGCAGTTCCTGTCCATCAGCCCGGAGGACCTGGCTTTCCTGTTCGAGAAGCTCTACGGGCGTCCCTATTCCAGCGAGGAGGACGTCAGGTGGGAGGGGGGCACTCCCCCGCCCCCTCTGGACCTGTTTCCCTAGGCAGGGATGCCGAAGCCGGCGGCGCCAGGGAGGGCGACAGAGCCGGCCTAGGCAGGGATGCCGAAGCCGGCCTAGCCGTTCTCGGAGCCTTCCTCGGGGGAGAGCAGGAAGCGGAACTCCTCCTCGGAGACGATGTGCTCGTGCTCCCCCTCCCCCAGGCGGTGGCTGGAGATGGCCAGGCGCAGCTCGGCCAGCTCGCGCCGGATGGCCTCCCGGACGCGCTCCACAACCTCCCGGCCCCCCTCGGGAAGCAGGGCGGCGGCGCCCACCGGCTTGCCGGCGGCCAGCTCCTCCAGCAGGGCCAGGAACTGCCGGTAGAAGCCGGCCAGCTCCTGCAGGTGGTCGCTGCGCTCGATCAGCAGGTGGTTGTCGCGCAGGGAGGCGAAAATGCTCCCGGCGGAGCGCTCCAGAAAGGCCAGGTCCTCCAGGACCCTGTCCCGGGCCAGGTCCGCGTCCACCGCCAGCTTCAGGCCGGCGCCCACCTGCTTCAGTATCAGCTTCAAATAGAAGATGTTGTCCGCGTAGTTGATTCTTCGGTCATGCCTGTTCGCCTTCCTCAATGTTCGGCGCTCCGGCGGCTCGCCTTGACACTGGCGGGGGCCTGTGCTACGGTGCGCGGTAGCCTCTTTATCGCCTCCCCCGCGGAGGCGATCAATCAAGACCATAGGGAGGTGCTAATGCGAGCGTATGAGGCTGTGCTGATTTTTCGACCGGAGGGCGACCTGCTGGCCGGAGGCAGGGAGTTCGTGAAGACACTTTTTTCCGGCGGCGGCTGCAAGATCCTGAAGGAAGAGGATATGGGGGACCGCCTGCTGGCCTACGAGGTCAAGAAGTCCAAGCGGGGCTTCTACGTGTTCTATGAGCTGGAGGCCGAGCCGGAGAGCATCCACGCCATGGACAAGACCCTGAAGCTTCGCAACGAGATCCTCAAGTACCTCTTCATCCGTAAAGAAGAATAACTGTTTACCGCGAAGCGGAGGAAAGCGCTATGGCGGGGATCAATCATGTCGTGCTGGTGGGCAACCTCACCAGGGACGCGGAGCTGAAATTCACGAACGCGGGCCTGGCCATCTCCAAGTTCTCGCTGGCCGTGAACCGCCGCACCAAGAAAGGCGACACCTGGCAGGACGAGGCCAACTTCTTCGACGCCGTGTACATGGGCAAGGCCGCGGAGGCCGTGTCCCAGTACCTGGTGAAGGGCAAGATGATCGGCATCCAGGGAGAGCTGCGCCAGGACCGCTGGGAGCAGGAAGGCCAGAAGCGCAGCCGGGTGGAGATTTTCGTCACCAACCTGCAGCTGCTGGGTGGCGGACGGGGCGGCCAGGCCGCTCCGGTTGAGCCGGGCGGCGGGGATGTTCCCCAGCCGGCTCCGGGAAGTCCCGCTCCCGGCACCTCGGCCGACGATTTCAACGACGACATCCCGTTTTGACGACCAGGAGGAATTGAAAAAGTATGTCAGATAGAGAGCAGAGCAACGTGGAAAAGCCCGTGCCGGCCGCCTCCTCGGGCGGCGAAGCGGCGCCGGCGGCGCCCGCGGCCCCGGCTGCTTCGGGCGGCCCGTCTCCCGCCGCCGGTGCGCCTCCGACCCCTGGCACGGGGTCCGGCCCGGGGCCTGGCGACAGGCCGCGGCCACCGGAAGAGCGCCGGCCCTGGAGACCCCGCGAGAGAAGCGACGACGACGGCCGGGAAGGCGGCGGCGGGCGCTTCGGAGGCGGAGGCGGAGGCGGAAGCAGGGACCGCTTCAAGGACGGCGGCAGGCCGCGCTTCGGGCGCTTCTTCCGCCGCAAGGTGTGCAAGTTCTGCAGCAAGAAGCTGAACCTGCATTACCGCGACGCGGACACCCTGCGGCGCTTCATCACCGAGCGGGGCAAGATCCTGCCGCGGCGCATCACGGGCACCTGCCCGAAGCACCAGCGGCGGCTGGCGGTGGCCATCAAGCAGGCCCGCTCGCTGGCCCTTCTGCCGTTCACCGAGAAGTAGGCGGTGGTCGGAACGCTGGTAGCCGCCGGCGTTTCCGCCCTGCTATATCACCTGGGGATCGGGCTGCCGGCCTTCCTGATCCCCCTCCAGGTGGTGCGGGTGCGTCGCGGGACCAGGCATTTCCTGGTGGCGGCGGCGGCGGCCTTCGCGGTGATCGCCGGCGTGCGCCTGACCCTGGCCGCGGGGGCGCTGGCCGAAGCCGGCACCCCCGCCCTGGTGCTGGAGATGAGCGTCGTGCTGGGCATGCTGGCCGGCCTGGCCTGGATTCAGCTGCCGGAGCTCGCCGGCCGGCCGGCGCTGCTGCCCGGAGGCCGGGTGGTCCGCCTGCTTGTCGCCGCGGCCGCGGCGGGGCTGGCCTCCGTGCCGCTGATATCGTATCTTGGCAGAAACCAGGCTTTCGCCGCCGGGCTGGATAGGCTGTTCGAGGCGGCCGCGGCGCTGCTCAACCGCCTGGTGGGCCCGACGGGCGGCGAAGCGGGATTCCGGGGGGAGGAGCTGGCGGCCATGACGCGGGCGGTGTTCCTGCGCACCTACCTGCTGGACTACCTCCTGGTGCTCACCTTCTGCTGGTGGGCGGGTTCCGTGATCGGGGCCCGGTCGCTGGGGCGCAGCCCGGGCGTCACCCCGCTGGCGCGCTTCCGGCCCGCGGAGGGCCTGATCTGGCCGCTGATCGCCGGGCTGGCGCTGGTGCTGCTGGACCTGGTGGTGCCCCTCGGCCCGCTGGAGCTGGCCGGCTGGAACCTGCTGCTGATCATGCTGTTCCTGTACGGGCTGGCCGGCCTGGGCATCCTGCGCTTCCTGCTGGACCGCCTCGGGGCGCCGCGCAGCATGCGGCTGGCCGCCTGGCTGGTGCTGGGAGTGCTGGCTTTCGCCCCGGGAGTGAACGCGGCGCTGGCCGTGGTGATCTCCGGGCTGGGTGTTTCGGAAACTTGGATCAATTATCGAAATAGGGGAAAGGAGCAAGGCGTAAACCGATGAAAATCATCCTGAACCAGGACGTCGTTGGATTGGGGGAGGAGGGGGACATTCGCGAGGTGGCCAACGGCTATGCCCGCAATTTCCTGCTGCCCCGCAAGCTGGCCGTGCAGCACAACCGCCAGAACCTGGCCCAATTCACCAGCCACAAGTCGGCCATCGAAGGGCGCAAGGAAGAGAAGCGCAAGGAGGCCATGGGGCTGAAGGAGCGCCTGGAGGCCGAGGAGCTGCAGTTCAGCATGCCCGCGGGGGAGAGCGGCAAGCTGTTCGGCTCGGTCACCAACGCCCTGATCGGGGCGGAGCTGGAGAAACGCGGCTTCACCCTGGAAAGAAAGAGGATCGAGGTGCCGGAGCACCACATCCGGCAGACCGGCTCCTTCACCGTCAAGGTGAAGCTCTACGGCAACGAAGAGGCCGCGTTGAAAGTCGTGGTGGAGGCCGCGAAACAGGAATAAGGCCAAGCATGGTCCCAGCCGGCCTGAAGGACAAGGTTCCGCCGCACAACGAGGAGGCGGAGGTGGCGACCCTCGGAGCCCTGCTCCTGGACACCGAGGCGCTGGCCGTCGTGATCCGCTACCTCAGGCCGGAGGACTTCTACAAGACCTCCCACCAGCGCATCTACCAATCCATCCTGGCGCTGTTCGACCGCAACGAAGCCATCGACCTGATCACCCTGACCGAAGCCCTGCGCGAGGCCGGGCTGCTGGAGACCTGCGGCGGGGCGGCCTATATCGCCCGCCTGACCTCCGCCGTGCCCACCAGCGCCAATGTGCGCTACTACGCCCAGATCGTGCAGGAGTGCAGCATCCGCCGGAACCTGGCGCGGATCGCTTCGGAAATCATCGCCAACTCCCACAAGGAGGGCGAGGATGTCCGCCTGATCATCGAGGAGGCGGAACGGCAGATTTTCGAGATCACCGACCGCCAGCATACCGGCACGTTTCTGGCCGCGCGCGAGATCGTGCCCCGCACCATCGAGGCCATCGAGAAGCTGTACCACACCAAGGAAAGCTTCATCGGCATCCCCACCGGATACACCGACCTGGACCTGCTCACCTCCGGCTTCCAGAACTCCGAGTTCATCGTCATCGGGGCCCGCCCCTCGGTGGGCAAGACCGCCCTGGCCCTCAATATGGCCGCCAACATGTCCATCCACGGCAAGGTGCCGGTGGGCTTCTTCACCCTGGAGATGTCGGCCATGGCGCTGATGCAGCGCCTGCTGGCCAGCGAGGCGCGCATCAAGAGCAACTCCCTGCGCTCCGGCTTCCTGAAGCCGTCGGATTTCCACAAGCTCACCGAGGCAGCCAGCAAGATTTACGAAGCCCCGCTGTACATCGAGGATTCCCCTTCCCTGCGCCTGCTGGACCTGCGGGCCCTGGCCCGCCGGATGAAGCACCAGTTCAACGTGGCGATCATCTTCATCGACTACATCACCCTGATCACGGCCGAGAACCGCGACCTGGCCCGCCACGAGCAGATCGCCGAGATCAGCCGCTCCCTCAAGGCCCTGGCCCGGGAGCTGGACATCCCGGTGGTGGCCCTGTCGCAGGTCCGCCGCGAGAGCGAGGGCAAGCAGCCCACCCTGGCCGACCTGCGCGAATCCGGCTCCATCGAGCAGGACGCGGACGTGGTGATCTTCCTGCACCGGGAGCGGCAGTCCAGCCCGCCCGGCGAGGCGGAGGCCCGCAACCTGGAAACGGAGCTGATCGTGGCCAAGCAGCGCAACGGCCCGGTGGGCGCCCTGAAAATCGCCTTCATCCCGGACTACACGAAATTCGAGAACCTGGCCCGCACGGGCGAGGTATCCTGAGGGGGAAGCATGGGACTGCGGGAGCGCTACGACTTCGACAGCCTGGTCAACGAGGCCGAACGGCTGGTGATCGAGGAGATGGGCCGGCAGCTGCCCAGGAACAAGGGCCTGTGCACCTGCGAGGAATGCGTGCTGGACATCGCCGCCTTCGCCCTGAACCAGGTCCGCCCGCGCTACCGGGCCTCACTTCTGGGCTCGATCTATGCCCGCCAGGGCGACGCTTCGGCTTTCGCCAAGGAAATCGAGAAAGCGGTGGCTGAGGCCATCCAGCGCATCAAGGCCAATCCCGCTCACGACTGAGGGACCAGGAAACGCCTCGCCCCCGGGGAGGCGTAGGCCTGCCCCTGCGGGCCCAGCAGGGCCCAATCCCCGTCCAGCAGCAGATACATCCGCCAGGGCGGCTGCCAGAGCTTGTCCCACAGGCTGATCGAGGAATCGGCGTTCACCGCGTACAGCCGGCCCTCGTGGACGGCCAGCCTGCGGGCGACCTGCCCGGGGTTTTCCAGTCTGGCGAGCGAGGAGCCGTCCCACACCGCCAGCGGGCCGAAACCCAGGCTGCAGTAAAGGGTTCCTGAAGAATCCTCCGCCAGGGAGGCACCGAGGTCTTCTCCCGCGAAGGAGGCCAGCACACGCCGGTTCTCCAGCTGCCGGCCGCTGTGCGCGGCCAGCACGGTGCGCGACCCCCCCTGCGCGCTCTCCACGGCCAGCGAGTACAGCGTGCTCCGGGAGGGGCTGTACAGCAGGTCGTACACGAACAGGCTGGGATCGCGGATCGGCACGGTTTCCCCGGTGCGGGCGTTGATCTGGAACAGGGAGTTGCCGAAACCGGCGGCGCCGGCCGCGACCAGGAAGTCCCCGCGGGTGGCAGCCAGGCGATTCACCGCCGCGGCGTTGTAGCGGAATCGGGTTTCCAGGCTCTGGGGGTCCAGGATCCGGCACAGGCCTCCCCTTTCCACCAGGACCAGGCCTCGGGGTTCCAGGCTGACCTGCTGCAGGGAGGCGCCGATCTCCACCGCCAGCGGCTTGCTGGTACCCGTGGCCAGATCCACCGCGGCCAGCTCTCCGGGCTCCTGCCGCCAGGCCAGCAGGCGCTGGTCGTCCAGGAACTCCAGGCCAAAGCTGCCGGCGAAAGGCGGCGGCAGCCGGCTCAGGGAGAGCTCTCCGCTCAGGTCCGGTGAACGGAACACGAAAATCCCCTCCGGGGTGGCCGCCGCGGCCAGCTCCCGGCGGAAGGCCAACCCGTGGACCCGCAGGATCACGTTGCGCGCCAGGATCCGGCGGGTCCCCCCGCCCTCCAGCAGGCTGAGGGTGCCGTCCTGATCCCCCGCGTACAGCCCCCCGGACCCGTAGGCCAGCGCGGTGAGCGGCAGTTCCCCGGGAGGCTCCTCGGTACCGCCGCCGGCCAACGTCGAACCGGTGAAATGCCATCGCCGCAGCCCGTCGACGGAGTCGGCCGCCAGCTCTTCGCCTTCCGGAGCCAGGGCCAGCCGGGCCAGACCGGGGACGTATTCCTCGGCGGCCAGGGCCCCGCTCAGCAGATCCACCGCCACCAGGCGATCCCCAGCAGCCGCCAGGAGGTGGCGGTTGGAGGGGGTGATGCGGATCAAGGAGAGGTCGGCCAGGGTGCGCAACTGCCGCAGGCTGCGATCCGCCTGCAGGTCCCAATAGGTGATCAAGCCGGAGGGCTGATAGCCCATGACGGTGTTGCCATTGCGCGAGATGGCGAAAAAGGAGACGATGCCGAAGCCGGTGCGCAGCAGTCCCAGCTCGGCCCCGCTGCGGGAGTCCACCGCCGCCAGGCTGCGGTAATCCGCCCGGCTGTAGGCCAGGTAGTTGCCCTGTGGCGCGTAAGCCAGGTGCAGCAGCTGCCGGTCGGAGGTGAGGGAGAACAGCTCCTCCCCCCGCTCCCAATCCCAGGCCGCCAGGGTGTCGATTTTCGATGCCTCGCCCACCAGCGCGGAAAACTGGGGGAGGCTGGGATGCAGCGCCAGGCGCTGCACCGGCCGGTGGGAAACCCGCAGGCTGGCCCGCAGGCGGCCTTCCGGCTCCCAGATCCGCACCGTGCCGTCCTGGCCGGCGCTGAAGAGCAGGCCGCTGGTGGGATCGTGCACCAGGTCGTTCACCGGCCCGGCGTGGCTGGAGTCCACCAGCAGATTCTGCCCCCCGGCCAGCACTGCGGAGGCCAGCAGGAGCAGGGCCGCCAGCTTCCTCATTCCGGGGTTTCCGTGGCCAGCTTGTTGATCGAGACGTAGGGGGCGGACAGGAACTGGCTGAAGGGCTCTTCCCGCAGCTTTCCTTCCAGCTGTCCGGCCGCCTTGTCGGCCATCTGCCGGCTGACCCGCATGACCCCCACTTCCTTGTCCCGCAGGCCGTGGGCGTGGAACACCAGGCCCGCGGGCTCCAGGCCGGTGAACAGGAGGCGCACGTCGGCTTCCCCTTCGTAGTGCTCCAGCACCTTCTGCAGCAGGTAGTACTTCAGCACCTCCACCACCCGGTCGTCCAGCCCGGCCTCCCGGATGCGCAGCTTCTCCACCAGCTCGTCGTAGCCGATGGCCACCCGGTCCACCTCCCCGACCGGGTAGGACAGCTTGCCGCGGTAGTAGGCCACGCGGTCCAGCTCGGGCACGAAGAACACGCTCCACCCCGGCTCGCGCACCAGCACCGGGAACTCCGGCTTCAGGGCCTTGCCGCAGCCGGGGCATTGGATGGTCTGAAACTCTCCTTCCAGGATCGCCTGCCTGGCCTGCGGCTGCTCGCCCAGGTCCACGCTGTCCGGCACTTCGCTTTCGAACTCGTGCTCGCAGAAACAGACCAGCTTGCGCTTCAAGCCTACCTCCCCAGGAAACCCAGGATGTCGTTGGCGGTCACCATCACCGCCACCGCCAGCAGCACCGAGAAGCTGATGGTCTGGATGCGGGCGATCAGCTGCGGATTGACCGGCCGCCGGCGCAGGACCTGCAGCAGCGAAAGCAGCACCTGTCCCCCGTCCAGGGCGGGGATGGGCAGCAGGTTCATCAGGAACAGCACCACCGAGATCAGGCTCAGGAAGCGGAAAGTGGTGACCAGCCCCTGCCCCACCCCGAGGGCGAAGCCGCTGGAGGCCACCGCTCCCACGTAATAAGTGATCTTCAGGGGACCCGCCACCGAGTTGCGCAAGGAGACCCCCCGGAACAGGAGGCCGATGCCCTTGACCGTCATGACCGCCGTGTCCCAGGTCTCCTCCAGCCCCCGCGCCAGGGCTCCGGGCAGCCCGAGCCTTGGGGAGCGGAAGGATTGCAGGCGGAAAGCGATTCCCAGGTCCGGGTAGCCCTGTTCCGAGTACCGCAGCACCATCGGCAGGGACAGCTCGCGGGAGCCGCGCTGCACGCCGAGAACCACCCCCGCGGGCCGGCCCTGCAGCAGCTGCTCCAGGTCAGTCCAGTGCCGAACGGGGGCTCCGGAGGCGGAAACGATGCGGTCGCCGGGAGCAAGACCGGCGATCGCGGCCGCGCTCCCGGGCGTCACCTTCTCGACCAGCAGGTCGCGCCAGGAATAGATGCCGATGCGGCCGGCTCCGCTGGACTTGTCCAGCTGCGGGCGCAGCAGGAGATCCAGGTTCCGCCCCCCTCTTTGCACCGTGAAAACCAGCTCCGCTTCAGGAGAGGAAGCCACGGTCTGCTGGAGGTCCTGGAAGTTGCGGATGGGCCGGCGGTCGATAAACAGGACCCGGTCGCCGGTAGCCAGTCCCGCCTGGGTGGCCGGAGGCGGGACGGCGAAGGAATCCAGCCGGTAGTCGGTGGCCAGAACGATGCGGTTGTCGTCGGAAAACACCTGGAAGCCGATCCACCAGATGGCCGTCAGGACCAGGATGGCGAAAACCACGTTGGCCAGAGGGCCGGACACGGCCACCACGATGCGCTTCCAGGGGGAGGCCGCGAAAAAGCTTCCGGGCTCGGGTGTCCAGGAGCCGGCTTCCGCCCTGCCCTGGGTCATCGGCAGCTCGCCCTTCATCTTGCAGTAGCCGCCGAAGGGGATGATCGAAAGGCGGTAGTCCGTGCCCTTGTATTTGAAGCCCACCAGGCGCTTGCCCCAGCCCAGCGAGAAGGCTTCCACCTCGATGCCCAGGCGCTTGGCGGCCAGAAAATGGCCCAGCTCGTGGATGAACACCATGATGCCGAAACCGATCACACCGTAAAAAATCGTAAGAATCATGATTGCCTATAATGTAGCTATTTGCGCGAAAAACAGATAGTAGGCCGGCGCGGCCAGCAGCCACGAATCGATGGAGTCCAGCACCCCTCCCCTCCCGGGGATCAGCGAGCTGGAGTCCTTCACCCCGCTGGAGCGCTTCAAGGCGGACTCCACCAGATCCCCCAGGATGGTCAGGACCCCGATCCCCAGGCCGAACAGCACGGCCGCCAGCCAGCCGACCGGCAGGAAATCCGGAAACAGCGCCCGGCAGGCGGCGGCGGTCCCGGCGGCGGCACCCAGGCCGCAGGCGAAGCCGATGGCCGACTTGTTCGGGCTCACCGGCCAGCCCAGGCGGCTCCAGCCGCGGGCCAGCACCCCTCCCAGGTAGGCCAGGGTGTCGTTCAGGAAAACCAGGCAGAAGAAGAAGCCCAGCGCCAGGCTGGCCTGCGGCAGCCCGCTCAGGCGGACCACGAAGGCCATGAACAGCCCGGGATAGAGCACCAGCAGCAGGGCACTGGCCGCTCTGGGGAGCATGGGCTGGAGGTCCTCCGCGCGGCGGGCCCAGACCGTGGCCGCCAGCGCGCCGCAGGAAAGGACCAGCAACGCGACCCAGAGAGAGCCCGCCGGCAGCCAGCCGGACAACTCCAGCCAGGCCGCGGCCGGCAGCAGCGGTCCCAGCCAGGCGGCGGCCCTGGCCCTCGGCAGCCCCTTGTGGGCCAGCAGCGCGGACAGCTCCAGCCCTCCGGCGAGCGCCGCCGCGGTGGCCAGGAGGTTGAAGGCCAGGTGGTGGAGGTGCGGCAGCAGGAAGATCAGCGTGTAGAAGGCCGACAGGCCGACCACGAAAGTCGCCAGGCGAGGCCAGAACCTGCCGGAGATCACTTGCGCCTCCTGCCCGCCGGGGCGGTTCCGAAACGCCGCTCGCGGCGGCCGAAATCCGTCATGGCGGCCAGCAGGTCCTCCCCGGACCAGTCCGGCCACATCTTGGGGCTGAAGAACAGCTCCGCGTAGGCCGATCTGCCAGAGCAGGAAGTTGGACAGCCGCCGCTCGTCGCCGGTGCGGATGATGAGGTCCGGGTCGGGAATTTCCGGATGATCCAGGGCCGCCCGCAGCTGCCCATCGCTGACCGGGCCGTCGCGCCCGTCGGCCCGCAGGCGGTTCACCGCGCGCAGGATCTCGTCCCGGCCGCCGTAGTCGATGGCCAGGTTCACGGTCAGGCCCCGGTTGTCGGCGGTATCGGCAGCTGACCCGGGCCAGCTCCCGCAGCACGCTCCGCGGCAGGCGCTCCGCGGACCCGGAGTGCACGACGCGGATCCGGTTTTTCTGATAGAAGTCGGGTTTCGGACTTGAGGTGCTGGCGGATCAGGAACATGAGGTAGGTGACCTCCGTCCGCGGCCGGTTCCAGTTCTCGGTGGAGAAGGTGTAGAGGGTCAGGAAGCGCAGGCCCGCCCCGCTGGCGGCCCGCACCACGCGCTTGGCGGCCTTGACGCCCTCCAGGTGCCCGGCGCGGCGGGGCTTTCCCCGCTTCTCGGCCCACCGGCCGTTGCCGTCCATGATGATCCCGACGTGGACGGGAAGGCCGGAGGCCGGCTGGGAAGGCGCCTCACGCCATCCAGATTTCCATTTTTCCTTGTCTTTTTGCCGAGGAGCCGGTTGATCTCCTCGATGTACTTGTCGGTGAGCTTCTGGATCTCGTCCGTCGCCTTCTTGGCCTCGTCCTCGCTCAGCTCGGAGTCCTTCTCCGTCTTCTTGATCTCCTCGTTGGTGTCCCGGCGGCACGTTGCGGATGGAGACCCGGCGTCTTCTCGGCGATGTTCTTGGCGACCTTGACCAGCTCCTTGCGCCGCTCCTCGGTGAGCGGCGGGATGGCGATGCGGATGACCTTGCCGTCGTTGTTCGGGTTGACCGACAGCTCGGACTTCTGGATGGCCTTCTCGATCTCGGGGAGCACCGAGCGGTCCCAGGGCTGGATGATCACCAGGCGGGCCTCGGGGATGGAGATGGTGGCCACCTGGTTGAGGGGGACCTTCTGCCCGTAGTAGTCCACCCGGATCTTCTCGAACAGGGCGGCGGAGGCCCGGCTCCGTGCGGATGGTCTTGAACTCGTCCTGCAGGGCCTGGACGGTCTTCTTCATCCTTTCCTCGGCGCTGATCTTGTCCCTGTCATCGGCTCCTCCATCTCGTCGCGGTCCCTCTGGGCGTCCGCTCAGCGTCGCCTCAGCGCTTCGCCCACCTTGAAGTAGACGTAGTCGACTGATGGTCATCTTCCCGCCGACCTCCTTGCCGAGGTCCTCCAGGACCTTGCGACACCTTGCGCTTCGTCGTCCTTCACGAAGCGGCTGCTCCAGGAAGCAGATCTCGGAGAGGTGCTTGTTCAGCTTGCCCTTGACGATGCCCTGGAGCACGTTCGCGGGCTTGCCCATGCTCTCGGCCTGCTTGCGGAAGATCGCCTCCTGCTCCTCCAGGTACTGCGGGCACCTTGTCGCGGGAGAGGAACAGCGGGGCGAAGGCCGCGACGTGCAGGGCCAGCTCGAAAGCCACCTCCTTGACCCGCGGGTTGTTGGCGAGCTCGGCGGAGGACAGGGCGACCTTCACCAGCACGCCGAGGCGCCCCTCGCCGTGGATGTAGTCCAGCACCAGCTCCTGCGGCCCGGCGGAGAGCAGGCCGAAGCGGCGCAGCTCCATGTTCTCCTTGATGATGCCGACGGCCTCCTTCACCGTCCCCTCGAAATCCTCGGTCTTGGCCGCCTGGCCCTTGGCCAGCGGCGATGCCGGTGAGCTTGCGTCCCAGGGCTACGAAAGTCCTTGTTCTTGGCCACGAAGTCCGTCTCGCAGGTCAGCTCGAGCAGCGACGCCCTGGCCGGCGCCGCAGCTGCGAGAAGATCCCGCCCGCTGGTTGGTGGCCCGGCCGCTCTTCTTGGCCGCCGCGGCCAGGCCCTGCTCCTTCAGCAGGCGCTCGGCCTTGTCGAAGTCCCCCTCGCGCCTTCCGCAGGGCGTTCTTGCAGTCCATCATCCCCGCTCCGGTCTTTTCCCGGAGCGTTTTTACATCCGTTGCTTTTATCTCCACTGATTGCTCCTATCTCATCGCAGGTCTCGCGCATCACGGCAATCTCACTCCTCGTACAGCTTGTCTTCGTCGATCTCGGGCTCGTCCACCGGTCCGCGTCGGGCTTGGCCGCGGCCTTCTTGCCGGCTTCCTTGTCCGGATTGTAGTTGGAGTAGTCCTTGTCGGTGAACCCGGGCTTCTCCTCCCGGCGGCGGTTTCCCCGCCGATGGCGGCGGCCACGGGCACCGTCTCCACCTCCGCGCCGCTCGTACTTGTCGACTGCGCGGCGAACTCGCCCTTCTCCATGGCCTCGGCGAACTCCTCCTCGCGCCCTTCTCTCTCCTGCAGGGTCTCGACGACCTCGAGGCCGACCTCGTTCTCCGCCTCGATGACCGCGTTGGCGATGATCTGGGTGAACAGGTTGATGGCCCGGATGGCGTCGTCGTTGCCGGGGATCGGGATAGGTGATGCCCTCGGGGTTGCAGTTGGTGTCCACGACGGCGACGATGGGCACGCCGACCCGCCGGGCCTCGGCCACGGCGATGGCCTCCTTGCGGGTGTCGATGATGAAGACGACCCCGGGCAGCTCCTTCATCTCCTTGATGCCGCCGAGGTTCTTCTCCAGGCGTCGCCTTTTCCTTCATGAGGCGGGCGATTTCCTTCTTGGTGAGGTTCTCGAAGGTGCCGTCGACCTCCATCTTCTCGATCTTCTTCAGCCGCAGCAGCGACTTCTTGATCGTGGCGAAGTTGGTGAGCATGCCGCCGAGCCAGCGGTTGTTCACGAAGAACATGCCGCAGCGCTGGGCCTCGCGCTCCACGGCCTGCTGGGCCTGCTTCTTGGTGCCGACGAACAGCACGCTCTTGCCGCCAGCACGGTCTTGCGCACCGCCTCGTAGGCCTCCTTGATGGCCACGATGGTCTTCTGCAGATCGATGATGTGGATCCCGTTGCGCTCGGCGAAGATGTACTTCTTCATCCGGGGATCCCAGCGCTTGGTCTGGTGCCCGAAGTGGACTCCGGACTCGAGCAGGTTCTTCATTGTAACGACAGCCAAGGTCGTCCTCCTCCTGATGCGGCCGTAAGCCGCGCCTTCTCTTGAGCCTCATCCCCCGCAAGGGGGACGGGAATTTACCCGCTTTTCAAGCCAGCGGGTATTGGTTGTGCTTCAACATGCCATAAAACGTCTCCAGTGGCAAGCCCACCACGTTGCTGTAGGAGCCGTGGATCCACTCCACGAAAAACCCCCCGCGCTCCTGGATGCGGTAGCCCCCGGCCACCCCGGACCACTCCCCGCTTTCCACGTAGGCTTCCACCTCCTGCGACGTCATCGTTGCGAATTTGACCTCCGTGGCCACGCAGCGCAGGTCCATCGGGGCCCCGCGGACGGGCAGCAGCCCGATGCCCGTGTACACCCGATGCACCCGTCCGGAGAGCTTCTTCAATATTTCCGCGGCCTGCTCCGGTCCGGTCGGCTTGGCCAGGGCCTGGCCGTCCAGCTCCACCAGGGTGTCCAGGCCCAGCACCCAGCGCGGAGAATCCTGCGGAAAGCCGGCCACGACAGCCTCGATCTTTTTCAGCGCGATCTGGCGCACCCGCTCGGAGATGTCGGGGATATGGTCGAGCTCCTCAGGGATGTTCGGCGGAAAGGCCTTGAAGGGGATGCGCACTTTCGCGAGCAGCTCCTGCCGCCGCGGGGAGCCGGATGCCAGAATGATTGTTTCCATCGATTTTGTGTCTTACAGAACCCGAAACAGCAGGATCCCGCCCAGGGCCCCCAGCAAGGTGCCCGGGTTGACCACCAGGGAGACGGCCAGCACGGACAAGTCGAAGCCCACGGGCCCCACCCCCAAGCGAAGCTCGGAGCCGAAGGCCGCCAGGATCCTCTCCAGCAGCTCCCAGGCCAGGCTGCCCACCAGCAGACCCACGCCCAGGAAGGTCAGAAAGGTCGAGCGGTTGCGGCCGGTGAGCTTCATCGGGGGCCAAGCATAGCGGCCGGGATGCGAGGTGTCAAGGGAAGTGCACGCACCATCGCACCGCGGTTGACAGCCTCGGGCAAAGTGATTAACGTATTCGTGTCGCTGACCCGGGCAATTAGCTCAGCTGGATAGAGCGTTGGCCTCCGGAGCCAAAGGCCGCGCGTTCGAATCGCGCATTGCCCATTCCTAATTTACTTCGCACTATCAATACCTACCGATTGTCGGCCGCCGAGAGCCTGTCGGCTTCCACGGACTTTGTGAAAGAACTGTGAACGGAGCGGCCCGTGAAGCGGCCGTACCTGCTGTGGAAGCGGGGCCAGCTCTGGTACTACCGGCTGGCCGGAGGGAAGACCTTCCACACCACCGGCCAGACCACGCGCGGGAAGGCCGAAGCCTACGTCGTCGAGCTGCTGCGGAGCGCCGAGGGCCATCAGCCGCCAGCGCCACTTGAGCTTCCGCCTCTACGCCGAGCCGTTTTTCGTTTGGGACCGCTGCCCGCACATCCGCCGGCTGCAGGAAGAGGGCAAGAGCATCACCCGGCGGCATGCCCGGATTCAGCGCCAGCGGCTGGAAAACCATATCCTGAGCGACCCGTTCGCCGCCAAGCGGCTGTCCGAGATCACCCGGGCGGACGTGCTGGACCTGCGCTCGCGGCTTCTGGCGAAGAACGCCCCGGCCACGGCCAACAAGGCCCTGGGGGTGGTGAAGGTGATCTTCCGGGAGGCGCTCTACCGGGAGGAGATCACCCGGGACCCGACCGCCGGCGTGGGCAAGGTGAAGTACCGCAAGGAGGAGCGCGGGGTTTTCACCGCGGAGGAGCTGCGCCGGCTGTTTCCTGACCACGGCCACGGCCCCTGGCGGGACATTCGGGACGCTACCTGCTTCTACCTGGCCGCCGTGACCGGGCTTGCGGCGCGGGGAGATTCTGGCGCTGCGCTGGCAGCACATCGACTTCGACCGGCAGTGCTGTGGCCGTGTGCGAGGCCTGGAAGGGCGGACAGGAGATGGGGCCGCCCAAATGGGACCACCTGCGGGTGGTGCCGATCTCCTCCCGAACGATCCACAGGCTGTACCGGCTGCGGGCCGAATCGGTCCGCACCACCCTTGAGGACTACGTGTTCGGCTACGACGACGGCTCCCACATCGGGGAGACCTGGTGGCGCAAGCGCTTCTGCGCGGCGATGGAGCGGGCCGGCATCGACTGGCAGGCCCGGCACCTGAGCCCGCACTCCTTCCGGCACACGATCAACACGATTGTGCGCAACTCCGGCCAGGACCCGGCCAAGATTCGGGCCATCCTGGGGTGGATGGACGAGGCGGTGCAGGAGAACTACACCCACTGGGACCTGGACCACCTGAAGGCCTGGGCGGATATCGTGGACGAGATTTGGGAATAAGTCCGAATCTGCGGTGTGAAACGAAATGTGAAAGATTTCTCGGAGAAACTACGCCGTTCGCCATGTCGGGACCCCAACAAGTGGGCAGGCCCCTGTAATGCTCCCCATTTTTCAAGCCACCGATAGCTGTTGCTGCGCGCGAAACTCGCGCGGACTTCGATAGCCTAACGATTGATGCGGACGCCCGGCATTGTACCACTCGATCCACTGCCGGATCGCCGCTTTTGCATCTGCGAAGCTATGAAAGCTATGCTGCCAGACACACTCCTCTTTCAGACTTCGGAAGAAGCCCTGAAGGATGAGCAGATCAAGAAGCTCAAGCAAAAGAAACCAAGAAGACGTCCATGGGGTCGAGCAAAGGAGGCTAGCGCAGCAAGGCCCACAGTCGCCGCCGGGGACGTCCGAACCGTGAAGCTTCTGATCCGTGAGCACTACCTGAAGCAAACGGCAGATCCGTGTGGTTTATGGCAAACTCCATGGTTAACCTGCGCGTAATAGGTAAATTCGCGCCAAGCTGCGCATCCGGATGCATTTGGTAACTGCGTGCCCCGCAGTCACGGACGGAATTCAAAATGAATAACCCCGCCAAAGAACGCTGGCTCTAGAACATTTCTTCTCCGTTCCCTCCATTTATCCTGCTCGGACCGAACTACGTCCAATAGCACTCGGAAATGCTCACAGAGTTGAAGCGCGTTCTCGCTGTTAGTGAGTCGGAGCCGAAACTGATTGAGCGCCTCCGGCCCACCATGAAAGACTGCTATCTTGGCGTGGTTCTTTGCTTTCTCGTCGAACTGACCGCCATTCTGGAATATTAGGTTCACTACGAGGTTTAGCCGAACGGACGGGTCTTCTGGAACAACGAGCTAGTCGCTCCCCTGAGGTGTTCCGCGGCCTCCGCGTAAGCTCCCCGTCTGTTAGCGTAGAGCGCGAGCCATCTCTCGGCTTCAAAGTCTAACTTGCAGAGTCTTCTCGCGAATGAAAAAGAGGCTGGGCCAACCATCGTTGTCCGGCTTCTGCGGCGCGTACTCCGGCGCCTGAAAAGCGATGGCTAACATCCCGCTCGCGCCGGAACGCCGTGTCTCGGTAGCTTTCGTTAGGCAATCGGGCTCTACAGAAATCGACTTTGGCATCCAGGAAGTAAGATTCAACCGGTTCAATTGATAGAGCACGTTCGTAGCGAAGAAGGGCAGCGGCCCAGCGACCACGGTAATAGTAGGCATCGCCCGCCATTCGGAACAATTCCGAATCGTTGTCCTTGAGGTAGCACGCATGGTCATAGTGCTTCGCAGCGGATCGATGATCTCCATGATTAAAGTGGATGAGTCCCAAGTCCCTATGGAAATACCAGCGCTCCTCGTAGGAAGGATCTGTATGCAAGAGCTCACGATAGAACGCGATAGCAATAAGGCCATCGAGCTTGAAAGACTGGCGAGCTAGATTGTAGATATGTTCGGCCGCAGTTGGCTCCTGGGTGAGAGCTGTCGTCAATAGTTGGAAAGCAAGCTTTTCGGTTTCGCCGAGCGCGTGCCGTGCCATAGCGTGCCCCAGGCGCAACTCTGCGGATATAAGGGCCATAGCACCAGCGCTAACCACATGAGAATCAAGCTTGGGGAGAGCGAGAATACGCATAACGATCTCTGCGCTGCGCTGCCCTTGATGCGACATCGACACATACGCAGTGGCGGAAAGTACTCGGGTGCGGGTTCGGCTACTTGCACCGCGGAGCCCTGAGACCTTGAGGAGTTGGTCGATTGCACCAGACCAATCGTCAGCTACAAGCAGCACCAACGCAAGCGAGCAGAACGCTGCGAATCGTGCTCCATCTTCGGTGAGTGCAGCGTCGAGTTCGAGCGGACCAGGAAGAAACAACTGTGGATGATCCGCCACACTGACAGCCAAATCTAATCGTCCTGGCTGTGAAGAAGTGCGAATTCGGAGGCTAAGAACAGGCCCGTCACCGGGTCTTAGCTCCTGATCCTCTATTAGATTTGGAGTCGGAAGAAGCTTGTGTTTACAATCTCGAAAGAGCTGTTCGAGAAGAATTCGGCGCCAGCTTTGAAGCCTGTAATCTTGCAGGCTGGCGGGGTCTGAGACTATGAGAAGCCGACCGAACTTGGCGTCTCGACTTAATGCGCTTTCGGCCTTTTGCTGAGACTCACGGGACTTGGTCTCTCTGGCGGAGCGAGCAATCCAAAATAGCAGCGCTCGTCGTACTGCGTCCCGCAGTTCTCGTGTTGTGATCCACTTCTTCCTGAGCACTCCCTCGTCGAAGTCGCTCAGCTCCCGAATGAACGATGATAGCTGAGTTTCGGGCTGTGCGCCGTCGGCAAAAAAGGCAAAGACGGGTTTCTTTAGCCGTCTGGCTTCGCGGTACTCGAGATGCGTGACACTGAGCTTATCAGGATTATTGCCTTCTGGTACGAAGCCATACCGCTCCTTTAGAATCAGTACGACTGCATCGGCGTCCGCCACTTCGCGAAGGCATACGCGTCGACTAGTTTCTTCTGAAGCAGGCAGCTTCTCGACTCGAACCGGCTCAAAGATCTCCATTTCTTGGAGTTCTTGGTCCACACCTGCGCGGGCTTCTTTCAGGTCATCTATAGTAGAGCTGATGAAAATATTGTATCTACTCATCGTAGATTGCCACGTAACGATGACCTACCGAAGCGCCCAACGAACGGTTGACCTGCTGCCTCCGAACCAGTATCTACTTCTTCCCGATGTTCAGCAAGCCGGCTCTCCAATAGCTGGACGGCCGACGGTCGGGAGAGGATAGAGACAAGAGTTTCAGTTTTGTGTTTTCTTGAACCT
>CAVUYS010000041.1:0-12157 GCA_963745745.1 uncultured Spirochaetota bacterium | reverse complement strand
CCCCGCGAGCTGGACGATTCGGCCAAGGTGGACGGCTGCAACCGGATGCAGGCCATGCTGCGGGTCATTCTGCCGAACGTCCGGCCGGGTCTCACGGCCACGGCCATCGTGACCTTCATCATGGCCTGGGACGAGTTCATCATCTCCCTCACGCTCATGGACAAGGACGCAATGCGGACGCTGCCGGTGGGGATGATTCAGTCCTTCGTCGGCCAGTTCTCCATCAAATGGGGGCAGATGATGGCCGCTTCGGTGATCACCACCATCCCGGTGGTCATCATTTTCATCTTCCTGAGCAGGCACCTGATCGGCGGCCTGATCACCGGCGCGGTCAAGGGCTAAAGCGAATAGGCCTGGGCCACCTTGGCCACGCCTTTCACCATGTCGTCGATGTCCTGGTCGGAGTAGAACTCGCTGACGTTCAGGTTGAAGGTGTGCTCGAACGCCTCCTCGGCCATGGGGCAGAGGCCCGCGGGGTAGGAGATGTTGGACCGAGGTCCCTCGAAACAAAGGGCAGCCTGCTGTCCGGGAAGGCGGAGCGGTTCTGGAAGACGTCGTAGCGGTAGACCGGCATGCCCCCGGTGATCTTGTTCGGCTCGCAGGGGATGCCTTCGGCCTCCAGGGCCCGGCAGAACTCAGGCACGGGGACCCTGATGAGCCCCGGGTCCAGACGCACCACGAAAAGGAAGAAGCTGTGCTCCGCCCCTGCCGGAATCTTCTGGGGGATGACCCCGGGAGCTGGCGCAGGCCGGCGATCAGCCGGGCGCCCAGCGCCCGGCGCGCCTGCACGATCCGCTCCACCTTGCCGAGCTGGGCCACGGCCACCGCGCCCTGCAGCTCCGTCATCTGGTAGTTGGGGGCCAGGAAATATGGGTTCCGCTTCCTGCCGTCGCGGAAGTAGCACTTGTCGACGAACAGCCGGATCCGCTCCTCGAGGTCGTCGCGGTTGGTCAGCACCGCGCCCCCCGAGCCGGTGGTGATGTGCTTGAAGTGGTTGAAACTGAAGGTCGCCAGGTCGCCGAAGGTCCCCAGGAGCCTGCCCTTCCATTCGTGAAATGGGCCTGGGCGCAGTCCTCGATCACGGGGATGTTCCTGTCCCGCGCCAGCCGCAGGATGGCCTCGATATCCGCCGGCAGGCCCGCGTGGTGCACGACGACGATGGCCCCGGTCTGCGGGTTGATGAGCTTCGGCCACGCTCCGCGGGATCCAGGTTGTAGGTCTGCGGGTCGATGTCGGCGAAGCGGGGGATCAGCTGTTGATACAGGACGCCGGTGAGCGTGCCCATGTCGGTGATCGAGGAGGTGATCACCTCCCTGCCCGGGCCGACGGCCAGGGCGCCCAGGGCGATGTGCACCGCCGCGGTCCCGGAAGAGCAGCCGCTGCAGTGCTTGAGCCCGTACATCGCTTCATCTTCGCTTCCATCGCCTTGACCTTGGAGCCGAAGACGTAGAACAGCACGTCGCTGTCCGAGCACCTCCAGCACCTCCCTCCTTTCCTCCTCCCCGAACCTTCGCCCGTGCCCGAAGGGGGTCGTCTTGGTCTTGGGTCCGCCCTGCAGCGCCAGTGTTTCCATGTTCCTTCCCGTCATTTTCCGCCGGCCCTGTAGATCTGCAGGATCAGCTCCGTGGTTCGCCGGGCCGACTCCCCGCTGACCGCCGGCTCCCGGTCTTCCCGGATCGCGGCGATGAAGTCGGCGAGGATCGCCTCGTGCCCCGAGGTGTCGGCTACCGCCGCGCTCCCCGCGCCGCTGTGGATCGCCGCCGCCGGAGGCCTCGAGGGGTTGTCCAGGCCCGGCACCTGCCACCGGGTTATGAGGTCGTTCTCCAGGGTGAGGGAACCGGCTTCGGCGTGAATCTCCAGGCGCGCCGGGAAACCCGGCCGCGCCACGGTGGAGGCGACCATGGTCCCGATCATGCCTCCGGGGTGCTCGAGCAGGGCAGCGCCGTGGTCTTCCGCTTCCATGCGGTGGGCCAGGGTCCCCATCAGGCTCAGGACCCGCTCGGGCTTCTTCGAACAGCCAGCGGTACAGATCGACCTGGTGGGAGGCCTGCTGCATGAACGGCCCTCCGCCGTCGATCCCCAGAGTGCCCGGTAGGCAGCGCTGTCGATAGAGGCCTGATCGCGACAGAACTTCACCGCCAGGTCCGCGGCGTAGATTTCTGCCCAACCTTCCCTCGTCGAGCAACCGCTTCACGGCCGCATTGTCGGGGCTCAGCCGCGCTGGAAGCAGACGCCGAGCTTCGACCCGCTGCCTCCTGCAGCTAGTCGATGATCGCAGCGATGGGGCCTCCAGGCTGATGTCCAGGGGCTTTTCCGAAAAAACGTGCTCTCCCAACGGCGCGGCTTCCACCGCGCCTTCGCGGTGAGGGGCCGTTCGGGGTGGCCATTACGACCTGGAAATCCGACCTGATCTCCGCCAGGGAGCGGCGGACTTCCACCGGCTCCTCCGACCGAGGGCGGCAGGCCGCCGAGGCTGCGGGAAACCACCCCGACCAGCGAGGCGGACGAGGTACTTGCGGATCATATCCGCCGCACAGGTCGAGGCCATGTTCCCCGAGCCGACGATGACGAAGCGGATAGGAGCGTCCATGTCCAGCCTCCTCCACCGTCGTACGACAACCGGGCCAGGCAGTAAATAGAGCACGGGGCAGTAGGCACGGGCCGCTCCTTGCGCTACCATCGCCGGCGATGACGGCTACCAGTTCTGGTCGCACTGGTCCTGGCCCCTGGCCACGGCAGTCATCGGCACGGTCTTCACCGCCCTGCTCGTGCGCCAGTACGCGGCCCGGCGTGGTCCGCACCAGCTCGCCTGGGCGATCGGCTTCCTGATCTACGCGGCCGCGGCCTTCATGGAATCCTACTCCGAGTACACAGGGGAGCTGGAACCACACCGTGTACAGGATCTACATCGTGATGGCCGCCTCGCTGGTCGGATTCCTGGGATTGGGAGTTCTTTTTCTCGTCTTCCGGAAACCGCTGTGGGGGCGGCTGTTCCTCGCCTATCTGCTGGCGGCTACCGCGGTGTTCCTGGCGGGTTCCTTCACCCGCAGCCTGGCGGAGGAGAGCCTGGTGGCGGGAATCACCGTCGGAGGCAAGGGACTGGGCGCCGCGGGGACCTTTCCCCGCATCATGTCCCTGTTCCTCAACATCCCGGGGACGGTGTTCCTCCTGGGAGGCGCGCTGTACTCCATCATCCGCTTTCTGCCGAACAGAAAGTACCGCTACCGGGTCTGGGCCAACGCGCTGATCGCCGCGGGAACCCTGGTCATCGCCGCGGCGGGCGGCCGGGCCAGGGCGGGGGAGACGATCGGCCTGTACCCTGCAGAGATCGGTGGGCGCCGCCCTTCTGCTGTGGGGCTTTCTCAAGGCCAGCACCCTGGAGAAGGGAGCCGGCAGCTCCGGCGCCGCTGGCGGCGGGCAGTCGGGGACGCCGCCGGCTTCCTGTTCCAGGAACTCCTTCAGAATCCTGGCGCTGGACCGCTGCGGGTCCCTGGCCGCGAACACCAGGGTCACGGGACCTTGCCTGGCGGCCGCGCGCAGCGCGGCGAGGGGCTCGGCGGCGCCGGCCAGCTCGGCGCGGTAGCGGCGGCGAAACTCCCGCCACTTGGCCGGATCGTGGTCGTACCACTTCCGCAGCTCGGGGCTGGGGGCCGCTTCCTTCAGCCAATCCTCCAGCCGGGCCGCTTCCTTGCTCACCCCGCGGGGCCAGAGCCGCTCGACCAGGAAACGGGCTCCGTCGGCTTCCTCCGCCGGCTCGTAGATCCGCTTCAGCTTCAGGAGGATCACCTGCCGGCCTGCCTCAGGGGCTGCCTGGCGCGGAAGCGGCCAGTTGTTCGACCTGGGTCATGGATTTGCGGTCCCGGTTCAATATACGCAGGCCGGTCCGCATCGTCGACTTGCGCAAAAGCCGCTCGCCTGCCAGAATCGCAGAAATGCAGCCCCGACGCGGCGTGCCCCGCGATGTCCGCGTTCTGTTTGCCACGCGCATCCTGCGGCTGTTCGCCTACGGCTTCCTGTCGGTGGTGCTGGTGCTCTACCTGGCGGAGGCCGGGCTGAGCGAGCGGCAGATCGGCCTGCTGCTCACCCTGACCCTGGTCGGCGACACGCTCATCTCGCTGTGGATCACCACCACCGCCGACCGCATCGGCCGGCGGCGGATGCTGATCGCTCGGCGCGGCGCTGATGGTCGCTGGCCGGGGTGCTCTTCGCCGTCACCCGCAACTTCTGGCTCCTGCTGGCTGGCCGCCACCATCGGCGTGATCAGCCCCAGCGGCAACGAGGTCGGCCCGTTCCTGTCCATCGAGCAGGCGGCGCTGTCGCAGCTGCGTCCCGACGAGCGGCGCACGCAGCGTCTTCGCCTGGTACAACCTGGTCGGCTCGTTCGCCACCGCGCTGGGCGCGCTGGCCGGCGGGCTGCGCTGGCCCAGGCGCTGCCAGGCGCGGCGGGCTCGGCCGCTCGACAGCTACCGGGTGGTCGTCCTGGGCTACGCCGCGCTCGGGCGCTGGCGCTGCTCCTGCTGTTCACGCGGCTCTCGCCCGGCCGTCGAGGCCGCCGGCCGCAGCGAGCGCCGAGACCGCCGCGCCTCGTTCGCGCGCCCTGGCTGGGGCTGCACCGCTCGCGGAAGCGTGGTCTTCCGAAGCTCTCGGCCCTGTTCGCCCTGGATGCCTTCGCCGGCGGCTTCGTGGTCCAGAGCCTCGTGGCCTACTGGTTCCACGTGCGCTTCGGCGTCGACGCCGGCCATGCTGGGCAGCATCTTCTTCGGCGCCAACATCCTGGCCGGCATCTCGGCGCTCTCTGGCGGCGTGGCTGGCGCGCCGCATCGGGCTGATCAACACCATGGTCTTCACCCACCTGCCCTCCAACGTGCTGCTGATGCTCGTGCCGCTGATGCCCACCCTGCCGCTGGCCATCGCGTGCTGCTGCTGCGCTTCAGCATCTCGCAGATGGACGTGCCGACCCGCCAGTCCTACACCATGGCCGTGGTCGCCCCCGACGAGCGCTCGGCCGCCGCCGGCGTCACCGGCGTCGCCCGCACGATCGGCGCCTCGCTCGCGCCGGTGCTCACCGGGCTCCTGCTCGCCAGCCGCTCGCTGCTGGGCGTGCCGTTCCTGATCGCCGGCGGGCTGAAGATCGTCTACGACCTGAGTCTGCTGGTCAGCTTTCGCGGCCTCAAACCGCCGGAAGAAAAAAAGCCCTAGTCCCCCTCACTCCAGGGCGCCGCGCAGCTCCGCCAGCTCCCGGTCCGCCCGCTCTACCACCGCTTCTATGGCCCCGCGCCGCTCCTCGTCGATGGTGAACAGCGGGGTGCGGGAAAGGATCTCCCGGCACCGCTCGTGGGCCGCCTCCACCGGATCGTGGGCCAGGGCGTTGGCCACCTCGGTGCTCTTCAGGCGGGTCATGACCCGCGGAATGGCCAGGCACTCCCGGAAGTGCGCGGCCGTGTGATCGGTGTCCAGGTAGAGGCCGCCGATGCCCCTCTCCCGGATCAGCTCGAGGCTGTCGCTGAACTGATCCCCGCCGATGCCCTGGCAGAGCTGGTGCTGGTAGGAGGCGATGTCCAGGTCCAGGATGACCTGCTCGAGGGAAAAGACCACGGCCCCGCCGATGATGCCCACGGGGAACGCGGGCTCCCCGGCCAGGTTGGTGGCCGTGGCCTTGAAGGTCCGCTCGAAGATGGACAGCGGCCCCGGCACGGGGGCGTCGATGAGGCCCACCCCCGTGCCGCAGCGGCCGCCGTAGCGCTCGCGGAACAGCTGGGCCACGGCCAGGTCGATCAGGGTGGCCTCGGGAGTGGCAAAGCAGGCCGCGCCCGTGGCCGGATCCAGCACGCCGGACACGCAGCGGGCCTGCACGGGGCAGTCCTCCCGCACCGCCTTGGCCGCGGCCCACACGCCCAGGATTTCCGCCGCTCCCACGATGGCCGAGCAGATGGGGTACACGGGAGTGGAAATGCCGGACATGGGCATGGGCAGGATGAAGATGGAAAGCTTCCGCCGGGCCATCTCCAGAATGAGGGACGCCTCGGGGCGGGTCACCCGCAGGGGGCTCTCGGTGTCGTGGATGTTGACCAGGATGGGGTTGCGCACGAACGCCTCGGCGGAGCCCTTCACGATCCGGCCCATCTCCATGAGGAAGGGCAGCTGGCGCGCGTCGATGATGGAGGTGCAGCCCGGCTTGGAGGAGTGGCTGGCCACGGCGGCGGCGCCCTTGATGGCGACCATCTTGGGGGGCACCTCGCTGCCGTCCGCTTCCTTCAGGTAGTGGACACCATTGCCCACGGTCACGATCTCGGGGATTCCCTCGGCCAGCTGCACGGTGCGCAGGAAATCCTCCCCGGTGGCGTACCGGTTGGCCTTCTGCCGGTGGTCGTAGTACAGAGGGGCGCCGCCGCCGATGCTCGCCTGCACGGGAGGGGTGCGCTCGGCAAAGGGGGTGTGCCAGGAGAAGGTCAGCTGCCAGGGAGACCGGGCGCCGGAAGGCTCCTCCCGCAGGCGGGCCTGCTCCTCGCGCCGCGCGATCTCGATGGTCTCCTCCAGCAGGGGCCGGGGGAAACGCGCGGTCTGGGAAGCCTGGTCCACCCGCGCGCCTTTGCGCCGCAGGGCCTGGAGGATCTCCCCGTTCTCGATCCGCATCCCGGGGTTTTCCAGCAGTCCCATCACGCTGTCATGCAGGAGGTCCACCTCCGCGTCGCCCAGGGGGCGGAAGAATCCCCCCAAGGGTCTCATCGGTGGGTTTTGCCGGCGGGAATTACCGGGAGCACGAGACGGGAAGGGTACCCGGCGTCATGAAAAACGGTCTGCCGCGCCGTTTCCACCGTCTGGCCCAGGGCGAAGGGCTCTGGAGTGTTCAGGTTCCGGTCGTAGCGCGGGAAGTCCGAGCTGGACACGTACAGCCTGATCCGGTGGCCCGGCCCGAGGGAAATGCTGGTTGCCCCTACCTCGATCTCGAAGCGGTACACCTTGCCGGGCTCGAGGTAGCTCGGCTTGTCGAGGGACTCCCGGAAGCGCGCCCGGACAATCCCGGAGCACAGATCTATCGGAGTGCCGTCGGGCAGGACGTCCACCAGGGTGGCCCGGAAGTCCGTGTCGGGGGCGCTGGAGGAGGCATAGAGCACGAGTCGAACCGGGCCGGTGATCTCCATCTCCTGGGTGAGGGCCTGGCTGGTGTACACCAATACGTCCTGCCTGCGCTCCACCTTGTGCTGCTCCCTGGGTCCCGGCGATATGACGCGGCGGGCGCTCAGGCCGATGGTCGGCACCGGGTCCCGGGGGTCGTACACGAAGGCGTCGGGCCGCTCTCCCCGCGGCCTGGTCAGGTCCAGCCGCCCGTCGCCCGCGCTGCCGTTGGCGGAGCCGCCGCTGTGCAGGTAGTAGGAGGTGTAGAGCGTGCGGGCCAGCGGCCACTCCCGCTCCACCCGCCACTGGCCGCGGCCCATCACGAACAGCCGCACCGGCCCTCCCCGGTCGACGCCGTTGTCCTCGTCCTTCAGCCAGCGGTTGTACCAGCGCAGGATCATCGGCAGCTGCCGGAGGAAACGCGCCTGCGGCCCCGTCTCGAAATCGTGGAACTGCGACTCGATCGTGTGGGTCCACGGCCCGATGATGAGCTGGCTTTGACTCCGGGCCTCGCCGCCGGCTCTTTCGCGCAGCCGGCGGTAGTCCTCCAGCATGCGGGGCAGGAACGGGTCGTACCAGCCCGCGATCGCCAGCACCGGGATGCTGATCCTGGCGGCCTTGTCGTCCGCGCGCATCCGCTCCCAGAAGGGGCCCGGAACCGGATGCTTGAGAAAGTCCTCGTAGATGGGATTGTGCGCTCCCATCGCGTCGTCCGCCCTGGCCAGAGGAATCGTCCACATGCCATTGCGCCAGCGGGCGGGGTGAAGGGGACGGGTCGTCTTCGTGTCGTTCTGGTGGTGCCAGGACAGGGTCATGCTGAGCTTCAACGCCCCCCGGGAGAACCAGCTGTCGTAGCCGTTCTGCGAGCTGAATATCGGGACGATCGTGCGCAGCTCCGGCCCGGCGGCCGGGGCGGCCAGCCACTCGGTGCTGGCGAAATAGGAAACGCCGAACATGCCGACCCGGCCGTTGCACCAGGCCTGCCGGGCGACCCACTGTATCGTGTCCGCGCCGTCCTCCGCCTCGTTGACCAGGGGGTAGAACTCACCCTGCGATTTGAACTTGCCGCGCACATCCTGGATCACGACGACGTAGCCCTGCGAGGCAAACACGCCGCCGATGATGGGGTAGCCGTAGCCGGGATTGCGCTTGTCATAGGGGGTCCTGATCAGGATGGCGGGAAAAGCGCCCCGGGCCGCGGGATGGTACAGATCGGCCGACAGCAGGACACCGTCTCGGGTGGGCACCGTAACGTTGCCTTCGAAGCTCACCGGGTAGCGCGGCACGGGCAGTCCGAGCTCGAAAGCCGTGATGTCCCAAGGCAGGCTGCTGCAGGCCCCCAGCGCGGCCAGGGCGACAACCGTCAGGAGCGAGCGCAGGGCGCCGAAGGGGCGAACGGCCGGCGGCATCTTTCAAAAATACTACGCTTACCCGCGGTTCAGATAGCCCCGGATTCTCGAATGCCCGGGTTGCGGCCGGCCGACCTCGTCGCTATAATGACGCTCCTATGAAAAGCCTGCTTGAAGGAATCGACGAGGTTTTGCTGCTGGGGCCAGGGCCCTCCAGCGTGCCGCCGGAGGTATACGCCGCCCTGAGCCGGCCGACTCTGGGCTACATGGATGCCTACTTCATCCGCCTGATGGATGAGGTCAAGAGGCTGCTGCAGAAGGTCATGCGAACCGGCAACGCGCTCACCCTGCCGCTGTCGGGCACCGGCACGGCGGGAATGGAGGCCTGCCTGGCCAACCTGATCGAGCCTGGGGATGCGGTGCTGATCCTGATCAACGGCTATTTCGGCGGCAGGATGCAGGACATGGCTACCCGCCTGGGCGCCAGGGTGGACAGCCTGGAGTTCGAGTGGGGCACGCCGGTGCTTCCGGAGGCGGTGGCCCGCAAGCTCAAGGAGAAAAGCTACAAGCTGCTGGCCATGGTGCACGCCGAGACCTCCACGGGGGTGGTCAACCCGGCCGCGGAGGTCGGCAAGCTCCTGCAGGGGCGGGAGACCCTCTACCTGCTGGACACGGTCACCAGCCTGGGAGGGATCCCGGTGGAGGCGGACGACTGGGGCGTGGACGCGCTGTACAGCGGCTCGCAGAAGTGCCTGTCCTGCCCGCCGGGACTGTCTCCCGTGAGCTTTTCCCCGAAAGCAGTGGAGGCTCTGCGAAAGCGGCGCGGCAAGGTGCCCAACTGGTACCTGGACCTGAGCCTGCTGGACAAGTACTGGGGAGGGGAGAAACGGGCCTACCACCACACCCCGCCGATCAACATGGTCTACGCCCTGTACCAGGCCCTGCTCCTGATGGAGGAGGAAGGACTGGAGCGCTCCTGGGAACGCCACCGCCAGGCCCACGAGGCGCTCGTGGCCGGCCTGGAGGGGCTGGGCCTGCCCCTGATCGTGGCCCCGGCCCATCGCCTGCCCATGCTGAATGCGGTGGGCATCCCGGCCGGGGTGGACGATGCCCGGACCCGCACCCGCCTGCGCCAGGAGCGCAAGATCGAGATCGGCGCCGGCCTGGGGCCGCTGGCCGGCAAGGTCTGGCGGATCGGACTGATGGGCTACGGGGCCAAGGTGGAAAACGCGAAGCGCCTGGTGGGCGCCCTGCGGGAGATTCTCCAGCGGGGCTAGGCGAAAATCTTCCCCGGGTTCAGCAGGTAGCGGGGATCGAAGTCCTCCTTGATCTGGCGCATGAGCTGGATCTGGGCGGGATCCAGCCCCAGCGAAAGGAAACTCTTGCGGGTCAGCCCGACGCCGTGCTCGGCCGTGATCATGCCGCCGAGGCCCACGCAGCCGTGTAGATGCGCTCGGCCGCCTGGGGCATCTTGTTGCGCCAGGCCTCGTCGTCCATGTCCTTGACCACGCAGACGTGCACGTTGCCGTCGCCGGCGTGGCCGAAGCTGATGATGTTGCAGCGCCTCTTCGCTCGCGATCTCCTTGACCTCGTCGAGCAGCGCCGGGATCTCGGAGCGCGGCACCACGACGTCCTGGTCTCCATGATCTTCTGCGGGCTCAGGTGCTTGACGGCCTCGATGAGCTTCTTGCGCGCCTCCCAGAGCCGATCGCGCGTCGGGGTGTTGTCGGCCACCAGCACGTCGAGCGCGCCGTTGTCCAGGCAGATCTCGCCGATCCGCTCGCTGTCGGCGTCGATCGTGCGCGCGGTCGGCCCCGTCGAGGGTGATCAGCAGGTGCGCGGCGGCGTCGTCGGAAGGGCACCTCGCTGCTCGAGCAGCCTCTCGCAGGCGAGCAGGCTGTCGCGCTCCATGAACTCGAGGGCGACCGGCACGATGCGTGGCCTCGATGATGTCGCGACACCGACTTCGTGGCGCGACGCGGAAATCGTCGAACGGCACCAGCAGGTCGATCCGCTCCTTGGGCAGCGGCATCAGCCGCAGCATGATCTTGGTGACGACCGCCAGCGTGCCCTCGGAGCCGACCAGCAGCTGGATCAGGTTGTAGCCGGTGACGTTCTTGACCACCTTGCCGCCCATCGTGATGATCTCGCCGTCCGGGAGCACGGCCTCGAGGCCGCACGACGTAGTCCTTGGTGACGCCGTACTTGACCGCCCGCGGCCCGCCGGCGTTCTCCGCGATGTTGCCGCCGATCGAGCAGGAGTCGAGGCTGGCGGGGTCGGGCGGGTAGAACAGCCCCCGCCCTCCACGGCGCGGTGCAGGTTGCCGGTGATCACGCCGGGCTCCACCGTGACCATCAGGTTCTCCTTGTCGATCTCCAGGATGCGGTTCATCCGCTCCAGCGAGAGCACGATCCCGCCCAGCCGCGGGCACCGCGCCGCCGCTCAGGCCCTGCCCGGCCCCGCGGGGGGTCACCGGGAAGCGCTCCCCCTGGGCCAGCTTCATGATCGCCGCGACCTGCTCGGTGTCGTCACCCGCGCCACGGCTTCGGGCTCATGGTGCAGACTCGGCCACCTCGTCGTGGGAGTACGGCTCCATCGCTCGGACTTGACGAGCAGCAGGTTCTCCTCGCCCACGATCTTCTTCAGTTTGTCCTGGATGGAAGCGTCTATTCTGGCGTACATATCCGTGACCCGAATTGTAATTTGAATGGAAGGAAAAAGTAAGTGGACCCTTTCCACCCTCCCGTTCCCTGAGGTATCTTGCCATATATGACTAACACTATAATCAATCGTCGTTTAGGGCAAACGGACATCCGGATCAGCCCCATAGGCCTGGGCTGCTGGCAGTTTTCCGGCGGGCAGGGTCTGATCGGCCGCTACTGGCCGGTGCTGGAGTCCCCCGAGATGAGGGACATCGTGCAAGCCTCCCTGGAGGCCGGCGTCAACTGGTTCGACACCGCCGAAGCGTACGGGGGAGGGGCCTCGGAGAGGGCTTTGGCCGGCGCGCTGCGCGCGCTGGGGAAGAAGCCCGGCGAAGTGGTGGTGGCCACAAAATGGCTGCCGGTGCTGCGCACCGCGCGCTCCATCCCTCGCACCATCGGCCGGCGCCTGGAGGCGCTGGGAGAATACCCCATCGACCTGTACCAGATCCACAACCCGTACAGCGTGTCCTCGCTGGAATCCCAGCTGCGGGAAATGGCCGCCCTGCGCAAGGCAGGAAAGGTCCGGGCGATCGGAGTGAGCAATTTCTCCGCCGAGCAGATGCGGCGGGCGCACCGCCTGCTTGCCGGCGAAGGCATCGAGCTGGCCTCCAACCAGGTCCGCTACAGCCTGGTGCACCGGGACATCGAGGGCAACGGCGTCCTGGAGGCCGCCCGGGAACTCGGCGTCACGCTCATCGCCTATTCGCCGCTGGCCCAGGGGGTCCTGGGAGGCGCCTACCACGAGGACCCGCGGCGGATCCTCGAGCGCCGGGACTGCGCAGGCGCCTGCGAGCCTTCCGGCCCGAGCAGCTCGCCCAAAGCAGGCCGCTTATAGAGGGCTGCGCCGGATCGGTGAGGCTCGCGGGGTCTCCCCCGCGGAGGTCGCCCTGGCCTGGCTGATCCGGGCCCATGGCGACACGGTGGTGGCCATCCCCGGCGCCAGCAGCGCCCAGCAGGCCGGCGGAACGCCGCGGCCATGAGCCTGAACC